>JAEWAC010000388.1 GCA_023391895.1 Bacteroidota bacterium
GTGTAGATTTTTTACAGAGTTGAGATCCAGTTTGACGAAAGGGCAGAATGGATTTGCCGGCAGCCTCATCAATGGATTTCAAAGGGCAAATATCTTCTGCGCTCATAATCATTCAAATACCCATTAATGGGTATTTGAATCTTTTTACAATTGGTGGTTCTCTCATACCACCGGCTTTTCTCCAATCATTCCTGTACGGCTATCAGGTCGAGGGTGCAAACAAGCGCCTTTGCAGGTAATGGTGGCTTTTTTAACTAAAAATAAAAAGGACCAGCGGGCCCTAAAAGTTGGAACTGGCTATCTTCACAAAAGCGACATTGCGCTTATAATTTAAATGACAGGAAATGCGTATACTTCTACCGCTTGGCCAGACGTTTGTTTGTACCCTTGCATTTTTTATATCTACTGCCATGCCTGAAAACCTCCATTTTACTGCACCCGAAAATGCGGACACGACCATTGCACCGGATCAAAACCCGCTGCTGGCCAAATGGTCCGGCCCTTATGGTGGCGTGCCCCCGTTTGACCGCGTACAGATAACGTACTTTAAGCCGGCACTGGAAGCCGCCATGAACGAAAAACTGCAGGAAGTGCAGCAGATTGCCAGCCAGACAGCCGCACCAACTTTTGAAAACACGATAGCGGCTATGGAACGATCCGGCAAAACACTGGACCGGGTAATGACCCTATACGGTATCTGGGGATCGAACATGAATACACCCGACTTTCAGGTGGTGCAACGCGAAATGGCACCCCGCCTGGCTGCTTTTGCCGACCAGATCACCCAAAATGCCGCTTTATTTAAACGCATTGAGGCCGTTTACAACTCCCCCGACCGATCAAAGCTGACACCGGAACAGCAACGGCTTACCTGGAAGTACTATAATGACTTTGTACGGGCCGGTGCCAAACTGGATAGTACAGCCAAAGCACGCCTTTCGCAAATCAACCAGCAGATGGCAGGCTTGTTTACCCGCTTTAGCCAAAACGTACTGGCCGATGAAACCAACGAATTTCTACAGTTAAAAAGCGAAGCCGACCTGGCCGGCTTGCCGCAATCGGTACGCGATGCCGCCGCTGCTGCCGCCCAAAGTAAAAACCTGGCGGGCTCGTGGGTCATCACCAACACTCGCTCTTCCATTGATCCTTTTCTTACCTATTCCAGCCGGCGCGACCTGCGCGAAAAAGCCTGGCGTATGTTTGTAAACAGGGGCGACAACGGCGGCGAGCATGATAACAATAACATCATTACGGAAATACTGCAGCTGCGGGCGGAAAGGGCCAAGCTTTTAGGCTACCCCACCCATGCGCACTGGCGGCTGGAGAACACCATGGCCAAAACACCTGAGCGGGCGATGGAACTAATGGAAGCAGTTTGGCAGCCAGCCATAGGCCGGGTACGGGAAGAAGTGGCCGATATGCAGGCGCTGGCCCAAAAAGAAGGAGCCAACATCAAGATCGAACCCTGGGACTACCGTTACTATGCTGAAAAAGTAAGAAAGGCCAAATATGACCTGGATCAAAACGAAGTAAAGCAATACCTGCAACTGGACAAACTGCGGGAAGGCATGTTCTGGGTGGCCGGAGAGCTTTTTAACTTCAACTTTACCCCCGTGACCAATATGCCGGTTTTCCACCCGGATGTCAAGGTTTGGGAAGTAACCGACAAAACCACAGGCGCCCATATAGGCCTATGGTATTTTGATCCTTATGCCCGTACCGGCAAGCGCTCCGGGGCCTGGATGAATGCCTACCGCACCCAGGAAAAAATGGATACTCCTGTTACCACCATTGTTTCCAACAACTCCAACTTTGTAAAAGGAAAAGAGGGCGAACCCGTACTGATTTCCTGGGATGATGCCGAAACCCTTTTTCATGAATTCGGCCACGCCCTGCATGGCTTATCCTCCAATGTAACTTACCCTTCGCTGGCGGGCACTGCCGTGTTCAGGGATTATGTCGAGTTTCCCTCTCAATTACTGGAGCACTGGCTTTCCACCCCCGAAGTGCTGCAACGCTTTGCCGTGCATTATCAAACAGGCAAACCCATTCCGCAGGACCTGGTACGGCGCATTGAAAAGGCCTCCACCTTTAACGAAGGATTTGCCACCACCGAATACCTGGCTAGCGCCCTCATTGACATGAAGCTGCACTTGGCCGGCGCGCAAAAGATAGACCCAGACAATTTTGAACGCCAAACACTGGCACAGCTGGGCATGCCCAAAGAAATTGTGATGCGCCACCGCACCCCGCAGTTCCTGCATGTATTTGCCAGTGACGGCTATTCTGCCGGTTACTACAGCTACATCTGGTCCGATGTACTGACTGCAGATGCATTTGGTGCCTTTATGGAAGCAGGCGGCCCTTATGACAAGGCTGTTGCAGAACGCTTAAAAAAATACATCTTTTCAGTAGGCAACACGATTGATCCGGCAGAAGGCTATCGCTTGTTCCGCGGCCGCGACCCGCAGGTGGAAGCCCTGATGAAAAAACGCGGTTTTATAAGTGATGGAACAAAGGCCAATAAGTCTGCACCGGCCAAAAAGAAGGCTAAACCTATTAAGTAGGTGGAAGTTAAAAAAATGGTTTGCAAAACAAGCCATGCACCATCATGATTACGATGGTTAACATAAATAAGCGGAACGACCGTGGAATCATCAGCAGTAAAATCGTATAAAAGCAGCCCTAACCGATTAGGAACTTTTGGTGAAACAGTTTTTTATTTATAAAAAGCTTCAACAGTAAGCATTAAAGTTTGCATAATCTGTAAGCATGATCTACTTGCGACCAGCTTACCGTTAAAAAGCTAGTTTTAAAAGAGAAGGCCCCTGTAGTTACAGGGGCCTTCTCTTTTAAATCCTTAAAGTGTTTTGGCAGAAACTTTTTATCTGCTAATTTATCTTTCGTCCTTCGGCCTCATTCTCTCCATGTTTTTCCATACAAGGCTTCAATATCACTGGGGTTATTTTCTGTAGGAAATGACATAATCAGCGACCCATTACCCCGAAGGTTGGCATAGGCGCCTGTTCCTTCGGTAATGTACCACGCCCCGGTATTAGTGGTCACTGAACAATCAGAAATAATAGTAATGGTACCCACTGCAGGTACGGTAAGCGTTTGAGAACAATGAAGCGAATCTCCAGCCACGTGTACATCCATAGTATAGTTACCAGCTGTGGTGGGGTCTCCACTGGAAGTAAAGTAACCCGTATTCGTCATCTCATTGACGTATTCTTTTACGGTCAGGGTAAAAGTGGTATCGGTTAATTTTGGCATATCTTCTTTTTTGCATCCAAATAAAAGCGTCGATGATACTGCCAGCAATACCAGCATTGATAGTAGGTGCTTTTTCATGATGGTTTATTTTAAGTTTAAAAATGAATCTGCGTTTTTGAATTTTAACCCATTGCTTAAGTTTCGAAATGCCAATTGCAGAATACGGCAGAGGAAGTGGACAACGTTATTATTTAAAGGGAAGGAATGCTGACACAACAAAGATATATCGATTCTTTATAATAAATAATCAGGATATTTTCTTTTGAAAATCTATTTTGTTCGGCAACTACCAAAATGATTATTACAAAGAGAAAAGGTTATAAAGGAAGGATCGGAAAAATTTTCTCAATCTAAGAGGCGCCTTATTTATTAGAATTTGTGCAGCTAAATCCCTTACAAGCAGCATGACCAATTTCACACCATTTTCTGCACTTCGATAGCTAATATCGCCCTTTAATTGGATGAACTTTAGAACTTATTCAATTAGCAAATACAGGAATTTTTATGTAAAGAAGAAAAAGAGAGGTAAATAAAAAATAACCCTTTGAAGTTCTAAGGGTTATTTTTCTTTCGTGATCCCGCTGGGACTCGAACCCAGGGCCCATACA
>JAEWAC010000404.1 GCA_023391895.1 Bacteroidota bacterium
CTTCAGAAGCTGTTACAACAGGTGAAAACTACACTATGCTGATGTCGGTAAATCCACTTCCTTAAAAGCTGAATGATACAGCCAAAAACGGCGCATAAAAAAGCTTCAGGAAAAGCGGGTGCTGCTCTTGTAAAGCCCCAAACAGATATGTATATTTCATAAGCTTTCACCAAAACCTCATCAGATGAAATATCTCCACAAAGCCTCTCTGGCTATAGCCGTTATTGGTATGCTGTATAGTTGCAGGCAGGACGTAGCTCCTGCGCAAGAGCCGGAGCGGGCCGGCAGTGCCGCCAAAGCTGCTGCCGGTAAGGGGCCCACACCGGTACTGGCCCATGTAGTTTGTGATTATAACCTGGATGAAGCGGCACTGGCGCCGGCCGGCTGGACCAAAACATTTGAAGATGATTTTACCACAGACCTTTCTAAATGGAACACCTGGACCGGCGGTGCCTTTAACAACGAACTCCAATATTACCAGCCGGCTAACCTGCAGGTAACGGGTGGCAACCTGGTTATTACTGCCAAAAAAGAAACGGTAACCGGCACTACCACACCCTGGGATCCCACTTTAAAAACTTTTCAGTATACCTCGGGACGGATTGAGTGCAAGACCAATGTATCCGCCAGTGCCGCTACACCCCAAGTGCGTATGATAGCCCGCATCAAACTGCCCAAAGGCTATGGTATGTGGCCGGCTTTCTGGAGTTATGGCGATCCCTGGCCTACACAGGGCGAAATAGATATGGTAGAAGCCCGGGGACAGGAGCCGGACCGCTACCAGACCAACTACTTTTATGGCAAAGTGGCCAACCGCAACCTGGTGCGCAACCAGGTGGGATATATCACGGCCGATGCAGATCTGACGGACTGCTACCATGTATACGAAATGATCTGGGCGCAAAACACCCTGACTTCCTACCTGGATGGACAGGTGGTGGAAACAAAGTCCGGTGGTTACATACCCAACCTGTTTGGCAAAACCGAACGCATCACACTCAACCTGGCCGTTGGCGGTGACTTTTTTACCAACCTGGATCCGGCAAAAATTCAAACCGGAACCATGTATGTAGACTGGGTAAAAGTGTTTACGTCAAAATAGAGTGGGAAGGTCGGCTTCTTTAAAACTTCTTCAAAAACCCATAGGCCGCTTTTGAGCTGGCGACGGTAGGTGATGCCAGATGCCTTCCAGTGCCGGTTGATGTGGATAAACAAAAAAAGCATCAACTCCGCATATGGGTTTTTGAAGAAGTAATCTGAATAGTGGAAGGCGAAACGAATATGGAACAAGGAGAATATCGAACAAGGAACAAGGAACAAGGAATGAAGAATAAAGAAGGATAGGAGTATCTAAGTTCACAATTTCATTGAGGGAGAGAACGGATGAACACGGCGCATGAATCATGCATTGATTCCTTCATCATTCCTTGTTCCTTGTTCAATATTCCTATTAGCGCTGGTCACAACAGAAAAGCTTATATTGCTGCTACACTTAAAATGTTTCATTAATTTTCCTTCTGCTTGTAAATCGAAACCAAAATGAAGAAGAACCTCTTTTTTTCAGTTGCACTACTCTTATGTTTTACCCTTACGACTGCCCAGGAAAGCTGGAAACCGGTTGCCGGTAAAATCATGTCGCCCTGGGCCAGTGAAGTTTCGGCCACCAGCCCGTTGCCAGAATATCCCCGTCCGCAGATGGAGCGGAAATCCTGGATGAACCTGAACGGCTTGTGGCAATATCATATTGTACCCAAAACAGAACAAACCGTTCCGGCCACTTTTGCCGGACACATTCTGGTGCCTTTTGCTGTAGAATCGGCCTTATCCGGAGTCGGTAAGACCGTGGGTAAAGACAGTGTGCTGTGGTATGAAAGAAGCGTGAATATCCCCTCCGCTTACCGCAAAGGCAATGTGCTGCTGCATTTTGGTGCCGTGGACTGGCAGTGCGAGGTGTATGTAAATGGAAAAAAAGTAGGGGAGCACGAGGGCGGCTACGATCCTTTTTCTTTTGACATCACACCGGCTTTGAACAAAGGCAGCCAGCAGCAAATTGTGCTGCGTGTGTGGGATCCGTCTGATGATGGTCCGCAGCCCCGCGGTAAACAGGTGAAAAAACCAAACAGCATCTGGTACACACCGGTAACCGGCATCTGGCAAACGGTGTGGCTGGAAAGTGTTCCAAAAACCTATATTGTATCTACCAAACAAACACCTGATGTCGATCAAAATGCCATAGCGGTATCGGCCCAGGTGCAAAACGGGCAGGAGGGCGATCAGTTGCTGGTCACCGCCTGGGATGGAACGCAAAAAGTAGCAGAACAAAAAGTAGCCGCAACAGAAGGGACTACTTTAACCATAGCCAATCCAAAATTATGGTCGCCGCAAAATCCTTTTTTATACGACCTGAAAATTGCGGTGCTGAGAAAGGGCAAAGTGGTGGACGAAGTAAAAAGTTATTTTGCCATGCGCAAAATATCCATGGCGCCGGATAACAAAGGTATACAGCGCATGTTGCTGAACGATAAGTTTGTGTTTCAATACGGCCCACTGGACCAGGGCTGGTGGCCCGACGGCTTGTACACTGCCCCCTCCGATGCCGCCCTCAAGTTTGATATTGAAAAAACAAAGGACATGGGCTTTAACATGATCCGCAAGCACGTAAAAGTAGAGCCCGCCCGCTGGTATTATCATTGCGATAAAATGGGTCTGCTGGTGTGGCAGGATATGCCCAGCGGTGACATGGGCAACCAGTGGGAAATGCGTCCTGGTGTTTTCGGAAAGGCTACGGATAAAGACCGTACGCCGGAATCGGAAAAGATCTTTCGCACCGAGTGGCAGGAAATCATGCAGGACCTGCATAACTTTCCCAGCATTGTGGTGTGGGTGCCGTTTAACGAAGCCTGGGGACAATTCAAAACCGCAGAAATCGTGGCCTTTACCCATCAACTCGATTCTTCCCGCCTGATCAACAGCGCCAGCGGCGGCAACTTTGAGCCTGTAGGTCACATCATCGACCTGCACAACTATCCCGATCCGTTGATGCCGCACCCCGATTTGTTTGGGGCTAAACAGGTGTTGGTGCTGGGCGAGTTTGGAGGTTTGGGTTTGCCGATGGAAGGACATACCTGGCAGGATAAAAACAACTGGGGCTACCAAAGTTTTAAAAGCCGTGAAGAGTTGTACAATCGATATGCGGCCATGATAGACCGCCTGCCGTACCTGATCGAAAAAGGCTTGTCCGCCGCCGTGTACACCCAAACCACCGATGTGGAAATAGAAACCAACGGCCTGATGACGTACGACCGAAAAGAATTTAAAATGCCGGTGGAAAAGCTGAAGGAAATACATGCCAAACTGTACAACACGGCTTTGGCGGATATGGCCCAAAAGCAATAATTCAATCTTTTTTCTATAACCAAAAGGCAGGCGTTACGCTTGCCTTTTGCATTTGTAACCTCTTTAACGGTGCGTAAAGTTTGATATGGGTTTTTGAAGAAGTTTTAATTAGGGCAAAATGAAAAATGGAATATTAAAAATGCCGTTGGTGTTGGTTGCTGTAGTGGTTAGATATCATGCTGAAAATCAAAACATTTAAAAACCCATATGGCAATGGATCGGCAAAAACAGTGATTGCAATTTCAAGCGATTGATTCAATTATGTGATCATAAAATAACCCTATGGAAAGGATCCAATATTATTATAACTGCTTTTTATTGTAATCTTTGTTTTCATGAAGTCAATGGGTGATTTTGACCAGCTGGTAACCCTGCTGAAAAGTTATATGGAGCGCTTTATGCCTGTTCCAGAAGAAGACTGGAACCTTTTGCTGCCACATTTGCGCGAAAAAAAGCTGCAGAAGAACGAGTACCTGGTAAAAGCCGGAAAAGTATGCAACGAGATCGGCTTTTTGCTGCAGGGGTGCATGCGGCATTTCTACACCAAAAACGAGGAAGAAAAAACCACTTATTTCTATTTCGAAAACAACCTGGTAAGCTCCTATTTCAGCTGCATCACGGGCCAGCCTTCCCAACTGTATATTGAAGCCCTTACCGATTGCCAGTTGCTGGTGTTTCCTTATACGGTGCTGCAACAATTGTATTCAAAAAGCCATGCCTGGGAAAAGTTCGGCAGGCTGATAGCGGAATATATTGCATTGGGCCTGGAAGATCGAATGGTAAGCCTGCTGACCCTGAGTCCCGAAGAACGATACGAGCAACTGCTGCAAAGCAACAAGCACAAAATCTTAGAGCGTATTCCGCAGCATTATATTGCCAATTACCTGGGTATCACGCCCGTGAGTTTAAGCCGGATCCGCCGCCGGCTGGCAAAATAGCGCCGCTGCTTTTTATTATCTTTTGTTAACGAATCGGGCTGCCCTCACGGTACAACTTTGCAGAAACAAATGCATATGAAAAAGTTGTTACAAGCCGAAGAAGCCATCCAGTTCACCCTTGCCCTGGTGATGATTTATTTTTTGCCGGTACACCAGCCCTGGTGGATTTGGCTGCTGCTGTTTTTTGCACCCGATGTGAGTATGGTAGGTTATGCCATCAATGCCAGGGTAGGTGGTATTTTGTACAATCTGTTCCATCACAAAGCCATATCCGGTGGTGTGCTAATGGCAGGCATAGTAACTGGGAATACCGCCTTGCAGGCAACTGGACTTTTGTTGTGGGGCCATGCTGCTTTTGACCGGATGCTGGGTTATGGGTTAAAACATTTGGATTCTTTTGCCCATACCCACCTGGGTATCATCGGTAAAACGACCCGAAAGTAAATGGCTGCATTATATATGGGGATTTCATTAAGTATATCGTGCGCTATGTAAACGTGCAATGGGGTGCAGCATTTTTATAAAGTGGTGTAACCGTTTTTTACCATGAAAATTCCCTATTTTAATGCCGCCATTACCGGACTGGAAAAGATTGCCTGCTTATGAACCCTTCCACTTCTTACGCTGAAAAGGATCTGCTTTGCCGTTTACAGACCGGCGACGGAGCAGCGTTTACAGCGATTTACAATAGCTATTGGAAAAAGTTGTTTTATGTGGCGGCCCAAAAGCTGCAAGACCTGGCCGAAGCAGAAGAAGTGGTGCAGGATATTTTTCTGGAACTATGGAGACGAAGGGAAGAACTGCAGATTACCACTTGTTTAGAAGCTTATCTTTCCGGTTGTGTAAAATATAAAGTCATTAATGTACTGGCTAAAAGAAGCCGGCAGCAACAGTACCAGCAGTACGCCTTGCAGCAACCGGACTTGTTGGATCACTCCACCGAGCAGTTATTGCAGTTGCAGGCTTTGCAAACACAATTGGCAACTGAAACGGCCCGGTTGCCCGAAAAATGCCGCCTGGTTTTTCTGCTAAGCCGCGAGCAGGGCTTTTCGCAAAAGCAAATTGCCCGCCAGATGGGCATATCCGAAAAAACCGTCGAATCCCATCTATCTAAAGCCCTGCGCACCCTGCGTACCAGTTTAGGCCAGTTGCTGTGTAGCTGGTTCTTTTAAATTCCCATATAACGTTGTTATTTTCCCTCCCCAATTTTTTTGAAAAATATTTTACTGCCCACTAAGGGATTGGCTGCGTTGGATTGACTTATATATAAGTACCAAACCCGAATGCAACAGGATAACAGATTTAACGAACTAGCGCAAAAGTGGCTGAACGGCACCATTACCGAAGATGAGAAAAAGGAGTTTAACGAATGGTATGAGCGTAATGGGGACCAGCCGCTGCACATTCCGCAGGAGTTTGCCACTTCTGAAGAAGCCTTGCAGCAGCGGATCTGGCAGGCTGTTTCAGAACAAAGAAAGGCGAAGGTCATGACACTAAAGCGGCATGGATTTTTAAAAGTCGCGGCGGCTGTATTGGTCATTGCCTGCAGTGCTGCTTTTTATGTTTACCTGTCGCGGCAAAATGCCCCGGCGCCTGCGGGTTCAGCTCCTGTGGCTAAAAGAGAAACCACACCGCCGCCCGCTATTGTACCGGGTGGTAACAAAGCAGTATTGGTATTGGGCGACGGAACCTCGGTGATATTGGACACAACCGCTAACGGAACTATTGCGCAGGCAAAAAATGCCCGTGTAGAAAAACTGGGCGACGGACAGCTGGCTTATTCACCCCTGAAAGGAGGCCCGGCAGCTCTAACTTATAATACCTTGTCCACACCACGGGGCGGGCAGTATCATATTACCCTGGCCGATGGTACGCGGGTGTGGCTGAATGCCGCTTCTTCGCTTCGTTTTCCGGTGGCTTTTACGGGAGCGGAGCGACTGGTGGAGCTAACGGGTGAAGGTTATTTTGAAGTGGTCAAAAATACGGCTCAACCCTTTAAAGTAAAAGTAGGGGACATGGAGATCCGGGTGCTGGGAACGCACTTCAACGTCATGGCTTACCAGGATGAAGAAACAGCTAATACCACTTTGCTGGAAGGTGCCGTTCGCATCAGCAAAAAAGAGGTGACGGCTTTGCTAAAGCCCGGCCAGCAGGCGCAGGTGAGCCCCAAAGGCCGCATCAAAGTACAACAGGGCATCAATACAGAAGAAGCGGTGGCCTGGAAAAACGGCTACTTCAATTTCGAAGGCACTTCCATTGAAACCATTATGCGGCAGTTAGAACGCTGGTACGATATAGACGTTGAGTATAAGAATCACGTCAACACCCGGTTTTATGGCACCATTGCAAGAAACGTGGGGATAGACAAAGTGTTTAAAATGCTGGAGTTAACCGGTGCCGTTCACTTTACGATCAACGGCAGCAAAGTAGTGGTGAGGTCTTGAAGAAGCGCTGCAAAATTCAAAAACAGAATCAACCCAATACAATTCATCTATCAAAACAACCGCCTTATGACCTGATGCACTTGAACCGATAGTCAGCAAAACCGGCCGTGTTTGCGGCACGACCGGTTGTAATCTGAGCTGACGAATGAATACTGTCTACGTATTATTCTAAACCACTCAAACAGAACAAATTTATGTTATTGACTGCTTTTAAGAAAACAGAGAAGCAACCGATGCATGAAGGGGTCGTCTCCTGTGTTCGGCGTCCTTCTCTTCAAAAAATTGTTGCTATGAAAATGACTGCCATTTTACTATTGGCCTTTTGCTTTCAGTTGCATGCCAATGGTATCGCCCAGCAAATCAGTTTGTCGGAAAACAACGCTCCGCTGGAACGGGTTTTCAAGGAAATAAAAAGACAATCCGGCTACAGCTTTTTGTATACCGATGAAATGCTGCATAATGCACAGCCGGTATCTATTGCGGTAAGAAATGCTTCCTTAACCCATGTGTTGAATAAAATTTTCAGTGACCAGCCCCTGCAGTACACGGTTATGGACAAAACCATTATTGTAAAACTGAAGAAGGAGTTGTCTCCTGTAAAAACAACTGTTACAGCCGCACCGCCGGTTATCAAAGGCGTGGTGCGCGATGCGGAAGGAAAGCCGCTGGCAGGTGCTACAGTAGCTGTAAAAGGCAGCAACAGGATAACTCAAACCAATGCACAGGGTGAATTTACCCTGGATGTATCCAGCGAAAATGCGGTACTGGTTATTTCATTTGTCGGCTACGATCCGCAGGAGGTAGCGGTAGGCAATAAAACAGAACTGGCCATACAGCTGGCTGCCGCTGCACAGCAAATGCAGGATGTTGTAGTGGTAGGTTACGGTACGCAAAAAAAAGCCAACCTGACCGGCGCTGTAGACCAGATCACCAGCGATGCCCTGGATGGCCGCTCCCTCACCAACCTTAGCCAAGGGTTGCAAGGCGTGCTGCCCAACTTGAACATCAGGCCTATGGACGGCAAACCCAACCAGTCACCCCAGTTCAACATCAGGGGTGCCACTTCCATTGGCCAGGGTGGCAGTGCACTGGTTTTGATTGATGGCGTGGAAGGCGATCCCAGCGTTATCAACCCCAACGATATTGCCAGTATCTCTATTTTGAAAGATGCGGCCTCGGCAGCTATTTATGGTGCCCGGGGTGCTTTTGGCGTAGTGCTGATCACCACGAAAAACCCTACGCGTGGAAAAACCAGCATTACCTATACGACCAATCAGTCTATCAAACGTCCCACCGTAATGCCGGACTTTGTCAATGACGCTTATACTTTTGCCAAGATGTTTGCCGAATCAACGGTGAACTGGGAAAACCAGTTTCCGCAGGCGGTGAACAAAACTCTGCGGTTTTCCCAGGCTTACCTGGCCGAGCTGGAAAAAAGATCGAAAACACCAGGTTTGCCCGAAGTCGAAGTAGACCCGGTAACCGGTGAATACGTGTATTATGCCAGTACCGACTGGTACCGCGAATTGTATAAAGACAATACTTTCTCCAGCGAACATAACATAACCTTTTCGGGCAGTGGCGATAAAACCAGCTTTTTGGTAACGGGCCGCTACTTTGGCCAGGATGGTTTGTTCCGCTACAATTCCGATGACTATAGGGTTTTGAACTTCCGGGCCAAAGGGTCGGTCCAGGTGTACCCCTGGCTGCGGATTGAAAACAATACCGACTACTCCAACATGAACTACCACAACCCGCTGAACGTGGGGGAAGGCGGGGGTATCTGGAGAAACATTGCTGATGAAGGACATCCTTTAGCGCCCATGTTCAATCCTGACGGTACCCTCACCGCTTCGGCCGCTTACTCGGTTGGTGACTTTTGGTATGGTAAAAGTGGCATTGATAATGAAAAAGGCATCTTGCGGAACCGCACCGGCTTTACAGCCCAGTTCTTTAACGACAAGTTCCGGGTAAAAGGTGATTTTACCTTTCAATCAACTGAAGTAGGTGAACGCCGCAAGCAGGTACCGGTGCCCTACAGCTCCACCCCGGGCGTGATTGCCTACCTGGGTGTGACCACCAACGACATTAGGGAAATCAGCCAGCGAACCAATTACATAGCCACAAACGTATATACTGAGTACGAAAACACTTTTAAAGATCATTATATCAAAGCCATGGTGGGATATAACTATGAGCAGTCTACATATAAA
>JAEWAC010000023.1 GCA_023391895.1 Bacteroidota bacterium
CATCAAGGCGGTGATAGCAATGGAGCCGGGTACGGGCACCATGTCAAAAAGCCTGGTATTGGTGTGCGGGTCCCAGCCGAAAATCTTTCCATCTGTTTCAACCGGTTTGATGCCCAGTCCGCCGGAAACAGAAGTACCGCCCAGTATATAATCCCCGGCATTCACCAGGCTCACCACCGATTGCTTGTCCACCACGTTGTCAAATGTTTTTACCGCATCTGTCTGTACGTTGTATTCAGTAAGGGCACCGCCCAGCTTACCATAATCGGGCACCGTACCAAAATATACTTTCCCCAATGCCTCCAGGCCCAGCACGGCAAAAGGACGGTCCTGTCCCTCTATTTTTTTAATGAATCGAGGATTGCTTTTTTCATCCCAGGGCTGCCTGGTATCATACACATACAGACGTGCCTTGGGGTAGATACCGAAATAAATATTCTTACCCATGGTGGTCATGCCTTCGGTTTGGTCCAAACCTTTATAAGCTTCTGTCTGGCCGGTAGCCGGGTCGTAAGCCGCATGCCCGCCCGCCAGGTAGCCACCCGACCAGATCCGGCCGTCGGGTCCCAGGCCTATGGTTTGAATGTCGATGGGTTGCGCCGGCACCTCCAGTTGTACGGTTGTATGCGTCTTTTTTACCGGATCGAACCGCACCAGTTGGGCACCCGACGTCAATAAGGCCAGTTGTCCATTTTGGGTCCAGGTAGCGGCCAGGGCCGTTCCATTTACCCCGGATACCGGCTGCGGCGATGGCTGGGATTGGGTGAAGTCGGCCGCATACAATTTTCCTTCGGCGGTATAATACACCGTTTGCTTTTTAGGGTCTTTGATCACCGACCGCACATCGATGGTGGGCAGCACCTGCTCCAGCTGACCGTTTTTGAGGTTGTACACCAGCGTTTGCCTTTGGCTGCTGCTAGTAAGCCAGCCAAAAAGCCGGTCGCCACCTTTCAAACCTGCTACCAGGCCAATGGAATAGATGTACTGCTGGTCCTGGTACTTTTCCGGCAGCATTTCCCGCCTGGCGCCCGACCTGGGGTCCAGTTCCACCAGGTGGGAATGCGATCCTACGCCTACGTACACCTTATCCTCCCGGGGCTGGTACTCCAGGCTGCGGGCGTAGTTTTCTTCCGCTACCAGCGGTCCCCGGCCCGCATCACTAAAGCCCTCCTTTGGATGGTAGCGAAACACCCGGCAACCCGGATAGGTACTTCCAAAAATTTCACCCTCTTTGCCGGGCGTCAGATCCCAGATCACGGTTTCCCCTGGCAAGGCCCGGCCCAGGTCTTCCACCTGCTGGCTGCCGGGTGTGTGGCGGAATAAATGCCCGTTGGCCCCGGCTATGTAAATAATACCATCGGAAGAAAAAGTGACATCCCAGGAGCCGTCGGTGTTGTTCAGTTCCAGGTCCACCACCCGCTGGTTGGTGTTAAGGTCAAATCCCAGCAGATGAGCGGGCCGGCCCCGCACCACGGTGTAAACCCATTCATTCCCCGCCTTATTTTTAGCAAAGGCAGATCCCTGGATCACGGCGGCGGATACCTGTGGCCCCAGGTCCGTCAGGCGTCCCTGCGCCAAAGCTTGATGGAAGACTCCGGCACTTAAAACCCAAAGCATCCAGGTCCAATATTTTGATCCAGATAAAGCAGTCAACATTTTTATAAGGTTAAAGGGTTCATAGCATCTCGGTTGCAGGTGTTCAGTACTATGGTTTTTTGAACGTTTTTCCGCAACAACCGGTATGGGGTTTTTAAGAAATAGCCGCAGTGGGGGTCAGCAGCCCGCGCACAAACGAATCATCGTTCAGGTGCGGGTAAGCAGCATACACCCGGTCTATTTCTTCCATTTGTCCCGGCGACAATTCTTCCTCCGGATTCAGGCACCACCTGCCTTCCAGCAGTCCCTGCCGCCGCAGGATTTCATGAATGCCGGGAATACAGCCGTGAAAATGATGGGCCGGGTCAAAAATGGCCGCATTGACATCCGTGATTTCAATGCCTTTAGCCAGCAGTTGGCTATAATCGCCACCCGGTTGTTGCAGGCAGGTTTTAATCTCCTGCAGCAGCTCCACTGCTTTTTGGGTCCATACCGCCCAATGGCCCAGCAGGCCGCCTACGAATCTTTTTTCTACCGTTTCACCCTTTACTTCAAACCGGTAAGGGGTCAGCAGGTCGGTTACAATATTGTCGTCGTTGCCGGTATACAAGGCAATATCATTGCTGCGGCTGGAAAAGCATACGGCCCGCACCACGTCCAGGGTTTGGTAGCGATTGAAGGCGGCTACTTTAATGGCCTGCACATTGGGTATTTCGGCAAATTGTTTCCAAAAGTCATAGCTAAAGATGCGACCACCCACCGATGGCTGCAGGTAAAAACCAAACACCGGAATAACGGCAGCTACGGCCTGCACCCGTTCCAGAACCTGCTCCTCGCTCCATCCCTGCAGTCCGCCCATGCTTAGCAAACCCAGGTGATAGCCATATTGTAAGGCCAGCCCGGCTTCCGCTACCGCTTGTTGGGTAGGCCCGCAAATGCCGGCTACTTTAATAAATGGCCGTTCCAGGGCTGCTTTTTCAATTTCTTCAGCGGCCATCCGCAGTACGGTTTCATACAGGTTAAAGCGGGGGTCGCGAATTTCAAATTGCGTGCTGTGTACGCCTACGGCCACGCCACCCGCTCCGCTGGCCATGTAGTAACGGGTCAATCCCCGCTGGCGCGTTTCATCCAGCTTCCGGCTGGCGTTCAGGGCCAGGGGATGGGCAGGAATCACCGTGCCTTCGTGCAGTAGTTGCTTGATGTGAGGTTGCAGTTCAATCATGGTTGTCGATTAAAATTTTCCGGCCCGCTCCTGAAAATGCGTGGCCTTTCCAAAAGTGTATCCGCCCTGCTGTACCCAGGCCGCGGTGATCTCGATCATTTGCCGCAGCGTAACCCTGGGATAGCCAAACAGGCGGTGAGCCTGCGAAGCATTGTTCAGCAAAGCGGTGGGTTGCGGCTCGTTGA
The DNA here is from genome assembly GCA_023391895.1 of Bacteroidota bacterium. Classification (GTDB taxonomy): domain Bacteria; phylum Bacteroidota; class Bacteroidia; order Chitinophagales; family Chitinophagaceae; genus Flavisolibacter. Next base: position 3,004 of record JAEWAC010000023.1, read on the forward strand.
TAAAAAGAGGAGTTTTGCCCAGCAAAAGGCCAAATTGCTCCGCCAGCCATTGTACCGAAATCGTTTCCGGGCCGGTCACGTTTAAGATTTTAGCCGGCACATCGCAGTGCAGCAAAGCCCGCAGGGCAATTTCGTTGGCATCTCCCTGCCAGATCACGTTGACATGGCCGGTGCTCAGGTCGATCGGCTTTTCTTCCTGTACCGATTGGGCCACCTCCAGCAGCACGCCATAGCGCAGGTCTACCGCATAATTCAGCCGGTAAATAAGGGTGGGTATCTGGTACAGCGAAGAAAAGTATTGAAAGAGGCGCTCCCGCCCCAGGCATGACTGGCCGTATTCACCCACCGGTTCGGCCGGCACGTCTTCCGACGCGCCGCCGGTAGAAAGGGGAACAAAGGGGTAGACATTGCCGGTAGAAAAAGCAACGATCCTCGAAGCCTTAAACCGCTCTGCCACCCGGCCGGGCAGGTAGGTGTTCATGGCCCAGGTAAAGGCTTCTTTGCCGGTAGTGCCAAACTTTTGGCCTGCGAGGTAAATAATATTCTTCACATCAGGCATGGCAGCCAGGTGGGCTTCGTTCAGCAGGTCGGCGGCAATGGTTTCAATGCCATCGGCCTGCAGGGTGGCTGGCAAAACCGGGTCCGAAAAACGGGAGACGCCTATAATTCTTTTTGTCACCCCTGCCCTGTCGGCTGCCTGGCGTGCCAGCCGGGCCATACTCGGGCCCATTTTACCCCCCACGCCCAGCAGCATGATATCGCCTTCTATTTCAGCCATGGCGGCTACCAGGGCATCGGATGGCTGCAGTAATTCCTGCTCCAGTAATCGTACATCTTTCATGTAAAAAAATAATATGAGGTTTTAAAACAATTCGTTGATGTTCTTCAGCGCCAGCAGGATCAGCACCAACAGCCCCAGGCCGGCAAACACATTGACCCAAACCGAATTTCTTTGCGTTCCCATGATCTTTTTATCATTTGCCACGGCATACATGGCTATTCCAATAAACGGAACCAGAAAGATGGTGACGCTTTGGGCAAACACAATCAGCTCCAGGGGCAGCCGTCCAAATAAAATAGCAATGGCGGCGCCTACTACCATCACCAGGGCGATGAGCCCCCGCACCATTTTAGAACTTAACTGACTACCAAACCCCAGTGCATCGCCCAGCAGGGAGCCACCCACGGCAGCATTGCCCACCAGGGAAGAAAAAGAAGCGCCAAACAGCCCGGTCAGAAAAAGCGTGGCGGCATAAGATCCAAACAGCGGCTCCAGGGCTTTGGCCATATCCGAGGCACTGGCCACCTTAATGCCCTGCGGATGCAAGACCGTGGCGGCGCATACCAGCACAATAGCGCTCATGAGTCCCAGTATAAAGATGCCGGTCTGGCTGTTGTCCTTTTTTTGATTTGCGTGGCGGCTGATTTTCCGGCGCTCCTGCACCAGGTACGACTGGTAAAAAGCGCCTACGATAGAAAAGCAGGACGCCATAAAGGCAATGCCCAATCCCAGGGAGCCATCGGGAACCGCAGGAACAAAACCCGCTGCCACCGCTGACAGCGAAGGCTGTGCCAGCAGCAGCGTGACCAGAAAGGCAAACAGCATCAGGCCGATTAAAAAGAGCATGAGTTGTTCCAGCACTTTGTAAAACGACCGGAAGAAAAGCAAACTGATACCCACAATATTGAAGACCACCACCCATACTACCGGCGGACTGCCATGGGCTTCGGCTATGGCAATGCCTACACCAATAGAATTGCCCGCCTGGAAAGAAGCCGTGACCAGGAAAATACCAATGCCGATAATGACGGCTGCCGCCCGACCCCACTTGGCCCTGATGCTGGTCAAAAGCGTTTGCTGCGTAGCCGCACCAATACGGGCACTCATGGCGGTAAATATCATCATAAAGAAAATGGCCACGACAATAATCCACAATAAAGCATATCCGTATTCAGCCCCCAGTTTGGACGTAATGGTCATTTTACTGGGACCAAAAACCAGGGCTGCGGTGATCATACCCGGCCCCAGGGAAGCCATCCATCGTTGCAGGCCCCATTTTCGGGTTTCCGGTGGCTCCGTTGATAAAGCAGGGTTGGGAGCAGCTTCCATTTGGGTTGTTGTTTTTTGAATCATACACAGCTGGTTTAAGTGGTTTATTGATTTGCTGAATTTTTGCTTTTACGCACCTGGGTTACTTCGGCAGGGGTGACGGCGCCGGCCCGATTGCCCCAACTGGATCGCACATAAGTTAACACAGCCGCCACGGCTTCATCTTCCAAAAAGCCAAAGGCCGGCATGGGCTGGTCGTATACTTTCTTTTTACCCCCATCAGTAGCCACAGAGCCGTGAAGTACCAGGTTGATCAAATCTTTTTTGTTACCCATTACTTTGGATGCCCCCTTAAGCGGCGGGAACGTTCCGGCTACGCCTTTGCCATCTTCTTTATGACAGGAAGCACAATACTGGGTATAGGTTAATTTGGCCTTGGCCACCGGTGTTGACCGGGCAGGTGCCGGATTATCTGGTTTTGAGGACGGGACTTTTGAAGCTGCTATTTTCCCGGTTCTGTAAATACGCAGAATCCGGTCATCTTGCGGCCGGGGAAATCCGGGCGCAGGATTCCAGTCGCGGTTGCTGGTAGAAACATAAATATCTCCCTGCGGTGACACGCACAGATCGCGCAGGCGGCCATAGGTTTTATCCAGGTGAACGGCTTCGGCTTCTATAGCCGTACCCGCTTGGTTCAGTTTCAGCACCCGGAAGCTTTGTGCCTTAAGCGTAGTCAGCAACAGGCTGTTCTGCCACTCGGGTATGGCGTTGTGGTTATAGTAATCAATGCCTGCCGGAGCAATGGTAGGGGTCCACCCTTTGAGCGGATCCAGGGTACTATGGGTTTTTGAAAAACTTCGTTCTTCCTCCCCTTCTGCAAATCCCTGTACCTGCGGCCAGCCGTAGTTGCCTTTTACATGAATCAGGTTGATCTCATCATCATTGGCATCGCCATGTTCAGAAGTATAGCATTGTCCATTGCCGGCCCACACCAGTCCCTGCATGTTTCTAAAACCCCATGCCCAGACCGGGTTGCCTGCCATGGGATTATCGGCCGGAACGGAGCCATCGATGTTCAGTCGTAAGATTTTGCCATTCAGGGATTGTACATCCTGGGCATTGGCATCCTTTACAGCATCGCCGGTAGCCCAGTACACCTTGCCGTCGGGGGCGATGCTGACCCGCGAGCCGTTGTGTCCTGTATTGGCCGGTATCTCCAGCAACACCAGCGGCCCCACCAAGCTATCTTTTTGGTAGGTGTAGCGCACCAGCCGCGAAAAAGCGGCACTGTCTCTTTGAAAAGTATAGTTCACCACCACGTAAGGATATCGCTTCATGTCCGGGTGCAGGGCCATGCCCAGCAAACCTGTGGTTCTTTTTCTCCAGACATCCGGTATCACCAGCAATACTTTTTTCTGCCCGGTGGCCGGCTGAATCCGGCTGACGGTTCCACCTTGTTCGGTAATCCAGAGCCAGTTATCGGGTCCCCAGGCAATCTCCCAGGGCACATCCAGTCCCGATGCCACCGTGCTGACACCCAGTTGCGTGCTGTCTAGCGTAATGTGGTGTTCCACTTCGGTCGGCCTGGCCTCGGCTGGCCCGCGCCATAGGAACAACATCAGGCTGGCGCCAAGGGCCAGGGCTAGGTGTAAAAATGTTCTCTTCACTTTTTTAAATACTCATTGAGGGTGATCAGCACCCTCATCTTACAAGGATTAAATACTTGATTTGGGCCATTCGGTTTCTATGCCTTGGGAGCGCACAAAAGCCTGGAACGCTTCCAGTCTTTCTTTTTGCTCCCGAACCTGGCGCGGAATGACCTGTTTATCGCGGGCAAACGCTACCAGCATACCCACAGCCTCACCAATGCTCCATTCTACGGGGTGCAACCGGAAGCAACCATTGGTGATATGGGTGGTACCGATGTTTTTATTGGCCGGCAACAGGTTTTCCATTCGCTTAGGCAACAGGGCACCTAATGGTATCTGAAACGGCAGCGAACCAAAGTCTACATAATTTACCCCGTCGCAGCTGGGATGCAGGTCAATATGGTAATAGCCAATGCCGACACTGTCGAAAAACGGAGCGGCGGTGGCACCTTTTTCCTTACCGGCCACCTGGGCCCGCTGCTCCCGGCCTACGTGTTCTTCCAGCACGGTGAAAACGGCCTTGATGCGACGCGATTCGCGTATGTATGGATATTTGGCCAAACCATCTTCGGTACCCATGATGTCCTTGCGCAGCCGCAGGCCCGGCCAGCCTTTGCCGCCATCGGGACGGGGGGCTTCGGTTTGCAGCCAGTACAGCAGCGACAGGCTTAACTGTTTGGCCCGATCCACATGACGGTTAAATTCTTTGGGACTGGCATCAACCAAATTGCCCAACATATAATCGTTCTGCGGCCAGTTAACAATGGTAATATCGCCGCTGTAAGTGCCTTTTTTAAAGTTTTCCTTATTGATAATGCGGCGATAATTCCAAAGGTTCAGCATGTCACCGGTTTTGATGCCTTCGGGATGAAAGCCCAGCTTTTTGGGTTTCAGCGTACCCGGATCGGAATAGTGCAGTTCCAGCAGTTTGCCGGGCCAGGCGGGTGTCAGTGGGGGTATGTGTTTGCTCCAGAAGTCGTATTCGCGGGGCTTTTCAATGGTGTGGTTTTCGCCCGGCACATAGTCCATGGCAAAGCAAACGGTAAACGCCTGGTTGTTTTTGGGATTGGCTTTTTCCGGCGCATGCAGTTCCCCGGTTTCTTTTTTCGATTCGGTACCGGTCACATATTCGGTGCCGGTCAGCGGCAACAGGTCACCCAGTTCGGTAGCATCAACAAAATAAGGCGCCTTTAAGGTTTTTATTCTTCCATCGCGCAGGCTGGTTACCTGCAGGGCAGCTACCTTGTTACCCGACACATCCGCCTTTAGTGGTTTATGCTCCAGCAAAAGCGTCAGCTTGCCGGCACTGATGTAAGGCGCCAGCATTTCGTTCAGGACCGCCAAAGCCACCCTGGGCTCATGACACAACCGCGATACCGATCCGTCACCGGGATTCAGCCGCTCTCTTTTTCGGGCCTCCTCGGTCAGTGGGTAATGCCGCAGGTAATACTGGCGGACCGCATTTCTAAAATCCCTATACAGTTGCGTGGCTCCGTGGGTTTCAATCCACTGGTGCTCATCGGGCGGCACGCCCTGCTGGGTCAGCTGTCCACCAATCCAGTCTGTTTCTTCGGTGAGGATCACAGACTGGTTATTGCGCAACGCAGCCAAAGCGGCGGCTACGCCACCTAAACCACCTCCGGCAATCACCAGGTCGGCGGAAAGGGACGTTCCGGTTGTATTTAGATTTGCTGAAACGGTTGTGGCAACAGGGGCCGACTGGCTAAATCCTGCAACAGGACTGGCGATTACTGCGCCACTGCCCAAGGTAAGCAGTTCAATAAAATTCCTTCTTTTCATGGTCAATCTTTTCAAAAACCCATATGGCTTTTACCACCAAATGGTTTAATAATCTTTTGTTCTGATTTTCTAAATGGCGTATGGGTGATCAATGCTTTGATGCCATTGGCCAAATAAGATACAACTCTTTCGAAACCCCATATAACATTTTAAGTCAATTGGGTTTTCTATTGTTAAAACCAGACTGTTTTCAACTTTATGAAATTCAGCCGTCAATCGTGAATAATAAATCATAAGACTGATAACATTTTCGTATAAGTAGTAAAATCCGGTGTGTTGTGTGTACAGCTCACAACACACCGGCGTATTTTTTACCAGCCTTCGTTCTGGGTTAATTTCGGATTGATATCCCGCTCCGACTGTGGCACCGGCAACAGCACCAGCTTGGGATACCAGAAACGGGTTTCGCGGGTATAGCGCAGGTCTATTTGCCCGGTATAGTCTGGTATGCTGTTCAGGTCGTGCACTGCCGATAGTTTGAAGTTGGGCACTGGCGGCATGTTGTCCGGGCTTTTGGCAATGCCCAATACTTTGCCGGGCATGACCAGGTCGGCTATGCCCCACCTGCGGATATCAAACCAGCGGAAACCTTCTACGGCCAGTTCTACGGTGCGTTCGCGGCGAATCAGCTCCCGCAACTCGTTCTGGTCGCTTTGAATGGCCGGGTCAACCCGAGGCTGTTCGGCTCTTTTGCGTACCTTATCAATAGCCTCGATCACAGAGGCATCCAGTTGGTTCAATTCAATCTTAGCTTCGGCATAAGTCAACAGGATTTCAGCATAACGCATCAAGATGAAACCTACACGAGACAGGAAGGCGTTTTCGTCTGTCATAGTGTATTTGGACCACAGATAACCTACCCCGCTTTTGGCCGGACCAAAGGCATTGTCAAAATCGGCATTGGATCTTACGATCCAAGAACCATCGGCGTTTTTAAAGGAGGTGGTGTTTTTATAAATGTCATATACAAAAGTCACCAGGTTCATGCTGACGGTATCACCGGGCAGGGCCACGGTGTACTTCAGGCGCAGGTCGCGGTTTTCCCGTGGCTTTTGCGGATTGTACACGGCCGATTCGTCGATGCGCTTGCCGTCTTTCGCTTCAAACATATCCACCAGGCGCTGGGCCGGGAAACGGCCCGACTGACCACCGGCGGCCCGGGAAGCATTACCCAAAGGCAAATTGGTGCGGGAGTTAGATAAAGCATCGGTGTACAGGATCTCAAACATGATCTCGCCACCGGCATTAGGCTTTTGACCACTGCGGGTAAACAGGTCGCCAAATTTGGGATTCAAGGACAGTCCTGCATTATCGATCACCGCTTTGGCGGCATCGGCTGCTATTTGGTAATCTTTATTGTTCAAGGCGGTACGGGCTTTTAGTCCCATGGCCACGGCCTTAGACACACGGCCTCTATCGGCAGGTGCCCAGGCCAGCGACTGGGAGGCTTCATCCAGTTCTTTGTAAATAAAATTCACCAGTTCCGCTTTGGGTGCCCGTACCTGGCTGTAAAACTCCTCCGGCAAAAGCGGCTTGGTGATCAGCGGGGCATCGCCAAACATAAAAGCCAGGTAATGATAAGCCCAGGCGCGCAGTACCCTGGCTTCGGCCTGCATGCGGTTAAAGGTAGCGGGCGTTACTTTGTCCTTTGCTTTTTCCATGCCGTCGAGCATGGTATTGGCCCGCTGAATGGTGGTGTAAGCATTGGCCCACAGGTTGGCCGGGTGTGAGTGGTAGGTATCAAACGTTCCCTCGCCCAGGTCGTTGGCCCGCAATATGGCCAGATCGGTCCAGGCATCGGTAGCCGACTGGTAAGGCACCAGGCCAAAATCCCAGTTGACCGAACGGTAAACGGCTGTCAAGGCTACATTCACCTCTTTTTCATTGTTCAAAAAACTGCCGGTGGCGGGTGCATCCTGCGGTGCCGTTTCCAAAAACTTTTGGCAACCGGTCATTAGAGAAAGCGATAGGCATATGCCTGCTGTATAGATAATTCGTTTCATTACATTAAAAGTTTACATTAAGACCAACAGTATAGGTTTTCATGATGGGATAAAATTCACCGGCCGTATCGCGTTGCTCCGGATCAAAGCCCGGGAAAAAATTTTTCCAGGTAACCAAGTTCTGGCCGCTAACATAAATTCGGGCTGTTTTGATGCGGACAGCGGAAGTCACGGCCTGTGGCAGGGTATAACCCAGCATCAGGTTTTTCAACCGCAGGTAAGCACCAGATTTCATCCAGAAGGAGGATGTAACGTAGTTGTTGGTAATGCTGTTGGGCGTCAGGCGCGGATAAGCCGCATCGGTATTTTCGGGTGACCAGTAATCTTTCTGGTGTTCGAAGATGGTACCCTGGAAGCTGGCGGAATAAAAAGGCTGCGAACCGGTTCCAGACAGGTAGTTATCCCGTTTGCCCACTCCCTGGAAGAAGGCGGTCAGGTCAAAGCCTTTGAACTGGGCACCCAGGTTGGCACTGTACTCATAGCGTGGGAAGTAGTGGCCCAGCACCGTACGGTCATAAGCATCAATCTTGTTATCGGGCACACCTTTAGGACCACTGATGTCGCGGTAGCGGATGTCGCCCGGTTTTGTATTGCCAAAATGAAAAGGCGCGCTATTGATTTCTTCCTGGCTCTGGAACAAACCATCGGCTATATAGCCAAAGTAAGAATCCAGGGCATAGCCTTCTTTGGTAATGCGGGAGCCGCTGATGTATTCTTTACCACCCAGGTCCATCACTTCATTTTTTACGTCCGACACATTGAGCTGCACGTTGTAAGAGAATTCACCTCTTTTTTCTCTCCACCCCAGTCCCAGTTCCCAGCCGGTATTGCGCATAGAACCAATGTTGATGAAAGGCGCGCCTAAACCTACATAGCGGGGTACGGCATCCAGTTGCAGCATGTCTATAATGTCGCGCTGAAAGTAATCGGCGGTCAGCGTTAAGCGGTTGTTCAGCATACCCAGGTCCACACCTACATCCAGGATTTTAGAGGTCTCCCACTTGATGCTGGGGTTGGCGGCCGTGGTCAAAGCATAACCGGCATTCACCACGTTATTGAAATAATATTCATAGGCAGAACCGGAATTATACAAAGCATAAGTGGGATAGTAGTTGGACAAGTTCTGGTTGCCCAGCGATCCGTAAGAAGCCCGGATCTTGGCATCGTTGATGACGCTGCTGATGCCCTCCCAGAAGTTCTCCTGCGAAATGCGCCAGCCGGCCGATACGGACGGAAACAGTTTCCACCAGTTATCCTTTCTGAAACGGGAAGACGCGTCAAAACGGCCATTGACTTCCAGCAGGTATTTTTCCTGGTAGTTATAATTTAAACGGGCATAAGCAGAAGCCATTTTGTATTCGTTCAGGCCACCGGACAGGGTTTGGCCCAGCGGGTCAGCGGCATCCAGGTAAGGCAGGTTTTCAGAAATCAGGTTTTGACGGAAGGCATTTACATTGCTGGTGCTAAAGCTTTCAGTGCTAAAACCTCCCAGGATGGTAACATTATGATTGCCAAACTCCTTATTATAGCTGGCCTGGGTGCGAAACAGGTTGCGGGTGTTTTGCGAATTGTTGTCAAACAAGGCATTGAAGTTGGGCCACAGGCGGGCAAAAACCAACTGGTTATTGGCCACATCGGCATTGTAAATCTCGTACTGACCCTGCAGCCTGCGGCCGCGGTTGGCCCAGAAATTAGAGCTGTAATTAGCCAGCAGCTCCAGTCCTTTTACCGGCTTGTAGGTAATGGTACCACTGATGATCCGGGAGTCGGAAACCAGGTTGTCAAAACCGCCATCTTTGGCCTGGGCGGCGGGGTTGGAGTTGGACCAGCCTTCGCCCCACTCACCTGTATTGTACTGACCGGGCGCAATGGCGGGCAAACCCAGCATGTAGCGGATAATAGCTTCGGGGCTGGAGTTGCCGGGCCAGTTCCGATTCGATCGGTTCAGCACCAGGTCCATGGAAGCAGACAGTTTTTTACTTAAAGCCACGTCCGTATTGAAACGCAGGTCCGTGCGCTTGAAATCGGTATTGGCCGTTAAACCGTTCTGGCTTAAATAACCACCCGATGCGAATATCTTGATCATGTCGTTACCGGCAGACACATTCAGGTTGTGGTTGTGCATCAGCCCGTTGTTCACCAGTATCAGCTTTTCCCAATCAGTATTGAAGCGGGAAAAGTTATCCGGCCCCAATTGTTCGTAATCGGCAATTTGCTTGGCAAAAGCAGGCGGCAGACCGGCGTTGGCCTGTGCCACATCCCACAGCTTCATATGATCCAGGGCATTTACTTTTACCGGCAGGTCGGTAGGCTGCTGTTTGGACAGGTAAGAGCTATAATTAACGCTGACACCTTTTGCCCCTCTTTTGGTGGTAATCAGCACTACCCCATTGGCGGCCCGAGATCCGTATACGGCCGCAGCGGCAGCGTCTTTCAATACCGATATGCTGGCAATGTTGTTGGGATCAATGGCATTCAGGCTCATTTCCACGTTATCTACCAGGATGAGGGGCTCCTGGCCGGCATTGATGGAACCAATACCCCTGATGCGGATGGTACCGCCATCCCCCCCGGGCACGCCCGACTGCTGGGTAACGGTAACACCCGGTGCCGCGCCTTGGAGGGCCAGCGAAGTGGAAGCCACCGGTCTGCTGGTAAGCGTTTTACCGTCTATCACCGATACCGAGCCGGTCAGGTTCACTTTCTTTTGCGTACCATAACCCACCACTACGACTTCCCCCAGCTGCTTATTGGTTTCCAGCAGGGTAACATAGACCGCTGCGGTTGCAGTGGCTTGAACCTCTTGGCTATCGTAACCAATAAAAGAAAACATCAGGGTAGCGGCAGCCTGCGGCGCCGACAACTGAAACTGGCCGTCCGCTGCCGTCGTGGCACCAATGTTCGTACCTTTTACCTGAACGCTGACATCTGCCAAGGGCAGTCCCTGGCTATCAGTGACCTTTCCTTTAAAAGTATGGTTTTGCCCCGCAGCATGCAGCTGCAGGAAGGTGGCTAAAAGCAACAAGAGCAAAGCGCACCATTGCCGTTTTGGAGTAAATTTCCACATAAGGATTGTTTTTGGGTTTATTGTTTTTTGGCGATTGGGTAATTGTTTAAAAAAGCCATGTAGAAAAACGTTTTATTTGTTTGGTGATAGCGACGGCACTTGCTCAATAGGCCCTACCGAAGCTGGTTCACTTTGAATGGGGATATCTTCCTGCGTAGCTTCCGAAACCTGCTTAGACCGGTACCCCCACAAGCCATAAAAAGCAATGTATACATAGCACAAAAGGGGTAATACAAAGGCCAGTGACCAACTGTAGTGATCAATTAAAACACCTTGCGTATAAGAAACTATGGCACCGCCGGCAATGGCGGTGGATAACAAACCGGAGGCCCGTGTGGTGTGCTTTCCCAGGCCCGCTACAGCAAGAGAAAAAATGGTAGCAAACATGATGGAATTGCAAACCCCTACCGCTATCATGCTCCAAATAGCCATATAACCAGAGGTGTTGATGGAGACAGCAATCAGCAGTATGGACATCAGGGCACAGGCCGCCAGCACTGATGAAGGTTTGAAAGACCGGAGCACCACCGCACCCATCAAACGGCCCACCAGCATACCGCCCCAGTAAAAGGCCACGTAGCTGTTGGCAGCACCTTCTTCCACCTGCAGAATGTCGGCTATGTAATTGGTTAAAAACGTACCGATGGCCACTTCGGCGCCTACATAGCAAAAGATGGCCACTATTCCGTAATTGAGGTTTTTAAAAGAAAAAATGCTGCGACTGTCTTGTTTCTGCGATGTTTCCTGTGAAACGGCGGGCGCCATTACCGGCAGCTTCAGACAGGAAACCACAAAGGCGATCAGGACCAGCAGGGCCGCAATACCCATATAAGGATACTGAACCGCCTCGCTGGATGCACTTGCTTCATCAAAACGGGACAGGATAAAATGAGCGCCAAAAAGCGGGGCTACGGTGGTACCAATGGAGCCTACTCCTTGTATTAACGTAAGCCGGGAAGAAGCCGTTTGAGCCGGTCCCAGTAGGGTGATATAAGGATTGGCCGCTACCTGTAGCAATACAATACCAATAGCGAGTATGAATAAAGCGGCCAGGAAAATATAGTATTGGTGCAGGATGGAGGCCGGCAGAAACAATAAGGCGCCGAATGCGGCCATGTAAAACCCCATGACCATGCCTTTTTTATAGCCTACCCGCTCTACGATCTTCCCGGCTGGGATAGACATGATGCCATAGGTAAGAAAAAAGTAAAACTGCACCAGCGACGACTGGGCATAGCTGAGGGTAAAGCCCTTTTTGAAAAACGGCACCAGCGTATCGTTCAGGCAGGTAATAAAACCCATCATAAAATACAAGACCCCCAGCGAAAGCAGCGCCGGTGTATAGTTTTGCCGGCCAGGCATTGCATCTTTTGAAAATGCCATGGGTTGTGTCGGTAGGTTTGCCATTATTTTTCCTGTAGGTTTAAGGTGGGATATTTTTCAGCTATGGCCTGCAGGGTTTTCCAGCATTGATACAAGCTGCGAGGCACATGAAAGCAACCTTTCCATTTACCACCTTTTAGGGGCAGCAACACCTCTCCCTGCCGGTTGAGGTAACCCCACCACTCCCCTGCCTGCAGATCGGGAAAGTGTACCCAGGTGTACTGGTGCACTTTTTCAAACCAGTGCCAGCATCTTTCATCGCCGGTGTACAGGTAGCCTTTCAGCAAGCACACCAGCGTTTCCACATGTACCCACCAAAGTTTTTGATCCCACTCCAGCTGCTGGGGCGGATAGCCTTTTACATCCAAAAAATAAAAGATGCCACCATGTTCTTTGTCCCAGCCATACTCCAGCAGGTGCAGGGAAGTTTCCACCGCTTTTTCCATCAGCAACTGGTCCGAAGAACGCTCTGCCAGGTCCATCATAAACCACATGGCTTCCAACCCATGACCGGGGTTGATCAGCCGGCCTTCAAAGCTGTCAACAAAGGCACCTTCCGGGCTTACATTTTCCAGCACCAGGCCCAGGTCTTCCTGGTAAAAAACTTCCATTACTGCATGTATGGCTTTTTCAATGGTGGCTTCCACCAGGTCCTTGTCCAGGCTGTGCTCCATCTCCAGCACCAGGTTGGATAAGATCATGGGTAAAGAAAAGCCTTGTAGTGGTCTTGTGCCGGGATACGCTTTATTGTAAACACCTTTGGGATTGTCCTGCCGTTTTAAAATGTTATGGAAAGTATTTACGGCTATAGTGTTGTATTCCTCCTCGCCGGTAGCCTTGTACAACTGGGCAAACGCCATGGCGGCGAAACAGTCGGAAAAAATGTTATAAGCCTGCACCAGGGGTTTGCCTTCCCGGGTGAGCGAAAAATACCAGTTGCCCTGCTCATCACGACCATGGGTTTTTAAAAAAGTGGCTCCTTGCAGGGCCAGGTCCAGCCATTCC
>JAEWAC010000071.1 GCA_023391895.1 Bacteroidota bacterium
GTCTTTAACCGTACAGATGATGTGCAGCAGGTTGTTTGTTTCGTCCACCACCGGATCGGTGTTCACCAGTATCCACACCCTTTGGCTGGTGATGGCCTGCCGAAAGCCCATCACCCGGTCTTTTACCGGCTGCTTTTGCAGCAAGGCTACAGAAAGGGGTCTTGCCTCTTTGGGAATATAATTGCCGTCTTCATCCACAATATCATCCGGCATGATATCATATACACTTTTCCCGTGCAGGTCTTGCTCCTGCACCATCAGGAGATCCTGCATGGCTTTATTACACATAACGGTTTCGCCGGCTGCATTGTACAAAATAACGCCTACCTGCAGATCGCTGATAAGGTTGCGGAATCTTTTTTCGCTTTCCTTCAGGGCTTCGCTGGCTTGTTTGCGCTCCGTATCATCGTGAAAATAAATAACAATGCCCCTGATGTGCAGGTTGTTCAGCAGGTTGTTCCCCCGTACCAGGCACCATAACCACTCGCCGTTTTTCTTGAGCAGACGCACCACGATGGATTGGATTTCCGCGTCCCTGCTTACTTCTTTCTGAAACGAGTCAAAAGCCCAGCTGCTGTCGTCGGGGTGCACAAATTCAAAGCAGTTGCGGCCCAGGACTTCGGAAGCATCATAGCCTAAAATATGGTTGATAGAGGGCGATACAAAAGTGATGCGGCCGCTTTCATCCGTAAGCAGTATACCATCCAGGGCATCGGCTATCAGGCTGCGGTAAAACAGTTCGCTGGCTTGCAGCTTTTCTTCGGCCAGCCTGCGGTCTGTAACATCGCGCCCTACCGATAAAATACCCGTTCTTTCGCCTTCGCCATTGGTAAAATAGCTAACCGTATGCAGAAAATAGCGCTCGCTGCCTTCCCTGTCAATATAAATCACCTCGCCCTTCCAGATGCCTTTTGCCTCCAGCTCAAGGACCATTTTTTCTTTTGTAGTATTGGCATAGGTGTATTGGATCAATTCATCCACCAGCTTACCTACGGCCTCCCTTTCGGTATAGCCATACACCTGCTCCGCCATTTTGTTCCAGGATTTGATCCTGAAGTCCAGACCGGTGGATATAATGGTATCCTGAACATTTTCTAAAACCCATGCCTGGTATTGCAGCTGTTCTTTTTCGCTCTTGGTATCGTGAATGTCGATGACCGAGCCAATGTAGCCTACAAATGTGCCGTCTTCTAAAAAACGGGGTGTGCTGGTATCCTGTACCCAGCAGTAATCACTTTTCCCTTTTTGCAGCCTGTATATCAGCGTTACCGGTTGCCGGGCCAGAAAATGCGTTTGAAAGGCAGATAGTGTTTTAGCCTGGTCTTCCGGATGCACCATCGAAAGCCAGGTACAGTTGTTAAACGCCTCCAGGCTCAGCCCGGTATAATGGAGCAGGGTCTTGTTTACATAGGTGATTTTGTTATCGGCATCGGACACCCAGATGCCCACCGGGGCAGCATCGGCCAGCCCGCGAAAGCGGTTTTCCGTTTCCTTCAATTTGAACTCCTGCTCTTTGCGCTCGGTGATATCCGTACCGGCGGTAATATAGCCTACATGCACCCCTTTTTCATCCAGGCGCAATTTAAAGCTGATGAGCAAGGTGATCCTTCGCTGGTCTGTTGGCCGGGTAAAGGTCATTTCACCTCTCCATTCGCCTTTGCTTTTAATGGTGGCCCTTACTTCTTCGCGGGTTGCATAGGGATATGAAATATCCAAGAAGCTGCGCAGGTCGTTGCCAATGGCTTGAGCGGCCGTAAGGCCATATATTTTTTCCGAAGCTTTGTTCCAGCTAAGGGGCTTAAAATCCAGGTCGACGGCGGTCAGTACATCGGAGGTTTCTTCCACAAGGGTAGCCATTAAACGGTTTTTTTCAATGTTGTTTCGGGGTGCTAATTTACCCATGGAGGCGGCAGGGGTTTCCTTAATGGAAGCCAGCGGAAACTCCGGCTTTATATCCACACAAACTACCTGGTAATAGTTTTCATCATCCACACTGAAATGGGATACATAGAGGTCGGCCAGTATGACGGTGGCGTTCTTTCTCTTTAACTTAAATAAGCCTTTTACGCTATCAGTAGCGGCTTTGCGGTGTTGCAGTAAATGAATAAAGCGCAACTGCTCGCTGGGACTGAACAACTGTATGAAACGAAGTTTTTGCACTTCGCCGGATGGGTACTGAAAGCATTGCAGGGCACTTTTATTGGCCGACACGACCCGCAGGGAAACGGCATGAATAATAAAGCTGGGTAACGGATTGCTTGTAAATAGGGCAGACGAAAATTCGTCTGTCTGGTTTTGGACACAGGACGGCATAGGAGGTTGGTTTGGATTTTACACGAAGCAACGAAAATAACAAAAACGCAGTTCTAAGTTAACTTTTCGCTTACTCAGAACTGCGTTTGCAGTTTAATATTTTATGCCTGTAATGGTTTCCTTTAGAAAACGGACTCTCTTTTCAGTTGATTAAAAAGCGGCAGTGGCATGGGAAGCACTCACCCACTTTTGCAGCTGCTCACAGTTGCCGGCACTGTCATCTACCCGGATGTAGTAAGTAGGTATGCGGGTAGACATCCATTTTTCCAGGGCGGAATATTTTTTTTCTTCTATGGCGATCTGGGCTATTTTGTTATAGTCGTCTTTCAGATTCATGCGGTGCGGCTCGGTGCGGGATTTCAGGTACAGCAAACGCACAGCCTTTTTGCCTCTTTCATCGGTAAAAGCTATGGGCTGAGAAATCTCTCCTACTTTTAATTTATCCAGTTGTGCTACTACATCTTTATCCAGTTCGTCGATGGTGACATAGGTAGAGCCGCTTCTGCCGGTGAGGTAAGGGCCGGTAAACTTGGCGTTTTCATCTTCACTGTAGCGGCCGGCGGCGGTAGCAAAAGTCATGGTACCGGCCACAATTTTAGACCGGGCCGAATCCAGCTTGGTAGTTGCTTCGGACATTTCCTCATCGGTAACCGGCGGCACCCGTAAAATATGACGCACCACGGCATCATCGCCGCTGCGCTGCACCATTTGTATAATGTGGTAGCCAAATTTGCCTTTGATGGGTTGAGAAATCTCTCCCTCTTTTAAGCGGAAGGCACCATTCAAAAAGGCTGGGTCCCACATTTTTTCGTTCCGGTTGATCTGGTACTGGCCGCCCCGGTCCTTGGAGCCCGGGTCTTCCGTATAACGCCTGGCCAGCTGGTCAAACGTAGCCATTTTCATTTCTACCTGCCGCTTATAATTGCTTAATTCGTCTATCACGTATTTTTCCATGTCACGGGAAGCTTTGGGGTACACCACAATCTGCCCGATCTCCAGCTCGGTTTCGTAAAAAGGAAGGCTGTCTTTGGGTATTTTATCAAAGTAAGCTTTTACTTCGGTAGGGGTAATGCGTACGCCATCTACAATTTTGCGCTGCATGGCTTCGGCCAGCTTACGCTCTTTTACAGAGGCACGGGCATCGTCCTTGATCTGGTAAATGGTTTTGCCGGCCACGCTTTCTAAAACTTCCTGCGAGCCATACGCACTGATAAAGTAACGGATCCGCTGGTCCAGCTCGGCTTCAATTTCTTCTTCGGTTACCACCAGGGAATCTTTTTCGGCCTGCAGCATCAGCACTTTTGAAACCAGCGCCTGCTCCAGTACCATGCACTCTGCATTTTCCGGCACTTCCGCTCCCTGGCGCGACATATCAGCTACCGCATTTTTGATATCGGATTGTAAAATAATGCGGTCGCCCACCACACCCAATATCTTATCGGCCACAATTTTCTGCGACTGCGCCTGGGAAAAGTAAAATGTAAAGAGTAAAAGCGAAAAAGTAAGAATGCGTTTCATAATAGTATATAACAAAAGTAACTGGTATCAAAAAGATATGCAGTTCAGGTATGGTAATTAACAAAAGTTTGTAAGCATAAAAAAAGTCAAAATGAACAACATAGATCCATTTTGACTTTTTATTTATTAAGGTTTTACTTAAAGCGTTCTTTTCACTTCTTCTATTTCGTATGCCTCCACGATATCGCCCACCTTGATGTCGCTGTAGTTTTTGATGGTCAAACCACACTCCATACCCATCAGCACTTCTTTGGCATCGTCTTTAAAGCGCTTCAGTGAGCCCAGTTCGGCATTGGCACCTTCGGCGGTTGGGTATACCACAATACCGTCGCGGATCAGGCGCACCTTATTGTCACGCTTGATTCTTCCATCCAGCACATAACAACCGGCTACGGTTACCTTGTCAAACTTGTACACTTCGCGAACTTCCACATTGGCCACGATCTTCTCCTGTACTTTCGGCTCCAGCATACCTTCCATCGCGCTCTTGATCTCGTCGATAGCGGTGTAGATGATGGAGTAGGTTCTGATCTGGATACCGGCCCCTTCTGCCAGGCGGTTGGCCTGCATGGAAGGACGTACGTTAAAGCCGATAATGATGGCATCTGAAGCTTCGGCCAGGACCACGTCGCTTTCGTTGATCTGACCGACACCTTTGTGGATGACGGAAACCAGGATCTCCGGAGTAGACAGTTTTTGCAAAGAGTCGCTCAGGGCTTCCACAGAACCGTCCACGTCACCTTTGATGATCACTTTCAGTTCTTTGAAGTTACCCAGCGCCAGACGACGGCCAATCTCATCCAGTGTAATGTGTTTCTTCGCCCGCATGCCCTGCTCGCGCAGGATTTGTGCACGGCGGTTGGCAATATCCTTGGCTTCGGACTCTTCCTGGTACACTTTAAACGTTTCACCCGCTTGCGGCGCACCGTTCAGGCCCAGGATCAGTACCGGCGTAGAAGGCGGCGCTTCGTTGACGCGTTTGTTCCGCTCGTTCATCATGGCTTTTACACGGCCATAGTGCTGCCCGGAAACCACCAGGTCGCCTGTTTTCAGCGTACCGCTTTGTACCAGTACGGTAGCTACATAACCCCGGCCTTTATCCAGCGTAGCTTCGATGATGGTACCGTTGGCTTCCCGTTTCGGGTTGGCTTTCAGGTCCAGCAATTCGGCTTCCAGCAATATTTTTTCCAGCAACAGGTCAATGTTCAGGCCTTGCTTGGCTGAAATTTCCTGGCTCTGGTATTTACCACCCCAACTTTCCACCAGCAGGTTCATACCGGCCAGTTGCTCGTAAATTTTAGCCGGGTTGGCGCCGTCTTTATCTATTTTGTTAATCGCAAAGATCATGGGTACACCGGCTGCCTGTGCGTGGGAGATGGCCTCCCGGGTTTGAGGCATGATGGCATCGTCCGCCGCAATGACAATAACGGCAATATCTGTGATCTTGGCACCACGGGCACGCATGGCCGTAAAGGCTTCGTGACCCGGCGTATCCAGGAACGTGATGTCTTTACCATTGGGCAGTTTTACCTGGTAGGCACCAATGTGCTGGGTGATACCACCCGCCTCACCGGCTACTACTGTTGCATTACGGATATAGTCCAGCAGCGACGTTTTACCGTGGTCAACGTGACCCATGATGGTAACAATGGGCGAGCGTGGCACCAGGTCTTCTTCGGCATCCACGTCTTCCTCTTCCTCCATTTCCAGCTGCTTTTCCATGTCAATAAACTCCACGTCAAAGCCAAACTCGGAGGCTACCAGTTCAATAACCTCGGCATCCAGACGCTGGTTGATAGACACCATGATACCCAGGCTCATACATTTGGAGATCACCTCGGCAAAGCTTACGTCCATCAGGTTGGCTAACTCGCTAACAGAGATAAACTCGGTAACCTGCAGCTTGTTGTCCTGTACACCGTCCATGGCATCGGCCATTTCCTGGCGTCTTTCGCGGCGCATTCTGGCTTTGATGTTTTTGCCTTTACCGCCACCGCCAGACAGTTTCGCCTGTGTTTCCTGTATTTTCCGTTGAATTTCTTTATCGTCAATGGGCTTGTCTTCCCGGCGCTGAAAGCCACCGCGGTTTTGCTGGCCGCCAAAACGGTTGCCGCCCTGCTGACCGCCACCGAAACGACCGCCGCCGCCCTGGCCTTGCTGCTGGCCCTGGCCCGGTCTGTTGCGGTCGCCGCGCTGAAAACGGTTTTGACCTTGTCCGGCACCCTGCTGGCCTTGTTGCTGACCGGGTCTGGGCTGAAAGCCCTGGCCACCGCCCTGCTGCGCACCGCCGTCTCTTTTTTCTATGGGTATGCGCTTGCGCTTGCGCTTTTCGTCCGTCTTCGGACGGGTATCGTTATCTACCGGCAACTGGATCTTGCCTAAAATTTTCGGACCTTCTATTCTTTCGGCCCTGATGTTTTCTATCACTACCGTATTTTCTTCTGTTGGTGGTTCAGCCGTTACATCCGGCTTTGTTTCGGCAGCAGGCGTTATTACCTCCGGCTCCGGTTGGGCGGTTTCTACTGGTTCGGGTTGGGCCTCCGGCTGGGGCTGCTGCTCCTGTACCGGTGCGGGTTCGGGTTGGGTTTCCGGCACTTCCGGCTGGGGCTCAGGCTGGGCGACTGCCTCGGGCTGTGGTTCGGGCTGAGGCTCTTCGGCTTTTTCCGGCTTTTTAACGCCCTTTTTAGGACGTGTAGAGGAGTCAATAGCAGAAAGGTCTATTTTGTCCAGGATTTTAGGTCCTTCTATTTCCGGGGCCTCCAGTTTGATGACCTCCGGCCGCTCTTCTTCCCTTACCGGTGCGGGAGCGGGTTCTGGTTCCTGTACAGGCACAGGATCGGGCTCTGCCACCGGCTGCGGTGCAGGTTCCGGCGCAGGCTCAGGCTGCGGCGGCACTTCGGCTATAGGGGCGGGCTCTTCTTTTTTCACCACCACCTTTTTCTCTTCTTTGCGGTAATGATACTCTTCCTCATCCCGCTTTTTCCTTGATTCCTGTGCAGCACCTTTAGGCAGATCGATTTGCTCGCTCTTTAATTTGGCGACCTTATCACTCTGAAACTCTGCCTGCAAAGCCCTGTACATGTCCTCGGTTAACTTGGAGGTCGGTTTCAGGTCATCCCTGCTAAAACCTTTTCCTTCCAAAAAGTCCACAAGGGTATCCTTACCAATGTTGAACTCCTTGGCGGCCGCCATTAACCTAGGTGTTGTTGTTTCTGCCATTAACTATTTTTAAGTTATCTACTTTTAAAGTTCTGTAATACTATTCTGCTTTTCGCAAAAGGTAACCTTTTAAATGGTTCAAAACCCCATATATTCTGTTACCATTGTTATTCTTTTTCAAATTCTGCCTGCAGTACCTTGCGTACGTCGGCAATGGTCTCTTTTTCCAGGTCGGTCCTGCGCTCCAGCTCTTCCGGTGTCAGTTCCAGCACGCTGCGGGCTGTATCGCAACCCACACGCTTCAGCTCATCAATAACCCAGGCTTCAATTTCATCGCTGAATTCTTCCAGGTCAATGTCAAATTCTTCTTCCTGGCCTTCGTTATCCCTGTACACATCTATATCAAAACCGGTCAGTTCGCAGGCCAGTTTAATGTTCACACCACGACGGCCAATAGCCAACGAAACCTGGTCGGGCTTGAGGTACACGCTGGCGTGCTTTTTCTCCTGGTCAATGTCCATGGAAGTGATCTTGGCCGGTGTTAAAGAACGCTGTATCAGCAGCTGGATATTGTTGGTCCAGTTAATAACGTCAATGTTTTCGTTTTTCAGCTCCCGTACAATGCCATGTATACGGCTACCCTTCATACCTACGCAGGCACCTACCGGGTCGATACGATCGTCGTAGGATTCTACCGCCACTTTGGCTCTTTCGCCTGGGTCGCGTACAATTTTTTTAATTACGATCAGTCCGTCGAAGATCTCCGGAACTTCTATTTCCAACAACTTTGCCAGAAAATCGGGTGAAGTGCGGGAAAGAATAATAACCGGGTTATTATTTTTCATATCCACTTTTTTCACCACGGCACGGGTGTTTTCGCCTTTTTTAAAATAGTCCTGCGGAATCTGCTCGCTCTTGGGCAGGATCAGCTCGTTGCCTTCCTCATCCAGCAGCAGCACTTCTTTTTTCCATACCTGGTATACTTCGGCGGAAATGATCTCGCCAATGCGGTCGCCGTATTTTTTGGCCAGTACGTTTTTCTTCAGGTCGCTGATACGGCTGGCCAGAGTTTGCTTAGCAGCCAGGATAGCCCGGCGGCCAAAGTCGTACAGATTGACTTCTTCGTACAATTCTTCCCCTACCTGGTAGTCGGGTTCAATCTTAATGGCTTCGCTGTATTCAATTTCTTCGTTGGTATTGTATATATCACCGTCCTCTACAATCGTACGGCGACGGAAGATCTCCAAATCCCCCTTCTCGGCGTTCACAATTACGTCAAAGTTCTCGTCGCTTCCATACTTCTTACGCAGCAGTGTTTTAAATACATCTTCCACCACGCGCATCAGCGTTGGACGGTCAATATTTTCGGCATCTTTAAACTCCTGGAATGCCTCTATCAGATTGATACTTGCCATACAAATTGAATTTTACAAGGGACACCTGTCCTTAAAATTTTATCTGAATTTTTGTGCTTTTAATGTTGTCAAACAGGATGCTCTCCTGAATGGTTTCTTTCTTTTTACCTTTTCCGGTTTCGTATTCTATTACTATGCCATCCTGGGTAGCCTCCAGCAGCTTGCCTGCTTTTGTGGTGCTGTCGGTTAAAACAATGTCTACAAAACGGCCGATATTTTTCTGGTACTGCCGGTGCTTTTTCAGGGGCTCATCCAGCCCGGGCGAAGACACCTCCAGCGAAAAGTTGCCATCGGGGTACAAACCGCTTTCTTCGATATCCTTGTACAGCTTGCGGTTGTAATCGATCAGGGCCGACAGGGGCATGCCTTCATCCGCATCTATAAAAACCTTGATATTATTGGTAGGTTTAATCTTCACCTCCACCAAAAAATGCGAAGGATGACCTTCCAGCAAATGACTGATCTTTTGTTCTATGGCCTGAATTCCTGTATCTGTTTGCATAGTATAGAATAGAAGAAGGGAACGGTCGCCGTTCCCTTCCATCATGCTTTTCCGGTGCAAAGGTAAGCATTTAGTTAATTATGTTCCAAATTAAGATTGCTTGAAAATGGCGTTGTACCTTTGTTTCATCATGTGGAAACTTCTTTTTTACATCTTTTTAGCATATTTTCTCTACCAGATCATTTTCAGGTTCATCCTGCCTGTGTACCGCACCACCCGGCAGGTAAAAAAAAGCTTCCGGGAAATGCAGGAACGGATGAACGAGCAAATGCAGCAGCAAGGCTATGGCCCCCCGCCTTCCGAGGCTTCAAAATCCCATGTTAAAAGCGATCCCAGCAAAGCGGGCGAGTACATTGATTTTGAAGAGGTGAAAGACTAGCGCCCGCCCTCGAGGCCATTATACCCATCTCCCTGGGACAGTAAAACCGGCTGTGGAGGAGAATAGCTCCTGCCCCAAAAAACCAACTCTTTAAAAAACCCATATGCCTCCCCTGCAGCACCCACCCTGCTGAAGAAAAGGAACAAACAACATTACCGGCAGCTTCCACAGCATGGGTTTTTGAAAAGATCGAAAATACCATGCGTCCCCAAGCCTTTTACATTTTTCATTTTACATTTTTCATTTTACATTACTCGTCTAACTTCTTCAAAACCCCATATCAGTTCTTATTACTCATCACTTTCCTCCCCGCTTCTGGCCAAACAGCCAGGGCAGCAGGTCTTTTTCAGCAAAGGCAGCATCCCAGCTGTTGTGGTTGGCATCGGGGTATAACGTAAACTTCACGGGTGCTTTTTGTTTTTGGAGGGCGGCTACCATGATTTGAGAGTGCTGCGGCGGCACCACATCGCCTTTGCCCCCATGAAACACCCACCAGGCCGTGTTTTTAAGGGTCGCAGCCGTAGCGGGATGGGCCCCGCCGCAAATGGGAAAGGCCGCTGCAAACAGGCTCGGGTTACGACGCACCACCTCAAACGTACCCATACCGCCCATGGAGAGGCCGCCGGCATACACCTGGTCTTGTTTTATCCGGTATTGCTGGTGCAACACCTGTAACAACTGCTGCACCAGCGCCATGGCCCGGGTGGGTTCGCCGCCTTCCAGAAAATGAAAGGTGCGCCGGCTGGTGTCTCTTAGCTGCACCACGTTGCTCCAGTAGCTGTTGGGGGCGCATTGCGGAAATACCACAATGGCCGGAAAGTTTTTCCGTACATCATCCCGCACAAACAACTGGGCGCCGTGGGTCAGCTGCTTTTCGTTATCGCGGCCCCTTTCTCCGGCGCCATGTAAAAAAAGCACCAATGGGTAAGCCTTAGTCGAATCAAAGCCTTCCGGCAACAACAACCGAAACGGCAGGGTATCGTTGCCCTGAATGAGCCAGTGCTTCTGGTACAGCGACAGGTCCTGGGCCTGTAAAAAGGAAAAATTAAAAATGAAAAAGGCAAATAGGAGCAGGCGTTTCATTATTTCTTTACGGGTTTATTTGGTAAGGTTAAATGGGGCGGATTTTACATCGCTGCTGTTGGTGCCGATATGCACCCTGAACTCGCCGGGTTCGGCTACATACTTCAGGTCGTAATTGAAGTATTTCAGGTCATTGACGCCAATGGTAAAAGAAACCGGTTTGCTTTCGCCTTTGCGCAAAAACACCTTTTGAAAGCCTTTGAGTTCCTTTACTGGCCGGGTACTCGTGCCCACCACATCCTGGATGTACAGCTGCACGGTTTCTTCCCCATCATAATTACCGGTATTGGAAACCGTAATAGTAGCAGTTATCTGCTGGTTGGGCGCCATGGACGTTTGGCTTAATTGCACCTCGCCATAGCTAAAGGTGGTATAGCTGAGGCCATGACCAAACGGATACAAAGGCGTATTGGGCACATCCAGGTACTTGGAGGTGTATTTCTGATTAGGGTCGAACGGACGGCCGGTGGTTTTTGCTGCATAGTAAATGGGCACCTGCCCTACATGGCGCGGGAAGGTAGCAGTGAGTTTACCCGAAGGATTATAACTGCCAAACAACACATTCACGATGGCCTCGCCGCCGCGGGTGCCGGAATACCAGGTTTCCAAAATGGCCTCCAGATTATCGTGCTCCCACTGCAGCGCCAGGGGCCGGCCGTTCATCAACACCAGTACAATGGGTTTACCCGTTGCTTTTAAGGCCCGCAAGAGTTCCTGCTGGTTTTCGGGCAGTTCAATATTGCTGCGGCTGGCCGCTTCGCCGGTCATGCCAAAGGCTTCACCCAGACAGGCTACAATCACATCGGCATTCTTGGCGGTTTGCACTGCCTGGTCCATCAGCTGCCGGGGCGACAAGCTATCGGGTACGATTTCGCCGCCGTGCTGGTTTAAAAACTGGCGCAGCGTGGTATCATCAATCAGGTTGGCACCTTTAGCATACGTCATGGTATGGCCGGGAAACTTTTGCTGCAACGCTTCCCAGATAGAGGTCGCCTGCCGCCAGTCGCCGGCGCCACTCCAGCTGCCAATCAGGTCTCTTTTGTTTTGAACCAGCGGACCAATGAAGGCAATGCGGCTGTTGCTTTTCAAAGGCAATACGTTGTTACTATTTTTCAACAACACCATGCTTTTTTCTGCCGCCTCGCGGGAAAGGTCCAGTTTGTCCTGCGACATGATTTGCTGTTTAGCCCGTTCTTCACTGACGTAGCGGTAAGGATCGTCAAACAGCCCCAGCTTGTACTTGGCTTCCAAAATTCTCCGGCAGGCGGCATCGATATCGGCCTGGGTGATTTTTCCTTCCTGCAGG
>JAEWAC010000072.1 GCA_023391895.1 Bacteroidota bacterium
GAAATGAAAAGCAAATCAAAATCCACTGGCAGTTCTCCATTGAAAAAGCCAGAACAAAAATGAACTCCGTTTATCAAACAGTCAATCCAATGAACAATCAGTATTAAAAAACTTAAAAGACAATGTACTAGTAATAAATGGTTATATATTTTTATATTATTAGTAATATACCTTTTTGCACCGTCTGCCGTTGGCCGCAATCAGTGTCCTTAATTCAATCCGTTCGCATTATGACCTCTTACAACTTCTGGGTGTTCAGCAATAAATTATTAGGCGTCTTGGTGCTTCTAACAGAAGTAGCGAACGCATCCTTTGAAAAAGAAGACTACAGTGCTATCCAATATGGCTTAACACAAACCAACAGCGATAGTAACAGCTATTTCAGTTACAACTTTCCATCCCCAATGGACTTGGGTATCAACTTTGCCAAAGACACAGAGGATAGTGATATTATTCATTTGCAAGTCCAATGCAGTACTGAAGCTTTTAGAGGGGAAGTCCATCGGATTGACCGCATTCAAGCCCATTTCTCTTCGTGGATATTGATCAACGAGCAGTATTTTCCATAAACAAAGCTGCCCATAACATCAGTATCCTATGTAAAGTAGTAGCTGGGTGTTCATAAAGGTAAGTTGGCTTTCAGGGGCTGTAAAAGCATAGTTTTACTGTACTGCAGTTGCTAAATGTTCATAAGGTATGACTCAGCCACATGACTTCCATATGACGGATGCACACACACGCTAGCCTGCGAGAGCGGATGCTGTTTAAATAGCCATGGAAATACAGACGCAGCAGCAGGGAAGGATGGAAGCAGGGCGACCGACCGTTATCTTGTGTAAACTTCCCTCTAAAGTTTAGGGCAGCGTAGTCGATCCCATCACAAAAGGCATCCACTTGAGGTGTACCAGTATTAATGGACAGTAGACTTGCTTGGTTAAAGAATAAAAATAGAGATTTTCATATTGCATTGGATTTTGGTAGTTTAGGGCAAGGGTTTCCTGCAGGTACTATAATACCGCTTGAAGGTCTCAAAGTTATCGACCCTTGGGCATCATCCAGCTTTCGAACGTTCCAGTCTCCAGGGGCTCTGCTTTTAATTGGCATATCTGTTTCCATCTCCAGCAGCCAACCTTGAAGCGCCAGATGCTCCAATAAACTCATCTAAGAGGTTTTCTAAAAAATAGTTTCTTAGTTTTCTGAGGGTTATGACGATGGCGCTCATAATGATCATGGCCTTTGCCATGTGGATGGTCTTCTCATAATCTTTTGCCATGCGACGGAAATTGCCGAGCCAGGCAAAGGTTCTTTCCACGATCCATCTTTTGGACAGCACCCTGAATCTTCCGCCAGTGGCTTTCTTCTCTACGATTTCCCACTCGATTCTGCCTTGTGCCGTAAAGGGCGGAACACCCCGGTAAGTGCCATCGGCAATCACCTTTTGGACACGGCTTAAATCGTCCACATCGGCCTGAAGGGTTCTGGCTCCAGTCTTGTCATGCACGGAGGCAGCGGTGACGCCTGCCGCCATCACATGGCCTTGGGTATCGGTGGCAATATGCCGCTTTCGGCCCTTGATCTTTTTGCCTGCGTCGTAGCCCACTTCCGCTGCTGAAAAAGCAGGCGTTTTCACTGACTGAGAATCCACCATCACCAAACTGGGCTCCGCTGCTCTTCCCTGCTCCATGCGTACCTTTTGGTTCAGCACAGAAAGCAACTTCTCCAGTACGCCAAAGATCATCCACTTGTTGTAGTAGTACCACACACGCTTATAGTGGCCGTACTCGGGCGGTAACCGGTCCCACTTGCAACCATTTTCCAGCAGGTAAACAAGGCCGCTGACCACCACCTGTAGTTGATGCTTTCGCTTGCGCTCCTTTGGGTTCCAAAACCAGCTTCACTTCATCCCACTGGGAATCAGTCAGCCAAAAAAGAGTTTGCATATCCAACAATTTTTCACCTCTTTTAACCGCAAAACTGATTCCCTTCTCTACTTTATCCCTATTCTCTATCTCTACTGAAAATCAATAAACTATTTTTAGAAAAGCTCTTAGAAGAATTTGTTTGCTCTGAGGCTCCTGTAATCACTTGGGGGCCTTCCAACGCTTTCTTGCGCCACCGGTAATTGACGTTTTCTCCAATGCCTAAAGAGCGGGTAATCTCCGGCACAGACCTGCCAGCGGCGGTCATGCTAACAGCTTCTGCTTAAAAAAACGCATCGTACTTGCGCCGGGGCTTCTTTGTTTTTTAGCGTCTCAACTTGCTAATTTATGCAAGTCTCCGGCCTGAAAAAAGCAGGCCACCTCAGTTTTAAGTAGATTCTTTTATCCAGTTACTGGATTCGCAGAGCTAAAAAGTTTCTAAAAACTTCCTGGGAACAGGTTATTGTCCTGGTTATGCGGTTATACATTAAACTGAATCTTTATTAATGGCATTGGCTTTAAGTATCTGTTGGTTGTACAGAAGGTTTCTCAGGCAGGGCCTTTTGTTTCCCTTTTTAGTTCCTGGGGAGCTAAAAGGAAAAAAATTATAGGGATCTGAATTCCGGTTTCAGCTAGGCGCAGGATTTGCAGGAACTTTTGTCCAACTGAGCTTGATGGGCCTGTATCCACATTCGGGTGGCTTTCCTGGCCTAACAATTCAATATTAAACACTTATAAAAATGAGAAGATTACCTGTCTATTTGTTACTAGATACGTCCGGCTCCATGACCGGCGAGCCGATCGAAGCAGTTAAAAATGGGGTCCAAGTAATGATTAGTTCCTTACGGCAAAATCCTCAGGCAATTGAAACGGCTTACATCAGCATTATTACCTTTGATAGTACAGCCAAACAGGTGGTGCCGCTGACCGATCTGGCTTCTTTTCAAATGGTGGATATCAAGGCCAGTGGCACGACCGCACTGGGCGAAGCCCTGAAACTGGTATCGACCTGTATTGATAACGAGGTCACCAAAACAACCGCAGAACAAAAAGGTGACTGGAAGCCGCTGGTTTTTATCATGACAGATGGTATCCCTACCGATGACTGGCAAAGCGGACTGGAAGCATTTAAACAACGCAAAACGGCTTATACGGTTGCCTGTGCCGCTGGCAGTGGTGCAGATTCCAACCTTTTGAAACAGATTACAGAAAACGTGGTGAGCCTGGATACGGCGGACAGTCAAAGCATTTCAAAGTTCTTTACCTGGGTTACCGCTTCTATTGGGGTGACTTCAACCAGGGTAGAAGACGGCGGAAAGGAGGTGACCGGCCTGAGCGAGCTGCCGCCACCACCTGCTGAGTTGAATATTGTTGTATAAAGTATACCCGAGCCGGGCAGGGTGAAAAATGCTTTGTTTCTTTTTGCCTTGTTCTTAATAGAAGCAATGCAGTAACAATGAGGGATAATAAAGGCTTTGTAACCCAACTTTTTAAAAACCACCATATCAGTATACCTGCTCACCGCACCGATTTGTTCAACCGCTTTTTAGAGGACGAACAAAACAGGGTGTTAATCGAGGCAATCATTCAAAACCAGCAAGCGCTTATGGCCAGGTGGAAAATGGAAGACAGGATCGCAGATATTGTGCAGCAACCCGTGCGGATCTTGAATGCCACGGTTGGCAAACCTTATGAAACCTTGTTTGATTTGGAAAAATGGAACTGGAGGGACATTACTGCTTTTGAATTTGCAGGACTGGAAGAAGCCGGGTTACGCTATGACGAACAAACAAAGCAGATTACCGGTGTGCCTACCAAAAGCGGGGACATCCAATTTAGTTTTCGCTTTAAGCTGGACGGTCAGCCGCCGGAAGCACCTTACAACGAAAAGGTCATGACCCTCATCATCAATCCTGACCCTAAAAGCCTGTGGAAAAATGTGGAGAGCGACCGCTCTGACCCATTCTGGAAAGAAGATAATGTAACGGTGTTTGCACCCTTGAATGACCGGCACCTATTGGTTTCCTCCAAGCGAGGCCGGGCGCATGCCAACGTTGGTTCATTCCGGGAGGATGATTTTGCTTTTAAGGAATTGGAAAACGGTTGGAGCATTGTTGTGGTGGCGGATGGGGCCGGCAGTGCCAAAATTTCCCGCAAAGGTTCTGCCATGGCCTGTCAGGGTGTGGTGGCCTACTTCAGCGACCCAGCTTCCATGGAAAGCCTGAAAGAGCTGGACGGATTGCTGCAACAACAGGCCAATGGGGAAAAAGACATTCAAAAGAAGCTGAACCATTTTGTATACAACAACCTGGGAAAAGCGGCTTTAACGGTGCATAAAAAGCTGGCGGCCTTTGCTGCCGAACAAGGTGTTTCCTTAAAAGACCTGAACAGCACCCTCATCTTTACCCTATTAAAAAAATATGAATGCGGCTATGCAGTGTTATCCTTTGGGGTGGGTGACTGCCCGATTGTGGTGCTCAACAGAGATGTTTCGGAAGTGATCCTGATGAACTGGCTAGACGTGGGGGAATTTGGCGGAGGCACCCGTTTTATTACCATGCCGGAGATCTTTCAGAATGAAAAGTTTGCCACCCGGTTTGGCTTTAAGCTGATAGAAGACTTTTCGTACCTCTTCATGATGTCGGATGGTATCTATGATGCCAAGTTTGTAGTGGAATCTGCTTTGGGCGACATCAAAAAGTGGCAGGCGTTTTTAGCTGACCTGAACGGGAAAAATGAAGAAGGGGTGAAAGTTGAACTCAGCGTTGAAAACAAAGAGATCGAGCAACAGTTTTCCCAGTGGATGGATTTTTGGAGCCCCGGCAATCACGACGATAGAACCCTGGCTATCGTGTTTTAAAACCTATTGGGAAGTGATAGGAGCAAAGCCCTTTGTTATCAGTGTTATAAGCAGTTAGAGTGGATGATCCATGAGGTCAGTAAAAATTATAAACAAACATTGAAGTGAGCTATTTAAACAGCTTTTCAGGTAGTGCGCAACCAAATATCAAAACGGTGCCGTCGGTTATCCATCCGGGTAAAACCTACTCCTATGTGGACAATGGCGAGCCGATGCGGGGCGGCATGAAAGACGTTTATTTCGGCCCTGACAAGTCCTATGTGGTAGCGTTTTACCGTGACAAGCAGGACTTTAACTCCAGGGAGCGGTTGAAAAAAATAGTAACGCAGTACTATGACAGCTTTTTCAACCGGGAAGGGGGCGATTATTATAAAGAGCTGTATTGCTGGCCAACCGATATGGTAGAGGCAGACGGAAAGGTCGGTCTGATCGTGCCGGCTTACAATAAAAACTTCTTTTTTAAAAAAGGCTATGCGAACAGCGAAGGCATCAAAGGAAAGGAAAAACAAGGTTTGTGGTTTGCCTCAGCCAAGTTCCGACATCCACAATTTAGCTTGCGGCTCGACGAAAGTGAGTTAGGCAACTGGCTGTCTTACTTCCAGATCTGTGTGAAAATTGCACGGGGTGTCAAGCGGCTGCACGCGGCAGGCCTGGCCCATTCCGACCTTTCGTATAAAAACGTATTGATCGACCCGGTGAGCAAGTCGGCCACCATTATCGATATTGATGGCCTGGTGGTACCAGGCTTGTTTCCGCCGGATGTGATTGGCACTGCGGACTTTATCGCACCTGAAGTATTGTCGACCAAGCACCTGGATATCCGGGATCCGGTTCGCAAGCACGCCAACCGCACCACGGACCTGCATGCATTGGCCGTGATGATCTATATGTACCTGCTTTATCGGCATCCGCTGAAAGGTAGTAAGGTTCATTCGCTGAATACGGAAGAGGATGATCTGTTGTCGATGGGTGAAAAGGCCTTATTCATTGAACATCCCACCGATCCCTCTAACCGGCCCAGGATCGATCAGGTTTCCAAGTGGTCCCTGCCCTGGGCGGATGTGGCCAAACTGCCCTATACGCTGACGGGACCTTACCTGAAAGCTTTGTTTGATCAGGCCTTTATTACCGGGCTGCACAGTCCTAACCAGCGGCCCAATGCCGATGCCTGGGAACAGGCGTTGCTCAAGACCACCGACCTGATGCAGCCCTGCGGCAATAAGGGGTGTCTCCAAAAGTGGTTTGTATTTGACAATACTACCGCACCCAGATGTCCCTTTTGCGGCACACCTGTAAAAGGCTCTTTACCGGTGCTCGACCTGTATTACCAGTTCAAACCCACGGTATGGAAACCCGAAAACCACCGCCTGATGGTGTACAACAACCAGTATCTGTTTCAATGGCATGTAAACCGGAATGTAGTGCGCAATGAAAAGCTGACGGCAGAGCAGAAAGTGCCAGTGGGCTATTTTACGTTTCACCAGGGCAAGTGGGTGCTGGTGAATCAAAAGCTAACATCGCTGAAAGACCTGACAGAAGATAAAGAGATTCCGGTTGGTACTATGGTGGATATAACGGATGGCAAAAAACTGCTTCTGTCCAACGAAGAAGGCGGAAGGGTCGTGGTGATCACGATGGCCAATCAATAGGGCAGCGGCACTCCGGCAGAGACAAGCTGCAATTCATGATGACAGAGAGCATATCATCATTATTTAAAATAATTATAAACTATTAAAGATGAAACTAAAACCAGCAGGAGTAATTGTCGTTGTTTTGATTATTGCCATACTGGCCTTTTTTGCGCTGAAGCCCCGTTTCGAACAAATCAGAAAGGACAACGCTACGGAGCTGGCCAATACGCGCGGCACCCAGGCGGACACAGCCCAGAACAATAATACCACTACGACTTCCACTACCGGTAATGCGGAAGTACGGGAATTTAACTATGTACCGGAAAAGCCGGTGAACGGCAAACTACGGGGCGTGGTGGAAGTGGGTGCCACCGGCTTCAACTCGTTTGTCATCAACATGGATGCCCAAAAGCGCTGGGAAATTGTATCAAAAGACTTTGGTGAATCGCTGGCTTATGAAGGACTGGCCACAACCGAAGACATCCGCCAGGGGCTGAAGAAATACCTGAGCGCCATGTTTGATAAAGGCGTGGCAAAAACCGACATGCACTTTGTCATTTCTTCCGGTGCCCAGAAAGAGCCCAAGACCAATACCATAGGCAACGA
>JAEWAC010000093.1 GCA_023391895.1 Bacteroidota bacterium
GATGTGATGTTTGGCCTGCACATCAATGCGCAAACACCGGTAGGACAAATCAAGTACCGGGAGAAAGGCATGATGGCGGCGGCCGACTGGTTTACTATCAAAATCAAAGGAAAGCAGTCGCACGGGGCACAGCCCTGGCTGGGAATAGACCCGGTTATGATTGGCGCACAGATCATTGAAGGTTTGCAAACTATTGTCAGCCGCCAATCGGAACTGACCAAAAATGCGGTGGTGATTTCCACTACTATTTTTAAAGGCGGTGTGCGGGAAAACATTATTCCGGAAGAAGCCACGCTGGCTGGCACCATCCGCACCCTGGACAAAGACATGCAGAAAGACGTATGGCAACGGGTAGAACGTACCGCCAAAAACATAGCCGAAGCCTCGGGTGCTACCGCCGAAGTGGCCTTTGTTTCCAAAACACTGGTGACTTATAATGACCCGGCGCTGACCCAAAAAATGCTGCCCTCGCTCAACAGAGCTACCAATAACAATGCGGTGGTCATGGATGCGGTAACCGGCGCAGAAGACTTTTCTTTTTTTGCCGATAAGGTGCCTTCCTTGTTTTTTTACCTGGGCGGCATGCCTGCGGGTAAAGATCCCAAAACTTCGGCACCGCACCACACCCCGGATTTTTTTATTGACGAAAGCGGCATGAAAACCGGCATCAAGGCCTTTTGCTACCTGGTGCTGGATTATATGAAAATGGGTAACAAGCCTTTATAAAACCCTTTTGCAAGGGCGCTGGTGATATGGGTTTTTGAAAGAGTTGAGCGGCCCTGCCCCACCGGAGCCGCTTCGACTTTTTGATATACCCTATAAAAGTCTTTTAAAACCCCATATACCCCACATAACTATAAAACAAAAGATAGGATGACCAAAGCTTGGATGCTGCTCTTTTACCTGTTCCTGCTTACGGGTTGGGTGCAGGCGCAAAAAACAGATGCCCGCTTACAAAGAAAAATAGAAACCTTGATCCGGGACCACCGGGGTACGATTGGTGTGTATGTCAAAGACCTTAACCGGGGCAAGGTGGTGACCATCAATGCCGATACGGTTTTTCCGACCGCCAGCATGGTTAAAATTCCCATACTCGTAGGGCTGATGGACAAGATCAACCGGGACGAACTGTCGTACCGCCAGGTGCTGCAGTACCGGGACTCGTTGCTGTATGCCGGCGTGGATATACTGGGTTCGTTTAAGCAGGATGAAAAAATAGAATTAAGTAAGGTAATGATGCTGATGCTGACCATGAGCGACAATACCGCCAGCCTGTGGCTCCAAAGCCTGGCCGGCACCGGTACCCGCATTAATGAATTACTGGACAGTATGGGTTTTAAAAGCACCCGGGTCAATTCGCGAACGCCTGGCCGGGAGGCGGACCGGAACCGCTACGGATGGGGACAAACCACGCCGCGTGAAATGGCTACCCTGCTGGAAAATATCTACAACGGCCAGGTGGTGTCAAAAGGAGCCAGCGACCGCATGCTGCGCAGCCTCAACCGAAACTACTGGGACGCTGTCAGCCTTTCTCAAATACCACCTTATGCCACGGTATTCAGTAAAAATGGCGCGGTCAATGAGTCGCGCAGCGAGGTGGTTCTGGTAAAAGGACCAAACAGCCAATACGTTTTTTGCATCAGCACCAAAAACAACCAGGACATAAGTTGGAATGATAATAACGAAGCCTGGCAGCTGACCCGTAAAATTGCTGCTTTGCTGTGGAACCATTTTGAGCCGAAAGACCACTGGCAGCCAGCGCCGGACGCCGCCAAATTTAATTAAGCAAACAGCTGGTATACCAGCCAGCTCATTACATAGGCCAGGGCGGTCATATAGGTGAGTTGAATAACGGGCCACTTCCAGCTCCTGGTTTCTCTTTTGGTAATCGCCAGCGTACTCATACACTGCATGGCAAATACATAAAAGATCATGAGCGACAAGCCGGTGGCCATGGTATAAACGGGGGTCCCGTCCGGGTTCTTCGCTGCCCGCATTTTGTCGCGCAGCAGCATGCCTTCCTCTTCTTCGCCTACACTATACAGCGTAGCCATGGTGCCCACAAAAATTTCCCGGGCGGCAAAGGAGGTAATAATGGCAATTCCCATTTTCCAGTCAAAGCCCAGTGGCCTGATCACCGGCTCAATGGATTTGCCCAGCAGGCCGGCATAGGAGTTTTCCAGCCGGGCCGTGGCATGTTCTTTTTCCAGTTCATCGGTGGGGCCGGCATGGGCTTGCAGGGCGGTTGCGTAATGGCTATCTATCTGTTCCATCCGGTCGCCGGGTCCATAGGAGCTTAAGGCCCACAGGATCAGGCTGATCACCATAATCACTCTACCGGCTTCAAACACAAATATCTTGGCTTTGCCGATCATGGTCTGCACCACGTTGTTCCACCGGGGCGCCCGGTAAGTGGGCAGCTCCAGAATGAAAAAGCTTTTTTCTTTGATGTGAATAAACCACTTGGCCACAGAAGAAACTACCAGCGCCATCACCAGTCCCAGCAAATACAAGCCCATCATCACCAGTCCCTGCAGGCTTAAAAAGCCAAAGTAGTAGGTGTTGGGAATCACCAGTCCAATTAAAATCACGTAAACCGGTAGCCGGGCCGAGCAGCTGATCAGGGGCGTCACCAGGATCGTCAGCAGGCGTTCTTTGCGGTTTTCAATGCTGCGGGCACTCATAATGGCCGGTACGGCACAGGCAAAACCGCTGATCAGGGGCATAACGCTTTTGCCGTTCAGGCCTACACTCCGCATGAGCCGGTCCGTTAAAAAAGAGATGCGGGCCATATAGCCGGTATCTTCCAATAAGGTAATCAGGCCAAAAAGGATCATGATCTGCGGCACAAAAACCAAGATGCCGCTCAGGCCGGCGATGATGCCGTTCACCAGCAGGTCGCTCCACCACACCTCGGGCAGAAGGTTGGAAAGCCTGCCGCTGATGGCCGAAAAAGCCACCTCGATCCACTCCATGGGGTATTGCGCCAGCAAAAACACGCTTTGAAACATCAGGAACAAAACGCCCAGCAGGATCAGGTAACCCCACCGGCGGTGCAGCAGTACGTTGTCCAGCTTATCGGTCAGCAGGGTTTGCTCCAGCGGATCGGGTTCGGCTACAGACACCTGCATAATATGCTTGATGCGGCTGTAGCGTTGCATGATTTCGGTAGCCTGCGTTTTGGTCGGGTTAAACTGGTGGCGCTGCTCTACGCTTTCTATGGCTTCCTGCAGGTCGTTGTCCAGTTGAAATTCTTCGTGGTTGGTCAGGTAGTGTATGGCGGCATAGTCACTCGCCCCCGGTATGAGCTTTTGAAGCTCCTGGATGGGGCCTGCTGCCAGCGATTTGTTGTCGATAAAGTCGCGGGCGGGCGCCTGGTACAGGTGATGAACCGTTTGCTCAATGGCTTTTTTGAGCTGGGGAATGCCTTTTTGCTTGCGCGGGTTAATGGCGACCACTGGTACACCTAACTCCCGCTCCAGTTCGGCCAGGTCAATCTGGATGCCTTTTTTCTTGGCCAGGTCCAACATGGTGAGGGCAATCACCACCGGTTTTTTCAGGTCGATGATCTGGGTACAAAACAGCAGGTTGCGTTTCAGGTTATTGGCGTCCACTACCACTACCAGGACATCGGCCTGAATGTCTTTGTCCTGGTTCAGCAGCACCCGGTAGC
>JAEWAC010000099.1 GCA_023391895.1 Bacteroidota bacterium
CTTTTAAGGGAATGCGGTTAATGATGCCATTAAAAGGAGCCCGGATCAGGGTGTACGACAACTGGGTTTGTGCATCCTCCAGGGCAGAGCGGGCTTCGTCGGCCTTAGCCAGCAGGGCTTTGTGCCGGGAGCGGGCCATTTCCAGTTCCGGTGCGGTAATCACTTTTTTGTCTACGAGCAGCTGGATGCGGGCCACTTCCAGTTCGGCTGTTTTGGCTTCCGCCAGGGCGCTGTTCAGGTTGGCTTTGGCCCTGGCCACTGCCGCTTTGTATTCATGGTTGGAAATCAAAAAGAGGGGCTGACCTTTTTTCACGCTTTGCCCTTCATCTACAAACACCTTATCCAGAAAGCCGGTTACACGGTTGCGAATTTCTACATTGCGTAGGGCTTGTATATCGGCTACATAGGCCTGTTGCAAGGCTGTGTCTTTGGTTACCAGCTGGGCTACCGGCAATTCCTGTTTTTCTGTGGGCGCATCGGATTGACTTTTTACAGAGCAGGCGGCAAAAAATACATATGCAAGAGGAAGCATCCTCCTGAAAGAATCAGAAATCATATAGTTGATTGGGTTTTTAAACAAATAGTAATAACTAGGCTGTCGACAGTTGAACATGCCAACGCCGGTGCATACGGTTGCGTATGAACAATACACGATTGCTTAGCGCAGATCGTCTAAGAAAAAAGAACAGGAAAAAACAAAGGCTGATTTAAAAAGGACTGAGCCGGAAGAGAAAGGTGTAGTAGGCTGGCCGGATAATACAGTAGTAATTCGTGTAGAAATTTCCGGTTTTTACAACAACAATATTATTACACCGTGTAACCAGCCGGACACTGCTTTTTTTGTACAGGTGCCTGAAGCCCAGGTTCTGTACTAAAAATTTGTATTTGGTTTTTTTGCCTGGCCGGTACCGAACTTCATAGGATTCTTCTTCAGAATAATTCTTTAGTTCTTCCAGCAAAGAAATGCCGGGTTCCGGTGTGAGATTGAACGCATGAATGGGGGAATAACGGGAACCGACTTGGCCAGAAGCAGGGGTTGCCTCTGTTTTTACATTGCCAAATGCCTGCAAAGTCATTGCCAGCAGCAGCAAAACCAAATATATACCGGTTCCGGTTTTTTTCATCGAGTCGTTGGGCTGTTGTTAAGTTTATTTAATTGGGTTGATACAATAAACATTAGCAAGCGCAACGAAGTTATAGAAAACTTACCTAAAAGAACTACTGGACACTTAAAGTTTTATTAGAGATCAATTAGAAAAGCTAAATGTTTGCCTTATGGGTTTTTAAAGATGTTGTATAAAAAGCGGCAGAAAAAAATATCCGTTGCAAAATTGCATACGCTTTTTAGATGGGTGGAATCAATAATAAGCAAAACCATATGGACTTTTGAAAAAGTTGTATTTATAATCACTCGTTTTCAACTTTATGAAATCCTTTCGTTAATGGTGAATACCAAATTATGATACTAATATCAATTTCATATTGAAGCTTGTTTAAAAGAATAGGCCCATTGTCAAATTGGTTTAAAAGTCCATATGGATCAAGAAAGATTGCAGGTCTAATCAAACTTGGCAGCTTTCACATCGTACATGACCAGGGCGCATCTATCTACATGTACGAATGGGAAAGCATTTACAACCAATCTTCAATTACCTTATTCTACGGT
The DNA here is from genome assembly GCA_023391895.1 of Bacteroidota bacterium. Classification (GTDB taxonomy): domain Bacteria; phylum Bacteroidota; class Bacteroidia; order Chitinophagales; family Chitinophagaceae; genus Flavisolibacter. The sequence continues at coordinate 1,667 of JAEWAC010000099.1, forward strand.
GCCGGCCTTTTTGCCTGCGGTATGTTTTTTTACTTCCGGCGCCACTTTGGTACCTAGGAGCTCTATAGTACGCAGGGCCTGTTGGTGCGGCAAAGCGCCAATGCTCATTTGTGCCAGAAAACGGGTATGGCCAAACAGCTCGTACTCATATAATATTTTGTCAACCACCTGTTGCGGACTGCCTACCAGTAAGGCCCCCTGCGATCCGGTGGAGGCATCAAACTGCTGCCGGTTCATGCCCGGCCAGCCTCTTTCCCTGCCAATACGGGACATCACTTCAGCATAGGGCGGAAAAAACTCATCCCGCGCCTGTTGCGCCGTATCGGCAATATAAGTATGGGAGTTGATGCAAAGCTGCAACTGGGCCTTATCATGTCCTGCTTTTTGATACACATCCCGGTATAGCTGCGCAAATGGCGCAAAGCGGGCCGGCATGCCTCCAATAATGGCGAGTGTCATAGGTAAGCCATATTCCGCAGCCCGCACTACGGATTCCGGTGTACCACCTACCGCCACCCAAATGGGCAGTTTTTCCTGATAAGGCCGCGGATAAACTCCCCGGTCCTGGATGGTTTGGGTATGTTTTCCCTGCCAGTTGATTCGTTCTTTTTCATTGATGCGCACCAGCATCTCCAGTTTTTCTGAAAACAGCGTGTCATAATCCTGCAGGTCGTAGCCAAAAAGCGGAAAGGATTCAATAAAAGAGCCGCGACCGGCCATGATCTCGGCCCGCCCGGCTGATAAAAGATCTACCGTGGCAAATTGCTGGTACACTCGTACCGGGTCGTCGGAACTTAAGACCGTAACACCACTGGACAGCTTGATGTTTTTGGTGCGCTCCGCAGCCGCAGCCAGGATCACCGCCGGGGCAGAAACGGCATAATCCGGCCGGTGGTGTTCGCCTACGGCAAAAACATCCAGCCCCAGTTGGTCGGCCAGTTCTATTTCTTCCATCAGGTTGCGCAGGCGCTGATGCGGTGCAATGGTTTCTTTGGTGATCGGGTGCGTACCCACATCGGCAAAAGTGCAAATTCCAATTTCCATGTTCGTTATTAATAATTTCCTGTTGTGATCAATGTTGATTCCGGTAGCAGATCATAGGGAATGAAATACTTAAGCATTGAATAGCATTTGTATAGCTCAACTTTTTAAAAAGTCCATATACGTATTTCCTGTTCTATCAACCACTAGTGCGTTCATTACCTGTTCTTACTGTTTATCTACGCCGCCATAACACAGATACTTTATTTCCATAAAATACTCCATGCCATATTTGGAGCCTTCCCGTCCAAAGCCGGATTCCTTGATACCACCAAACGGTGCCACTTCGGTTGAGATCAGTCCTTCGTTGATGCCCACCATGCCATACTCCAGTGCTTCTGCCACCCGCCAGCAACGGTTCACATCTTTGCTGTAGAAATAAGACGCCAGCCCGTACTCGGTATCATTGGCCATTCGAATGGCTTCTTCTTCGGTATAAAAGCGAAAGATGGGAGCGACCGGTCCAAACACTTCTTCCTTTGCAATGATCATATCCGGCTTCGCCTCGGCCAGTACTGTGGGCTGAAAAAACAATCCCTTAAGAGGCACTCCACCAGTGGTGATTTTAGCCCCCTTTGCCACCGCATCTGCAATGTGTTCTTGTACTTTTTTCAAACCTTTATCGTTGATCAGCGGGCCCACCTGTACCTCTTTGTCCAGCACATCGCCGGTTTTTAAATTCTGCACGGCCCGGGTGAATTTCTCGACAAAAGTATCGTACACGGCATCCTGCACCAAAATGCGATTGACACAAACACAGGTTTGGCCGTTGTGCCGGTATTTGGAAACGATGGCACCTTTAACAGCTGCATCTATATCAGCATCTTCAAACACAATAAAAGGAGCATTGCCGCCCAGTTCCAACGATAGCTTTTTTAAAGTAGCGGCACTTTGCTGCATTAATATTTTACCAACCGGCGTGGAGCCGGTAAAAGAAAGCTTGCGGACCTTGGGATTTTCACACAATTCTTTGCCCACTTCGCTGCTGTGGGCGGAGGTAATGGTATTATAAACACCCGGAGGAAAGCCTGCTTTTTCGGCCAGGTAAGCAATCGCCAGGCCGGTCAGCGGTGTTTCAGATGGTGGTTTGATCACCACCGGGCAGCCGGCCGCCAAAGCCGGGCCTACTTTGCGGGTGATCATGGCCAGCGGAAAGTTCCAGGGGGTAATAGCAGCCGCCACACCTACCGATTGCTTGATCACGACCAGTCGCCGGTCTTTGGTATGCGGTGGAATCACATCACCATAGGTACGTTTGGCTTCTTCGGCAAACCACTCTACAAACGAAGCGCCATACGCCACTTCACCCAGGCTTTCAGTCATAACCTTGCCCGATTCAATGGTCATGAGGTAGGCCAGCGCCTCCCGGTGCTCCATCATGAGGTTAAACCAGTCGCGCAGCAGAGCCGACCGTTCTTTGGCCGTCAGGTCGCGGTAAGCCGGCCAGGCGGCGGCGGCGGCATCAATAGCTTTGCGTACATCTGCCCGGTCCATGTCGGGTACCGCCGCTATTACTTCGCCGGTAGCCGGGTTTATTACATCAAAAGTTTTTCCGCTGCCAGCTGCCATCCACTGGCCATTGATATATGCCTGTGTTTTGATGAGATCCGTTTTTTGCATGCTGTTACTGTTTAAAAGTGTTTCAAAAACCCATACCTGCACTTCAAAGTCATCAATGAATTAAATATGGGCATTTAAAAGGATACTTCCTGTTTCTTTTTTATAGAATCGGAAACGAATTTTAAAGCACTGGTTGGATCCAACTCCTGCCGCACAATATTAAACAAAAACCTTATCCTGAAAGTGCGGTCAGCCTCAGCAGAAAAAGCCGGCCTTTTACGTAAGTTTTTTTTCTAAAGCATAGGATAATGATTTATTTTACTTTCCGGAGTCAATGACCCAAACCCTTGCTTATGTACAAAGATGTTTACCTGCCTGTATTACGGAATAGAACTTTTCTGTTGATTCTCTTTTCACTTTTCTTCTGGTGCAGTACGGCTGCCCAATCCGTTGAAAAAGCCATGGTGAAAGGTAAAGTGCTGGATTCGGTTTCCCTCATGCCATTGGCTTCCGCCAGCGTCAGTATTTATAACAGCCGGAATGGAGAACTGGTTGATGGCAGCTTAACGGCCGACTCTGGCAGCTTTTCCATAGCATTGCCTTATGGCGGTTATTATGCAGAGGTAGAGTTTATGGGGTTTAGAACATATAAGTCGGCTGTATTTACCCTTACGGAAAACAAGCCGTTGCTGGACCTGGGTGTATTCAAACTGGTAGCCACGGCCAGTACTTTAGACGAGGTTGTGGTGCAGGCCGAAAGAAGCACCATGCAATTATCGCTGGATAAAAAAATATTCAATGTTGGTAAGGATCTGGCCAATGCCGGCGGTTCTGCTTCAGATATTTTAACCAATATTCCATCAGTTTCAGTTGATCCGGAAGGCAATGTAAAACTCAGGGGCAGTGATAATGTGCGCATACTAATTGATGGCAAACCTTCGGGACTGGTCAGTATCAAAGGCGGCAGCGGCTTGCAACAGTTACAGGCTAATATGGTGGAACGAGTAGAGATCATTACCAATCCTTCGGCCCGGTACGAAGCAGAAGGCATGGCAGGTATCATCAATATTATTTTGAAAAAAGACAAGACCCAAGGTTTTAACGGCTCCGTAGAAGTAGTAACGGGTTATCCCACCAATTTGGGGGCCGCCGCTAATTTTAATTACCGTCACAAGCGGTTCAACTTTTTTATCAATTATGGCATTGCATACCGTAAGCAGCCGGGTGGCGGTTCTTTGTACCAGGAGTTTTACGGGGCTGATACCACCTTTATCCTGAAGCAGCAGAACAACGGCACCTTTACCGGTTTTAACAACAATATCCGGGGTGGTCTTGATTATTATTTTAATGAAAAAAGCATTCTGACGGCATCTTCCCTGTACCGCCGCAGCCAGGGCAACCGGATCACCGACATCCGTTATGAAGATTACCTGTTCCACCCCTCCAACTTAACGGGTGTGACCTTGCGCCGCCAGGATGAAGATGAGATTGAACCCAATTCCGAGTATTCCATCAGCTATAAAAGGATGTTTGCCCAAAAAGGCCACGAACTGGTGGCGGAGGTAAAATATATTGACTATTGGGAAAACTCCGACCAGTTGTTTACACAGCAAAGCTATCTGCCCGACGGGACAGCAGCGCCTGAAAAGGGCATTCTGCAAAAGTCGCTGAACGATGAATTTGAAAAGCAATGGTTGTTTCAGTTTGACTATATCAAACCCTTAGGCCAGGAGGGCAAATTTGAAACGGGCGTCAGAAGCAGTTTTCGCAATATGGTCAATGATTATGTTGTCAGCCAGCAAAACACTTCCGGGGCCTATGTTCCTTTGCCGGGGCTGGACAACATTTTTGTTTATGATGAAAACATTCATGCAGCTTATAGCATTTTGGGTAACAAGCATAAAAAACTAGCCTACCAGGCGGGACTCAGGGCGGAGTGGACCGATGTAAAAACCACTCTGCGAGAAACCCACCAGGTCAACCCGAGAAACTATGTAAATCTGTTTCCCAGCGCCCATATCACCCTGGATATGGCCAGGGAAAATGCCATGCAGTTGAGCTACAGCCGCAGGGTCAGACGGCCTTTTTATAACGACCTGAGTCCTTATGTTACTTTTTCAGACAGCCGCAACTTCTTTAGCGGCAACCCGGACCTGGAACCCGAATTCAGCAACGTCATAGAGGTGGGGCACATCAAAACCTTTGACAAAGGTTCTTTTACTTCATCTGTTTATTACCGCAGCACCAAAGGCAAAATTGACCGCATCCGAACAGTGAATGCCGAAGGCAATTCGGTTACCCGTACGGAAAACCTGCTGTCCGAACAGGCTTTCGGAACAGAGTTTACCAGCGGGTACACGCCCTTCAAGTGGTGGAAGCTGGACTTTAACTTCAACTTTTTTTATGCCGATGTAGATGGCAGTAATATTCAAAAAGATTACAAAGCCTCTACCTACAGCTGGTTTGCCCGGCAGACGTCGCGGTTTATGCTGGTGCAAAATTTTGATGTACAGTTAAGAATGAATTACGAAGCGCCGCAAAAAACAGCCCAGGGCAGGCGCAGGGCATTATACTTTGCCGACCTTTCCATGAGTAAAGATGTTTTCAAGGGAAAAGGAACTATCAACCTGAATGTGCTGGACCTGTTCAATACCCGCAAAATGCGAACGATAACTCATGGCTTTAATTTTTATACCGATGCCAATTACCAGTTCAGAAGACGGCAGGTCAACCTGACTCTTAATTATAGGATCCGCCAGGCCAAGCCGGCTGCCAAATCCAAAGCTTTGGAAATGACAGACAACTAAGGTAAAACGAGTAGGGGATGCCTTGCAAATGATCTGAAATAAAATCGTGGTTTCCCGCTTCTTTTTATAAAATCTATATTATAATTTTATTATACTCTATGTTTGTTTATTCTTCTCAGCATGATTTTTAAATTTTCGCTCTATTTCGTAACGCTGTATCCCATACCCCATAAGACATCTGCCTATGATAATGTTTGGAGGGTACCATTCAATCCGGTACTTAAAGCATGAGCATGTCAAAAAAGAAATCGTCATATAAAAAGCTGAAGCTTAAGGAAGAAGCAGGTATATGGCTGGCCGTTCTCCTGTTGTTGTTTTTAGAAAGCTTGGAAATAGCAACGCAAAAAAGATGAGGGTGGATGCGGAAAAAGGCCATGAATGGCTGCCGTTTCTGAACGCAACAACTCTTTTAAAACCCCATGTCTGCAGAGTCTTTCTTGTATCGTTTCTATTGCGACACTCTTTACAGAAGCTTTGCGGCAATGATCCTTACAAGTTGCCACTGTTGATGCTGTGGCGATAGAACGTTCTGCAGGTTGATGCGCCATAACCGCAGGTATGATCATTGAGCAGGAGGGATCGGGTTCATTTTCAGTAAGGTTATATGGGTTTTAAAATCTTTTTTATGGATGCATCTAATAAAGTTCCGGAAGTTTATATAGAAGGCGTACCCTTGTTCCCGCCTTCCATTCAGCCGGTTGAAACCGCCATACCGGTTTTTATTGGCTATACCGAAAAAGCAATGGGTATGGACGGCCGCAACCGGAAGCTCATCCCGCAACGCATTACTTCTTTGTTTGAATACGAGACCTGCTTTGGTGGTGCCGAAGTTGAAAAAGCTATCGCCGTCACACTCACTGAAGCAGTGGATGCCTGGGGGCAATTACAACAACTTACAGCAACGGCTGCCTTTGTGCCGCCGGGATCTTCGCGTCACAACCTGTATTATGCCATTCAATTGTTCTATGCAAATGGGGGCGGTCCCTGCTATGTGATTTCGGTGGGATTGTATAGCGAAACCAATTTTGGACAAAGGCTGGATGTGACTCCATTTCAGGACGGGCTGCAGGTGATGGCTACTTTAGCGGAGCCCACGTTGGTGGCATTTCCGGAGGGGCAGCATATAGATACAGCCGAAAACTATTACCGGCTTCAGGATGCTACCCTGGAACATTGCGCTACAGCCGGCAACCGTTTTGCCCTTATAGAGGTGTACGAAACCGGTGCCCATATCACACAAACCATGGAAAGCTTCCGGAATGGTATCGGCAACTCGCATTTGGATTATGGCGCAGCCTATTTCCCCAACCTGGTCACCACCTTTCAACCCAACTATGCAGAGGCCGATGTGGTCATCAGCCATGTACAAATTGTTAATGGCATACTGTCTGCAGCTGCCCCCTTGGATAAGCTCCGGCTAAGCGATGAAAGGTTAAAACAGGGTCCGTATTATGTCAGGGCCAAAGAAGCCATTAAAAAGCTAAACGTCGTTATGCCGCCCGGGGCTGCTGTAGCCGGCGCAATCACGCAGGTAGACAACAACCGCGGCGTATGGAAAGCACCGGCCAATGTAAGTTTGAATAGTGTAAAGGCACCTGCACTGATGATTTCGGATAGAGATCAGGAGCTGATGAATGTAGATCCGCAGAGCGGTAAATCGGTGAATGCCATCCGTGCTTTTACCGGAAAAGGGGTGTTAGTTTGGGGAGCCCGTACACTGGCCGGCAATAACAACGAATGGCATTATATTCCTGTGCGGCGGTTTATGAGTATGGTAGTGGCATCTGTAAGGACGGCTCTTATGCCTTTTACCGTGGAACCTAATGAGATGGCTACCTGGTTCAAGGTAAGGGTAATGATAGAGAATTTTCTGGCACAGCAATGGAAGCAGGGCGCACTGCAGGGCGCAAAACCGGAAGAAGCTTTTTATGTAAAAGTGGGACTGAATCAAACAATGACGGCCCAGGATGTAGCGGACGGCGTTATGATTATTGAAATAGGTATGGCGGTGCTGCGTCCCGCTGAATTTATCCTGCTGCGTATAAATCAGAAAATGCAAACAACTGGTTAATGGCAGGACATTTTTTCACCCCTTATTAGGGGTTCAGTCTTTATTGATTACTGCACCTGCTTTTATAAAGTTGTTCTGTAGAAGCCGTATCCCTTACCCATTATTTTGTTACTTCAACCAATCGTTTTATTCATTGATTTCAATCAGGAGCAACGATCGCATTTGTTGCAAAGTAGGTTTGCTTAAGTTTTAATAGTATTATAGGATATAGATCAGGAGGCGGCCATTACCTTTGCCGGATGGATTATTTCAAGAGGTTGCTCCACCTGCTGCAACTGGAACGGGAGGAGGACCGCCGCTATTACCAAAAGCTTACCGAAACCCTTTCCGTACCCGAACGAAGGGCCAGCGGTATCACGTGGTATCCTGTGGCCATAAAAGATACGGAAATGGGCCGGGGCGACTACCTGACGGTTGAAATAGAACGGACGACCCACCATGACTTGATTCACCAGTTTCGGTTTGGTATGTCAGCGGCTTTGTTTTCCAACCACGATCCTAAAAACGACCGGGTAGAAGGCGTCATCTCCTACATCAGCGGCAACCGCCTCAAGCTTACATTAAGAACGGACGAACTGCCGGACTGGTCACGTGACGGCAAGCTGGGGGTGGATACGGTTTTTGATGAAAACAGCTATGAAGAAATGGAAAAGGCGCTCAGGCTGGCGCCTCAGTTAGCGGATAAAGGCAAAGAAGGACACCTGGTGAAAATACTGACCGGCGAAAAGACGCCCACTTTTCATACTGCCGCTTCTTCTGCTGCGCCCCTAAACCTCAACCCGGTTCAGCAGGCAGCCGTGGCTAAAATTGTAGCAGCCAATGAACTGGCCATTGTACACGGACCTCCCGGTACCGGCAAAACCACAACACTAGTGCAGGCCATCAAAGTCATGATGGAACAGGACCGCCAACAGCTATTAGTTGTAGCCCCCAGTAATACGGCGGTTGACTTGCTGAGCGAAAAATTATCGGACGAAGGTCTGAACGTGGTTCGGGTGGGCAACCCGGCCCGGGTGTCGGAACGCCTGATGTCTTTGACCCTGGATCAGAAAATGGCGGCACACCCGGGTATGAAGGAAATCAAAAGGCTGAAGAAACGGGCCAACGAATTCAGGGATCTGGCCCATAAATACAAACGGAACTTTGGCCGGGAAGAAAGGGAGCAGCGCAAGGCCCTTTTTGCGGAAGCCCGCGCTATCAATAAAGAAGTGGAACGATCCGAACAGTATATAGTAGATGACCTGCTTTCCAACGCCCATGTGATTACTGCAACCCTGGTAGGCTCCAACCATTACACGGTGCGGCATTTAAAATACCATACGGTTGTGATCGATGAGGCCGGCCAAGCGCTGGAGCCTGCCTGCTGGATCCCCATTTTAAAAGCACAAAAGGTGGTTTTAGCCGGTGACCACTGCCAGTTGCCGCCTACCATCAAATCCGTCGAAGCGGCCAAAGGAGGACTGGAACACACCCTGCTGCAGAAGTGCGTACAGCATCATCCCGAAGCCGTTGTTTTACTGGAAGAGCAATACCGCATGCACGAAACCATTATGGGTTATTCTTCCGAAGTCTTTTACGAAAAAAAGTTAAAAGCCCATGCTTCCGTTGCCGGCCGGCTGCTGTTTGCAGACGATAATCCGTTGGTATTTATCGATACGGCAGGATGCGGTTTTGAAGAAAAATGGGAAGATACCAGCGTCAGCAATCCCGAAGAAGCCCATTTGCTGGTCAAACATTTAACCGCCCTGGTTACGCAATTAAATGCTGATTATACTCCGGACACCTTTCCCAACATTGGTGTTATCTCACCCTACAAACACCAGGTAGAAACACTGAAAGAACAATTGCAGCAAGTACCGGATCTGCAAACATTAAATGGAAAACTTTCGGTTAATACCATTGATAGTTTTCAGGGACAGGAAAGGGATATTGTTTATATCAGCATGGCCCGGAGCAATACGGATAATAGCATTGGCTTTTTGTCCGAAGTGCGTCGCATGAATGTAGCTATGACACGGGCCCGGAAAAAACTGGTGGTGATCGGGGATAGTGCCACGCTATCGCAGGAACCCTTTTATGCGGATTTTATCCATTATGCACAGGAACGGGATGCTTATCAGAGTGCCTGGGAGTTCATGGACCTGTAGCTGCTAAGGTGCAGAAGTTGATGATTACCTTTAAAGTATAGCTATCAAGGCTTTTATAATTGTTGTAATTTTTTGATGAAGGCATCCGTGTTATAGTTGGCGATGCCTTCCTGTTTCATCACCAGCTTACCGTCTTTTGCAAAAACCAGGGTCGTGGGCAGGGTTCCGTTAAACAGGCTTTGCGGGATGGGGCCGGCCGGTACATAAACCGGCAGATCAAAACCATACTGCTGCATGTATTGTTTTGCTTTATCCTGGTTGCTATCTACATCTACCATCAAAAAAACAAAGTTATCATCCGGTTGTAGTTTTTTGTACAAGGAATGAATGGATGGCATCTCAGCCCGGCAGGGTGGGCACCAGGTTGCCCAGAAGTTGATGAAGACGACCTTTCCTTTCAGATCGCTAACCGGAACCACTTTTCCATGGGCATCCATAAAGTTCAGGTTCATGTTATCCGGCGCCGCTTTTTCCTGCAAGGCTTCCGGTTGCAGGTCGGCTTTGAATAATCCAACGACAAATAATTGTTGCAATACCCATGCTTTTGCGTCGGTATTAAAAAGCAAAATAAAAAAGGCCGTAAAAAATAACCCGTTAAACCAGTGCTTTTTGATAAAGGCAAATATTTTTTCTTTTGGTGTCATCTTATTTGGGTTGATATGGGCTTTTAAAAGGTTTGAGTTGTTCTCCAATATGCCTGCAACAGCCCGTTAAGATATTGAATTATTCATATGGCCTTTTGAAGGTTTTCTGCTACCTGGATCCGAACAAACGCCGGTAGGAGTCCGTATCGTAATCATCGCCACCGATCACTTTTCCCATCAATTCACTGTTTTCATTAAAAATAAACGTAACCGGAATATCCTTCACCTGCAAGGCTGGCGGCAGCCCTTGTGCCGGATAATAAATGGGCAGGTTCAATCCTTTGGACTGCATATATTTTTTGGATTTTTCAAAATCATCATCCAGCGCCAGTAAAACAAAAGCTACCTGCTCTTTGTTGACGGACCGGTAAAGCTTTTCTATAGAAGGCAATTCTTTTTGGCACGGTGGGCACCAGGACGCCCAAAGATTCAGAAATATTTTTTTGCCGGCAAAGCTGCTGAAGTTAACCAGGTTACCGTTGACATCCTGAATCAGAAAGGAAGGCAGCTGCGTGGCCTCATAGCTGGCAATTGGGTTGATGGGTGTTGCGTCTTTCTGTGTATGGGCATTACCGGAGCTGGCTGCCAGCATCAAAAGAAAGAAGCAACTCATTAAAACTATTCTATAATGACAAACATTCATGAACAAAGGGATAAATTTTTCAACTAATAATGCTTGAAGGTTTTAAATAGACAATTAGGTAAAACAAGGAAGTTCCGTTATTTAGTGGGGCAGCCGTTCTCTGACGTAACCATATACCCAGGTGCCGGCAACAGCACTGATTAAAACCACGGCAATGACGCCAAAACCCGCGCCTATCTGGGCAAATAAAGGTCCGGGACACGCGCCGGTCATGGCCCACCCCAATCCAAAAATAAGCCCGCCAAAGATCTGTCCTTTATGGAGCTTTTTAGGATGGAACTCGATCTTTTCACCATAAATGGTCCTGACCTGGTACTTTTTGATTAGCCAGACTGAGAGCATGCCCACTACCATAGCGGTACCCATCACGCCATACATGTGAAAGCTTTGCAGGCGAAACATTTCCTGCATGCGGAACCAGGAGATGATCTCGGCCTTGGTAAAGGTGATACCGAAGATGATACCCACGATGGCATACTTCAGGTTGTGGTACCACTGATGGTGGAGCCTGGATTCGTTGATACAAATGGTATCCAGGGAGCGTACCTCAAAATCGGTTTGCTCATCATTTATATTTTCCCTTTCTGCAGCAGGAACGGGGTGCGTTTTTATAGTGTTCATTACAATCGATTAAGAGTATTATAACTTCATGATATAGGGTAAAATGAGGTTGGCCATTACGAATCCGCCGACCATAAACGAAATCGTAGCCACCAGGGAAGGCTTTTGCAAATTACTCAGTCCCATAATAGAATGGCCACTGGTACAGCCGCCGGCATAGCGGGCACCAAAGCCCACCAGGAAGCCGCCGCCTACCAGCAGGATCAGGCCGCGAAGGGTCAACAGGCTTTTAAAGGAAAAGATCTCCGGAGGCAGCAACTGGTTATAGGTCGTAATGCCGTAATCCTTGAGTTCTGCTACCAGTTGCGGATGGACCTGAATTGGAATGGGATTGGAAAGTAAAGTGGTCGCGATCAGGGCTCCCACCAGGATGCCCCCGACAAAAAAGCAATTCCAGATCTCTTTCTTCCAGTCATATTGAAAGAATTTCACATTGGCCGGGAAACAGGCTGCACAGGCATGCCGCAGGTTGGCTGATATGCCAAAGTGCTTGTTGCCCAACAGTAATAGGGCCGGCACGGTCAGTCCCACAATGGCACCAGCCACATACCAGGGCCAGGGTTGTCTTAGTAGCTCCATCATAGTTTACATTTTTTATCAAAGCAAATTTGCACCAATCCCTACATGCAGACCGTGATTTTTGTCACAAATAAAAGATGCTACACGAGGATGGGTTGCTTTTTAACAAAAAAAGATAATCAATATTTTTGAAGCAGGACCAGCACGGAAAAACCCAAAGCTGAAATCAAACTACCCAATATGAATGTTTTTATAAATAGTTTCTTTTTCAATGTTTAATTTATACTATTAACCCAGATCAATTTCTTTTCAAAATCCCATATAAAAGGGACTTCATACAATAAAACTGGTAATGCAATAAGAAACTTATGATCCATATAATTAAACAACAGGTTTTCACCAAGCAGATCCTGCCGCAGCACCTACAACCAAACCTAAGTAATAAAGCTATTTCTTTAAAAACCTGATTGTTAAAACTGGCTGCTTCAGCCCCGGCAACAAAAACCACTTTTAAACCTTTTTACCCATTGCTAATTTTCAAAGGCTTATCTTAAGATGATTTCTTTCAAAACCCCATATCCACAACTTACCATTGCTAATGATTCAGCATTTGGTGGAACAACATCCAGGCTCCGCCCTTTCGATTTTTTTTGTAAAAAGGCAGAATGGCAAAAAAGTAATATTTTCCAGCTTTCTGATTAATTACATCAGGTGTTTTATTCATCCAACATTACGCTATACGAATGAAGACAAAGTTGTTACCGGTTTTAGCTTCTTTGTGCCTGTCCATGAACTCAAGTGCACAAAAAGCAAAAGCGCCTGCTCCTTATGGAGCTCTGCCCAATGAACATCAGCTGCAATGGCAAAAAATGGAGTATTATATGTTTATCCATTTTGGCCCTAACACGTTTACTGATAAAGAATGGGGGCATGGCGATGAAGATCCCCAGGTGTTTAACCCTACCCAACTGGATGCCGGGCAGTGGGCCCGTACCGCTAAAGCCGCCGGCATGAAAGGTATTATCATCACCGCCAAACACCATGATGGATTTTGTCTGTGGCCCAGTAAATACAGCAAGCACACGGTGCGGGAAAGTGCCTGGAAAGACGGCACAGGCGATGTGCTGAAAGAACTATCCGAAGCCTGTAAACAATACGGGCTGAAATTTGGGGTGTACCTTTCGCCCTGGGACCGCAACCACCCGGCTTATGGCACACCGGAATACAACACCATCTTTGCCAACCAGCTGGACGAAGTATTGTCGTCTTACGGACCCGTATTTGAGCAGTGGTTTGACGGCGCTAACGGTGAAGGCCCGAATGGAAAAAAGCAGGAGTATGAC
>JAEWAC010000106.1 GCA_023391895.1 Bacteroidota bacterium
ACACTCCATTCTGTTTCCCTGCCGTAACCGGTTTCCGTACCTACCCATCTTACATCCGGTCCCATCACAGCTATTACCGCTTCCGGTTGCAGTTTCCGGATATGGGTATACCAGCGGTTAAATTCATACACTTGTTTTTTACCATTGGGCCCCTCGCCATTGGCGCCGTCAAACCACACTTCATCTATTTTGCCATATTGGGTCAGCAGTTCGGTTAGCTGGTTGATAAAATAGTCGTTGTACCGGGCAGAGTCGCCGAAGTGTTCGGAATTACGATCCCAGGGAGAAAGATAAACACCGAAGCTCACGCCCAATTCCTTACAGGCCTCAGCTACTTCTTTTACCACATCGCCCTTGCCCCCTTTCCAGGGACTGTTTTTGACGGAATGCTCTGAATACTGGCTGGGCCACAGGCAAAATCCATCGTGATGTTTGGCGGTTAAAATAACCAGTTTGATCCCTGCTTCTTTGCAGGTTCGCACCCACTGCCGGGCATCTAAAGCGGTAGGATTGAACAGTTTGGGATCTTCTGTTCCATCACCCCATTCTTTATTCGTAAAGGTGTTGATGCCAAAATGGATAAAGCCGGTCAACTCCTGCTGCTGCCAGCGCAACTGCCTTTCAGAAGGCACTACATTAGCCGCTTTCCGAATAATATCCTGATGGGTGTCGGAAGGTTGAATAGTTACATAATTTTTATCTGTAAATAGCTGCGTCAGGTTTTGTGGAGAGGTGCAAGAACCTAATGCCAGGCAACCTGCTAAAAAAAGTGACGTAGGTTTAGTAAGACTAAAATGCATATTAAAATTGATATGAGGGTTTAAGGAAAAAAGAAGAAAGTACCCAACAATCGCAGGGATTGCCGATACTTTCTCTTTAACAAAAACGACTGCTCTAGCTATTTTACCAACCGGGGCTTTGCGTTAACTGGGGATTTAACAACAACTCCTGGGCAGGAACGGGATAATAATACATCCGGTCGTTCCAGGTGCGGGTGTCAATGTTGGGATACACTCTTATATAACCATTGGCATCAGTTTGAATACTGCTCACCTGATTGGCAGGATACTGCGCCTTTACATCGGGATGCAGTTTCATGCCCAGGATGGTTTCCCGCTTTTCGATCTGCGCTCCGGCTTTCCAACGCAGCAGATCATCAAAACGATGGCCTTCCAGCGCCAGTTCTATTCTGCGTTCCCGCCTGATTTCATCGATCAGCACTGCCAGGCCGGGAAAATCAGACTTTGGATCTTTTACTAAATTGGCCACTACCATACCGGGCATATCTACCCGGGCTCTTAGCTTGTTGATGGTAGCATCTATCACGGCCTGGTCGGCTTCACCCAGTTCTGCTTTGGCTTCGGCATATATCAACAGGATTTCAGCATAGCGGAAAATGAACAGGTCGAAGGTGGTTTGGTTAGCATTGATCTGCGCCGGATCAGATGACCGGTATTTGGCAATCTGGTATCCTGTAGAAGTAACAGAGGTACCGATGCGTGGAAGGGCGATGGTATCGTTGGCACCGGCGGGATTGGTAATAAATACAAAACTCTTGGTGGCAATGGTTTGCGTAAACCGCGGATCCCGGTTGGCTTTTTCCGCATCCAGCGAATCATCTCCCCTGTATAACGGACTTAAAGAAGTGGGCAACCCATCCTTCATTAAGTACTGCTGCGCAAAATTCTTACTGAAGCCATTGTTGTTTTCACCAATGGTACGGGCGGTGCCGTGGGTCAATACATCCTTCACATATACTTTGGCCAGTATGGCTTCTTTATTGGTAGTGAGATCTTCCTGAATAAATAAATTGTAATAATCCCGGTTGGAGTTGCCGGTGGAATAAATATCAAAAAGACCGGAATTCATCACTGCCTGGGCTGCATCCGCTGCCTGGCGTAAAAAAGGTTCATGATCGCCTAAAGCATGGTATTTTCTAAAGGTTCCTTCCCACAGACAAATACGGGCTTTCAGCGCCAAGGCAGCATACTGGTGCAACCTTCCCCTGTCAGCAGCCGGCGTCATACCAGCCGTATTGGTGGCCGGCAGGTGGGCAACCGCAAAATTCAAATCGGCCAGCACCGAATCCATGACTACTTTGCGAGACGTGCGGGCAGAATACAAGGCTTCGTCATTTTCGGTTAAGTCCCTGCTCAACCATGGCACATCACCAAATTGTTTTACCTTATTCCAATACAGCAAGGCCCGGAAAAAACGAATTTCGCCTGCATACCTGTTTTTCACTGCTTCCGGCACCTCGGCCCTTTCATAGCGGTGCAAGAAATAATTGACCGCTCTTATGTCACCCCATGTCCAGCCGCTGGCGGCCGTTGCTGTAGCCGGCACTACATAGGTTCCAGAAAGAAAGGCGTTACGAGTGGAGGGCACTACGTTATCCGAATTGTTATCACCCTGCCCATTGACCGGAGCCGGCAGCAAAGGATAAAACCGGTTAGCATAGAGTTTTAAATCATTTTCATTTTTGAAATAAGTAGGATCGCTGATGTCGCTTTTCGGAAAACGATCCAGGTAGTCTTCCCGCTTGCAGGAGGCCAGTGCAACACCTGCCAGCAGTATGGTAGTATATAGATATTTCATGATTTTTTTATAGTTTAAGCACTTCAATAATTGATAAACGGCCTACAAACCAATCTGCACACCAAATGAAATGGCCCGGTTCAGCGGATAGGCGGTAACACCTAAAAGTTCCGGGTCAAAAGCCTGGTGCATTTTGGTGATTTCAAACAGGTTCTCACCGCTTACATAAATTCTTGTTCTTTGCAGTTTGGCGATTCTGGTTACCTGAGCGGGCAGGCTGTAGCCCAGCGTAATGTTCTTCAGCCTGATATAAGCGGCACTCTGCAGGTACTTGGTCTGTGTCCGGTTATTACCATCACTGGCAAAGCGCAAACGTGGGTAATAAGCATTGGGATTTTCGGGGGTCCAGTAGTCAATCTGGTATGCCATCGGTACATCCCACTCGCCACCAGAACCAAAAGGCCAGAAAAAGGAGCCACCGGGCATATAATCTCTTTTACCTACACCCTGAAAGAAAGTGGTAAAATCAAAGCCTTTATAATTTAATCCCAGGTTAACGCCGAAGTTGTAACGGGATGTGGTATTACCAATGATTCTTCTATCACCGGGGTTGTCCACCGTACTGTTGCCGAAGTCAATCTTACCATCTTTATTCAAATCCTTATACTTGATGTCTCCGGCCAGCCAGGTGCCGCCCCATAAAGCGGCATTATTCATAGCGGCAGCTTCTGCATCTGTGTCATAATACCCTTCTGTTTCAAAACCCCATATCTCTCCCAGTTTCATTCCTTCGTAATACGTATCAAGGGTCTTGCCGGGATTGCTGTAACGGGTGATTTCGGAAGTGTTGTCTGACAGGGCTACGGTGATATCATAGGAAAAATCCTTACCCGGCTTATCTCTCCAAACCAGGCTCAGCTCCCAGCCTTTGGTTCTTAAATCGGCGGCGTTTTGCAAGGGAGGTGTGGTACCTAAAAGCGCAGGTCTTGCCTCGCCGGGAACCAGCATGCCGCGGGTATCCCGTACAAAAGCATCAAAGCTGGCGGTGAGGCGGGAACGCAAAACCGCTATATCCAGCCCCACATTCCGGGAAGTTACTTTCTCCCAGGAGAAATTCTCTCTAACCAGGCCGGCCGGGCTGACTCCAATACCCAAGGTGCTGCCGAAGATATAGCTTACAGGGCCATTAGGCATGATGGGGATGTAAGGGTAAAAAAAGGTCGAACTGTTCACCTGATTTCCCAAAGTACCATAAGAAGCCCTCAGCTTCAGGTCATTTACCGTACCGCTCAAGGGTTCAAAGAAGGCCTCTTCCGATATTCTCCACCCAGCAGATACAGAAGGAACAAAGGTGTAGCGCCGGCCTCGGGCATAGCGTGAGGTTCCATCGTAGCGGCCATTGACCTCCAGTAAATATTTTCTGTCATACACATAGTTCAGTCGGAAAAAGGTACCGGTTAACGCCCAATCCCGCTCATAACCGGTTACAATGGGTGCCAGGTCGTTGTGCAGGTTAATGGCTGGCTTTTCCTGGTCAATCAGGTTCTTTACATTGGCAGAGTAATTCTTTTCGTTCAGGTACTCCTGGTTATAGCCCACCATGGCTTTTACATAATGTTTTCCCGCAAAAGTTTTTTCATAATCCGCATAAGTATTGAAAACATAATACTGCGTTTGGGTGTTCGACTCAATCAAACGGCTGGGCGTAGACCAGGGAAACACGCCTAACAACACACCATCCACGCCATATTCATTGTACGCTTTGGCATGCTGCTGGTTAAAAACTGTTTTGTGATTCCAGGTATAATCCGTTACTATCCGCACATCTTTAATGGGTTTGATCACTGCACCACCGGTCAAAAACAAATCATTAGTAGCACTTTTGGTACGTCCGTTCAGGGTGGCCAGGGCAACCATGTTGGTGTAGTTGCCTTGCCCGGAAAAGTTGCCGTCGGGATGATAAATCGGCATGGTAGGACGCAAGTCGTTTGGTATCCAGCCGCTGGACATACCACCATGGCTGGCAGGTGTAGGACGGTCGGTTTTTCCGTGGTTCAGAGTGGCTCTAAAGTTCAGGTCCAGCCAGGAAGTAGCTTCCGAATTGATCTTTAAGCTTGGGTTGAAACGCCGGTAGGTATCATTGGCAATTTCCAAAAGTCCCCTTTGTCCAAAATAACCCATGGAAGCCACAAACGAAGTTTTGCCCTGACCACCGGATGCAGAAAGCGTATGCTGCGTTAATGGAGCCCAGCCGGGGTATAAAACATCGATCCAGTCGGTATTACCCACGTAGCGGTATTTGGGATTACCACTCACGGTATACACCGGAGCATTATTAACCGGATCATTCATATAAGCTACGGCCCGAATCGAATCTTCGGCCGTATATTTTTCAGAAGCAGTCCAGCCACCGGTCATTGCCCCTGTACGATCCGCCTCCCTGTGCAAGCGTATATAATCCACTGAGTTCATATATTTCGGCATGCGGGTAGGGCGCGTAGTGGTGTAGGAGCCGGTATAGTTAATGCGTACCGGCGCATTTTTCTTGGGATTTTTGGTAGTGATCAAAATAACTCCAAATGCTCCCCTTACACCATAAATAGCGGCAGAGGCGGCGTCCTTCAGTACGGTTACACTTTCCACATCATCGGGGTTCACCAGGTTGGGATCCATCTGAACGCCATCTACCAGCACCAGCGGGTCGCCAACACCTGAATTGATACTGGCATTACCGCGGATATTAAAAGTGGCACCTTGTCCGGGAGCCCCATTTCCCCTATTGATATTCAGGTTGGGTACTATACCCTGTAAACCCGAACCCAGGTTGGTGATGGGTCTGCTTTCCAGCCGTTCGCCGGATACGGAAGCAATGGCGCCTGTTAAATTTTGTTTTCTTTGCGTACCATAACCTACCACCACTACATCGGTCAAAACCGTAGTGCCTTGCTGTAAAGAGATGTTGTATTCTGCAGCAGCGGTGACAAGCAATTCAAGGGTTTCATAACCGACTGAACTCACCACAAGGGTTAGACCTTCGGTTGCTTGCAAACTAAAATGACCATTGTTGTCCGTTCGTGTTCCTGTATTTGCGCCTTTAATGGCAACCGAAGCACCCACAATAGGTGCATTGGTACTATCTGTTACAGTACCGGTGATGCGTTTTTGTGCTGAAGCCAGGATGGGCAAGCAAAACAGCAGTCCCAGCAACAGCAGCCGACAAGATTTGTAAAAGTTGTGCATAAAGCAATGTTTATTTGTTAAGCAATCCATATTGAATACAACAGAAATAAAGTTTTGGCTCCAGGGAGGTACAGTTACGGCTATACCATTTCACCTCCGGCCATGGAGTGGTTTTTCATGTTTATTATCTATCTGAAAATTTTTATTACAATTAAAACAAAGCTGGGTTTAACTGCTAAAGAGTTTACTCTTTAAGTGTTTTTCGGCTCCTGTATCGCCTTACTTTTCTAATACTTTATCCATTCTTTAAAATGCTGCAGATGTCAACAACTGCAGCATTATTCATTACCATCCCTTAAAGTTGCCATTAAGCATCTTTATATAGTACCTCAATTTTATCTAATAATAATATTATATTAACTTGGTTGCTCTTTTTTACCTTAAAGCTGGATAATATAAAACCAATCTTTACCCATATCGGCCATTCTCCCCAGGATCAAATTATTATCGTGGAAAGAGACATGCCTTTCTTCTCTACTCCGTTTCATTTTCACCCGGAATGTGAGCTGGTTTTTATCATAGAAGGAAATGGAAAAAGGATTGTAGGTGATAGCGTTGAAGTGTTTAATCCGGGTGATCTTGTTTTCTTGGGTTCTAATATTTCCCACGTATGGTACAGCGATGAAGCGTATTATAAAAAAAAGTCCAAGCTCCGGTCAAAGGCCATAGTAATTTACTTCAATAAGGAGATCTTCGGCGGCAAGTTTTACAGCCTGGAAGAAACACAATGCCTAAAACAGCTGTTTCATAAAGCAGAAAGAGGTATGAAAATTACTGGTCCGACTCATAAAAAAATCAGCGAACTGATCACCACCCTACCAAAAGCCATAGGCCTGAACCGTATTATCGGCCTGTTGACGGTATTACAGTTATTATCCGCCACAAAAGAGTTTGAACTCCTAGCCAGCATTGGTTATCAAAATACATACGATACCAAAGACAACCACAAGCTGAATGATGTGTTTCAGTTCGTCAGCCAAAATTTTTTCCTGGATATTTCACTGGAAGACATAGCCAACCGGTGCCATATGACACGCCCCTCTTTTTGCCGCTTTTTTAAGAAAAGAACCGGTAAAACTTTCATTGACTTTCTAAATGAATTCAGGATCAGCCATGCCAAAAAGCTACTGGTGGAAAAAGAAGATATTACGATCCGGGAAATTGCTTTTGACTGCGGCTTCAATAATATTTCCAACTTCAATAAAATATTTAAGTCCTTTACGGGTATCACGCCCAAAGAATACAAGGAGCAACAGCATTAACGCTTGGTATGAAACAACCAAATCTTATTGGCTTTTGTATTCTCCTTTGGCTTTTTCCTCATTTTCCTTTTCGCGGATGGTTATAATTTCAGGAATCAGTTCGAAAGGGATTGGCTGATCAAAGGGAAACTGTACTGACCTTTTTGCGCCTTTATAAACAGACAGTCCTTTTGAAAAGCTTCAATGCCTGAAGAATTGGGATAAAAGCCCATATGGTTTTTACAGGCTGCAAAATGAACCAGGTTGCCTTTACAAATGTGGACATGTCCTTTTTAATGGCTTCTGTTGCCTCGAGTGCGGCTTGCCGGATGGTTGACCAGATTTATTGCAATTGCACCTGAATGTGGTGGGGAAAGCCGGCTATATATTCATCGATGATGACCGATAACTTATGTGTCATTTTTTTTATTTTGAATTGCATTTCTTATAAATCCCATATACCTTCAAGTAAAGAATTAAGAGCTGCAGTTCTGTTTCAGGAACCGTTACTTTCGGCTTTTTTATATTCCCGATACCGGTCCCTTATTCTCTCGCTGTACCGGAACACCACCAGACCAAACAGCAGCACTATCACGGCATTAATGGTTAGGGCCCAGGAAATGCCTACCCGCTCCGTCAAAAAACCTATCTCAAAGTTACCAATAGGCGCCATACCCAGGAACATCAGGATATACATGCTCATTACCCGCCCCCTGAAATCGGGGCGCACCATCCCTTGTACGATGGTGTTCATCATGGATGATTGCGAAAGCAAGCCCAGCCCGATCAGAAACAGCAACACCAGTGCCAAAGGAAAATAGGTTGTAAATGCAAAAACGATGAGGCAAAGGGCAAAAAGCGTATTACCACCGATAATGAACACCAGCGGCGGCACTTTACCGGCATAAGCGCCAACCAAGTAGGTCGCCAGTAAAGCACCCATTCCTGTGGCGGAGTAGAGATAGCCCAATCCTTTAGCCTCCAAATGGAAAGTGTTGCGGGCAATAACCGGCATAATGGTACTGTACGACCAGCCAAAGATGGATACGATCCCTACAAACAGCAGCAACACCCGTATTACCGGATGCGACACCGAATAGGAAATGCCCTGCCGTATGGCGGCCAGCGGTTGCAGCGATCGCTCGGCTGGTTGTTCTGCAATCTGCACAAACCAAAGCGCCACCAGCACGGCTATATAACTCAGGCCATTGGCAATAAAAGCCCCGCCTGTTCCTACCCAGGCGATCAGCATACCCGCCAATCCCGGACCGATAACACGGGCCGCGTTAAAAATGCCGGAGTTGAGGGCAATGGCCGATGCCAACCGCTCTTTTCCTACCAATTCCGGCACCAGGGCCTGCCGGGCAGGAGCATCTACCGCATTGACCGTACCCATCAAAAAAGCCACAAGCCCGATTACCGGTACGGTAGCCAGCCCGGCATTAGTTAAAATACCCAGCACTAAGGCCAGCACCATGTTGGAACTCTGGGTAAAATAAAGAATCTTTTTTTTCGGGAACCGGTCCACCACTACGCCACCAAACAGCGAAAACAACAGCGAAGGAGCCGTAGCCATCGCCGCTACCAGGCCAATAAGAAAAGGAGAAGCCGTAAGCTGCAACACCAGCCAGCCCTGCGCCACAATCTGCAGCCAGGTGCCAATGAGTGAAAAAAACTGCCCAAAAAAATAGATGCGGTAATTACGGCTCTGCAGTGCCGGAAACGACCGGAAACGCCTTGCCCAAAGGGTGTTTTCCCCCACCGCTAGTTCCGGGCTTTGATTGACAATATATTGTTCTTCGCCTTGAAGAGGTTTAGATGAATTCATGCGTGCAGTAATCAACAATTTTTGCGCCGGGAGCTGAAGGTAGTCACATAATGTAAAAACAGGTTCTGATCCCTATGGGTTTTTAAAGCTGTGCATTATGGTGTCTGCACTTTTTTTCTGCCTCGGAAATTGTTGATTGAATATAAACCCCAGTTGCTCTCTAAACCGATGTTCTGGAAAAACCCATGCTGAAGTTTAACCAGTAAAATGTAAAAAGAAAAAGTCCCTTCTTTTTGGGAAGAGACTTTTCTGCCACACTCAAACCAAGATGGTAAGAAATGTTTTGATTCAAAATGGATGAAATATTTTATCCATTGTATGTAAAGGGGACGGTACACGAATGGAAGAAAGACCTGTTACTTTTTAAACATAATGGTCATACCTTCTTTCCCGCCCTCGAACAGCATGGCATCAGCGGCACGGTTCTGAAGCTTTTTTACCATCTCCTGGACATCTTCTTCTATTGAGTTATTAACGACTCCTGCCGTTACCAATGACTTCCACTTGATGCCACCACTTCTGTTATTCAGCACACTATAATCTACCAGCGGTTCGTTCATCACAAAAACGGGGTAGCCCATTATCCGTGACACTCTTGCAATACCCGCTTCTTTCTGATTATCCCCGTCTGTAAAAATTACCCCGACTATTCTTTTACCTGCACTGTATACAACGGCATCCACTT
>JAEWAC010000156.1 GCA_023391895.1 Bacteroidota bacterium
CTTAACCACCAACCAGGGTGTAAAAGTTGCCACCAATGACGATTCTTTAAAAGCAGGTGCACGCGGTGCCACGCTCATGGAAGATTTCCACTTCCGGGAAAAGATGACCCATTTTGACCATGAACGCATACCCGAGCGGGTGGTGCATGCCCGGGGTTCCGGCGCCTATGGGGTTTTTAAAGTCTATGATGATTCGATGAAGCAGTACACTAAAGCCCGGTTTTTAACCGATCCTTCCCTGGAAACCGAAGTGTTTGTACGGTTTTCCACGGTGGTGGGTTCCCGCGGGTCGGCCGATACGGTGCGTGATGTACGCGGCTTTGCCACCAAGTTTTACACCGTGGAAGGTAATTATGACCTGGTGGGCAACAACATACCGGTGTTTTTTATACAGGATGCCATCAAGTTTCCAGACCTGGTGCACGCCATTAAGCCGGAGCCCCACCACGAGATGCCGCAGGCTTCTGCCGCCCACGACAGTTTCTGGGACTTTATTTCGCTGATGCCCGAAAGCATGCACATGATTCTATGGGCCATGAGCGACCGGGCCCTGCCCCGCAGCTATGCCATGATGGAAGGTTTTGGCGTGCACACCTTTCGGCTGGTCAATGCCGAAGGCGTGGCGCATTTTGTAAAATTTCATTGGAAACCCATACAGGGCGTACATTCTCTTACCTGGGACGAAACCCAAAAACTAGCCGGCAAAGACCCCGACTTTAACCGCCGCGACCTGTGGGAGGCTATTGAAAAAGGCAACTATCCCGAGTATGAACTGGGGGTGCAGCTCCTTACCGAGGCCGAGGAGTTTGACTTTGACTTTGACATCCTGGATGCTACCAAAATATGGCCGGAAGAGCTGGTGCCGGTAAGACGCATTGGTAAAATGACGCTGAACCGCAACCCGGACAATTTTTTTCAGGATACGGAGCAGATCGCCTTTCACCCGGGCCATGTGGTGCCGGGTATTGACTTTACCAACGATCCTTTGTTGCAAGGCCGTTTGTTTTCCTATGTAGATACGCAACTGACGCGGCTGGGCGGCCCCAACTTTGCCGAAATCCCCATTAACCGCCCGCACGTGCCGGTGGTCAACAACCAGCAGGACGGCTTTATGCGGCAAAACAACATGCGGCGCAAGGTCAATTATTCGCCCAACTCGCTGGGCGGCGGCTGCCCCTTTGCGGCCGGTGCCGATATGGGTGCTTTTACCCACTATGCCGAAAGGGTAGACGGTCATAAAATAAAAGAAAGAAGTGAAAGCTTTGGTGATCATTTCACGCAGGCCCGGCTGTTTTACAACAGCATGTCGGAAATAGAAAAGCAGCACATCGTAGAAGCGTTTCATTTTGAGCTGGGCAAAGTGGAGCACATGCACATCCGGGAGCGGATGGTAGACCTGGTGGCCAAAATAGATACCGACCTGGCCCGGCAGGTGGCCGCCGGCATTGGCGTCAGTACGTCCATTACCATGGAGCCAGCCACGCCGCCTGCCAGCAGCATGGGTAAACGAAAAGTAGAAGTGTCCGCTGCCTTAAGCCAGCTGAATACGGTCATGAACACTATTAAAGGACGTAAAGTGGCCCTACTGGTAGAAGACGGCTTTGATGGCGATGCCGTTAGCAGTCTTCAAAAAGCGCTGGAGAAAGAAGGCGCCACCTGCGAAGTGGTTTCTAAGATCCACGGCATGCGCAAAGCGGCTGGCGGCGAGGAGGTGAAAACCGATAAAAGTCATGTTACCACCGGATCGGTGATGTATGACGCCCTTGTGATACCCGGCGGCAGGGCCGCCGCCGACCAGCTGAAAAAGTTGGGCAAAGCCTTGCAGTTTGTGCAAGAAGCCTTCAAGCACTGTAAGCCCATAGCCGCCATTGGCGAAGGCGTAGAAGTGCTGGAGGCCTGTAACCTGCCGGAGCTGATGGTGTTTGATAAGGCCGCTACGGATAAAGGCGTGGTGACCTCCCGCAACAGCAAGGAAGCAAAAGCCGTGGCCGAACAACTGGTAAAAGCCATGATGCAGCACCGGCACTGGGAAAGGGAAAAACACATGGATATGATTCCTGCATAAACAAAATGGCCGCACCTTGTGCGGCTTTTTCATTCGTCAATGGTGAATGGTCAATGGTGAATATTAATAGCAGGCCGCTATCCAGATATCGAAATGAAGTTGTTGCAAAAGTGTAAGTGCAGGGGGCAACACAGCGGATTATTACAATGGGATTTTGAAAGTGTTTATTTTACCCTGATCCTACACCTGTCTGAAAGCAGTTGCGTATAAGATGTAATAATGATAATAGTTTCGTATTAGTAGCGTCATCCTATATGACCTTTTTGACTCTTTTGATTTTTATGACCATTATGACCATATAATCATGTTGGCCAAATGAAAAGCGTAGAAACTTTTCAGCGGCCGAGGGCAGGGCGTAGGCTTCGGTAATTAAAACAGCCGAAGCTGCACGCCTTTGCTGCGCCGGGGTGGTTTGGCATCGCCAAAAATGGTTTTGCCGCCGTACTTCCAGCTGTCGTCCATTTCCTGCTGTACCAGTTCCTGCAGCTTGTCGGTAGGCGTAAAATCTTTTTCCGCCCGGGCCGCTATTTCATGTAGCTTTTTGATGGCCTGCGCTTTATCGGTTTGCCCTATTTTGGCATGCTGTACGGCCTTTTGCAGGGTGCTGATCACTTCGTCGTAGGTTTTGGTGGGAACCGGGAACGGATGGCCGTCTTTGCCGCCGTGGGCAAAAGAAAACCGGGCGGGATCTTTGAATCGCGAGGGCGTACCATGCACCACTTCGCTTACCAGCGTTAGGGATTGCAGGGTGCGCGGGCCCACGCCTTCCAGCAACAGCAGTTCTTCAAAATCTTGGGGCTGCTTATCCTGCGCCAGCCACAATACGGTGCCCAGTCGTTTCAGGTCTACGTCTTTGCTGCGTACATCGTGGTGGGAGGGCATTACCAGGTGCTGAATTTCCTGCAGCATCTGTTCTGGTTTTTCTTTAGTGAGGCTCCAGATGCCGCTGCGGGTGTTGGCTGCATCAGCTGCCGTTAAGTTCAATATCATACCCTGGTTGGCACCATGTATTGCGGTGTGCGGTTCTTCCACAAACGACTGGATGCCGGCCGAATGCCAGTGATAGCGTCGGGCCATAGCATCGCCTTCGCGCATGCCCTGCTGCACCACGGTCCATTGACCGGTATCGCTTACAATAAAGCTGTGAATGTATAACTGAAACCCATCCTGCACGGCCGTATTATCTACCTTGGCACTCAGCTTACTGCTGCGTACCAGGTCGTGGCCATTCAAGCCGGTTTTATCGGCAATGGCCAAAAGCTCAGTTGGGGTTTGCATGGAATGTTTGCCCTTGCCGCCGGTAAAGTAAATGCCCAGTTCTTTGGAATACGGATTGATGGCTCTTTTTAAAGCTCCCAGTACTGAGGTTGTAATACCGGAGGAGTGCCAGTCCATACCCATGACCGCACCCAGGCTTTGAAACCAGAACGGATCGCTCATTCGACGCAGGAATGCTTCTTTCCCGTATTCGGTAATAATGGCTTCTGTAATGGCCAGTCCCAGCTTGGCCATACGTTCATACAGCCAGTTGGGTACATAGCCGGTATGTAAAGGCAGATCTGCAGCACCACTCCGTTTCATGGCTCACGAAGTTAGCGGATAGTACGTGAATGAAATGGTAAGAATCGCTTTAATACCCTATCCATCAAGTAGTTGTTGCTAAAATAAAGAGGACCGTTTTAGCCGCTTGCTTAATTCAACTTTTTCAAATGTAGTCCTTTAGTGCTGTCTGCTCTCAGGGTTACCAACACGGGTAGTCCATCGGTGCCGGTT
>JAEWAC010000180.1 GCA_023391895.1 Bacteroidota bacterium
CCCTTCAGCCCCGCTACGTGGGCCTCGATCATCAAAAAGACTCCTATTTCAACGTAAGCCATGGAAGAAAGAAGCTGCGGGAAGGCAATATTGAAAACACGCTGCTCCACTACCTGCGCACCAATACCGCCAGTGCCAAACAGTCGGATGTGCTGCTGTACCACCACCAGCCCGACGCGGCTTTAAAAGCTGTGCTGACCGCTGCCCTGGGCATTAAAACCGTGGTAGACAAAAGCCGTAAGATTTATTTTATTGACAATGTCAAGTTTCACTTTGACGAGGTGGCCGGGCTGGGCACCTTTGTAGAAGTGGAAGCCATTGACCCCGATGGCAACATTGGCCTGGAAACACTCAAAAAGCAATGCCGCCAGTATGCGGAGCTCTTTGCCATTTCAGAGGCAGATTATGTAGCCCAGTCGTACAGCGACCTGCTGCTGCAAAAAAATAATACCCCGTAAAACGCTACCCTATTTCTACATAACGACCAGCCGGCTGGCCGCACGGATCTGCCTTAAAAAGCTATTTATTTGATTTTCTGACCCTTGAAAAATTAATAGGTGCCACACCATTTATGGCACATCTTTTTAAGGCTAAAGGGTAAAATAGATACTATGGAAAGGGAAAACAGAAATAACGAGTTCAATAGCGAGGAGCAAAACACCAACATGAACAATACGGAAAGAGACCGGCTGGAAAGTATGGAAGCCAGTGAAATGACAGACCGCGGCCCTAAAACCCTGTCGCAGGACCGCGACCAACCTGATACTGACGCGGCCGCTTTAAGAGCCGTAGGCAATAAACCGGGCGACGAAGAGGGTGATGAGGATTATGATGACGAAGAAGATGACCTGGACGATGCCGATCTGGACGAAGACGAGCTGGTTGATGATGATGACGACCTGGAAGTAGACGATGACCCGGACGAGGATTTTGACGACGAGGATTTGCTACTGGATGATGAAGAAGATGAGGACGAAGATGAGCTCTAATTTTGTATAACAGGCGGTTAGTCTCAGCGGCTGGCCGCCTGTTATTTTATATAGCTGATAGTTGCTGTAACCGTTGTGCATCCATGAAGGCAAAGCCGTGTATGTCATTATTGAAGAAGGCCCAGACAACATGTCCTTCAAAAGCCCATGTCTTGCATTTTTGGGCATAATCATGCAAAGCGGCCTCGCTATAGCCGGAGGCATATAAGGCCTCGGGACCGTGAAACCGGATGTAAATATTTTTAGCCGTAACCATTTCCGAGTAAGGGAATGCGCCATTGGATTGGGAAATAACCAGCCCGATCTGGTATTGGGCCATCAGGTTCAAACTGTCATCCCCTAACCAGGTGGGGTGTCGCACCTCCACTACAAATTCAAATGGTTGATATTCCTTTTGCAGCAGGTGGTAAAAATATTCGGCCCGGTCGTAATCAAACCTTAAGGAAGGCGGCAGCTGCACCAGCACCGGCCCCATGGCTTTTTGCATAGGCGCAAACACCTCAAAAAAACGCTGCAGCGGTTCTTCCGGCTCTTTCAGTTTTTTCATATGAGTAATGTAGCGACTGAGCTTGGGGCAGAATTGAAAACCTTCCGGAGCTTTTTGCAGCCAGTTCAGCACCGTTTGGTGTTTGGGTAGGTGGTAAAAACTGGTGTTGATTTCTGCTGTCTGAAAATACTGGCTGTAATAAGGTAGCCACTCTGTTTCCTTTAACCCGGGCGGATAAAAAAGAGCCTTCCAGTGTTTATAGCTCCAGCCTGAGGTACCGATATGTATAGCGCCGCTCCTGTTCATGCTGTTACAGTTTTCCTAAAGAAGCGTGCCATACAACGAGTGGCCCCAAGCTTGCGTCTAATAAGGGTTGAATATAAAATTTCAACCTTTTTTGATCAATGAAGCAATTGTTTTTCAAAAAGAAAAAGCCGGTGGCGTCCATGGTTCAAAAACCCATGCCGTCGCTGGCCATGTGCCTGTTAATGGACTTTATCGGTTATGCCTCTTATGGTATTCCGTTTTTAGGTGAGTTTTTGGACATTTTATGGGCACCCATATCCGCTTATATCTTCTTTAGAATGTTTGGTGGCGCCAAGGGCCTTTTTGGCGGGGCTTTCAACTTCTTTGAAGAAATCATGCCGGGGCTCGACTTTATTCCTACGTTTACCATTGCCTGGCTGATCCAGTATTTCCGCCGCGGTAAAACCACGGTCATCCATCTGGAGCCGGTTACTCGTTAACCACCTCGGCCAGTTCTAATTGTTCATTCACTACCATGAATTGCGCTGCATAATGGGGCGCAATTCTGCCGTACCGGTGGTCCTGCTGTAGTACCTGGGCCGGGTACAGGCTGCACATACGCAGGGCCTCCTCCACTGATATGCCTACGTGTTGCACCAGGTTCACAAAAGCTTTGTGCATGGTCAGGGCCGATCCGCTTAAAATGCCATGGCTGACGTATTTATCACCTTCCAGCTGGTGGCGGTAATAACCGGTGTCGGTTTCCGTCACCGCATCGGTAATTACAAACAAGCGGTGGCCCATTTGCTTTTTGGCAATGGCAATGGCGGCATAGTCCACGTGGTGCCCGTCGGGTATAATGCTGCACCGTGCTGCCGGATGGTTGAACAAAGCTCCCACCAGTCCCGGCTCGCGATGGTTTAGCGGGCTCATGGCATTGTACAAATGCGTGGCAGAGGGTATGCCTTTATCAAAAGCCTGCATGGCTTCGGCATAAGTGGCATTGCTATGACCTGCGGAAATAATGATATTTTGGTGCTGAATGGCTTGGATCACCGCATCGCTGCACACTTCCGGTGCCAGGGTAATGATCTTGATCACGTCTTTGCCATAGGCCAGCAGGTCGTTTACCTCCTCCAGCGTGGGTGCATGAATAAACGCCTCCATATGAGCGCCTTTTTTAGCTTTATTGATCCAGGGGCCCTCCAGGTGCAAACCATACACGCCTTTACCACCGGCTGACCAGTAATCTCTTACCGCATCTATACACTTTTTAAAGACTTCCAGCGAGTTGGTGGCTACGGTGGGCACACATAGCGTAGCACCGCCTTTGAAGCAGTAATCGGCCAGCAACTGCAAGGCTTCTGCCGTGGGGTGTACTGCCAGCAGTTGTTGGTGGGCTCCATAGATCTGTATATCGATCAGGGCCGGGGCCAGCCAGCAGCCGGGATAGTGTTTTACTTCGTAGGCTTCGTCCAGCTCGGTGGTAGGTATGAGCGTTTCTATGCTGTTTTCTTTTACCAGAACGGCATGATCCTGCAACCAGGCATCGCCTGTAAATATTTTATCGGCTACGTAGGCTATGTGTTTCATGGACTACAAAAATAGCAAGCCGTTAATCATATCGGCCGGATTTCATCATGATACCCTGCATACCACTAAAAATAGACTTCCACAGCAATCCAAAAAAAGACTGGGACGACAGCCGCACCCGCCTGGCACCTTCGGCCGTACGTTCTACACCATTGGGACCGGGATTGTCCTCGTAAAGTGTAAACTTGTTCAGGAGCTTGGTCATGAACTTTTTGGTTTTAAGGGTCCCGGTTTCCTCATCCTGCTTTTGCAATACAATATAGAGGTTGTTGTACCGCATGCGTACCCGGCTTTCTGCGTCAAAATCATTGCCCCTTACCTGAAATTGAAGCTGGTGCAGGTCAAACGACTGCAGCCGGGTATTGGCTAGCGGTACGGCCAGTGCATTGAGCTGTGCAGCCGAAACATTTTTTACAGTGCCGCTGGCCACAAACCGGCCATCGGCGGAGTCGAGGTTAAAGTCAATGTTGAGGGAGAGCGGGCTGTGGCCCAGCAGCCTGCCCTGGGCCGTTACCACGCAATGACCATTTTGCCGTATCAGGCTGGAGTCGTTGGTAACATTGGCAATATGGACATTTAAATCACTTAAGGTCAGCTGGCCCTCCTGCAGCGTTTTTTCGTTTTTTTCGGTATAGGTTACCCCTCCGTTGCGAATTACAATGCCGCTAACCATAATGGTGGAAGGCGCCTTCAGCAAAGCCTGGTGGGGGTACTTGCCTACTTTGCTTTCATAAACCGGCGGATAGGTACGGTCAATATAAATATCCATTTGGGGCCGGTCAAGATAAAGCGTATCGGCGGCAATAATGTTGTTGTTTATAAAGCGGTCCAGCCGCAGGTTGGTGAACCGGGCCCGGTCAAACGTAATGACCTGCATGCTTTTTTGCTGGTTGAAGGCCCGGTAAAAGTCTTCCTTGCTTTTTAGAGTAGGCTGAATCTTAAAATCCACCACTTCAAATACCTTCCAGCGGGAGGAGTAGCTGATCGCCTCGGCTTTCATTTTGTAGCTGGAGTCGGGGGTACGAAACTTAAGGTCGTGAAACTGCATAGAGATCTCTTTGGTAAATGCAATACGCGAGGTGTCGGTCGCCGAGGCACTGTCTACCCGGACGTCGTCAAACAAGGCAATGCATTTATCAAACTGCAGCTTGATGGACTCGGAAGTGTCGGCATTTCTATACAGCAGTTTTACGCCATCCAGATGAATGCGGTCTATGGCAATGCTTTGGATCACCGGCTGTATGGACTTCCAAAGCGGCTGGGTGTTGTGCGGTACGTCGTGGGGCCGCACATGGCGCAGCAATACCACATTGGCGTCTTTTGAAAAAATTTCGCGGATGTCTATTTTCTTTCCAAACACCAGCGGCAGAACAGAGATGCCACGGATGCTGCCCCTTACCAGGTTCAGCTCCAGGGTTAAGGCAGGCAATGCATTCTGACCGGCCATCTGCCGGTAGCGGCTGCTGTCTACCTGTATCTGTAGATTTTCCACCTCAACCTTTCCGCCAAAAAACGAAACATTCAGGTTGCCCAACCGGTAGGTATACAGGCTGTCAGAGCCCTGGACGATGAGTGTATGGAGCCGGTCGCGCAGCACCGGTTCTAAAAACCGGTTGATAAATACAAGAAGAAAAACAACAATGGCTACTAAAAAAACACTCATGTAAATAATGAGTCGTTTTAGCTTATAGCGCTTTCCGGTTACAGGCATATAACCGGTAATTGAAAAACCCATGCCACTAAGGACTAGGACAGCACAAAGCGGTAACCAATGCCTTTGATGGTGATGATTTCAATAGAGGGATCGAGCTTGAAATAATTGCGCAGTTTGGTAATATATACATCCAGGTTGCGGCTGTTAAAAAACGAGTCGCTGCCCCACAGCAGGTTCAGGATGTCTTTTCTTTCTACAATCTGGTCTTTGTTTTCGTACAGGACCTTGAGCAGCTCGCTTTCGCGGTAGGATAGCTTCCGCTGGTCGGAGGGGTGCGACAGCAACTGCCGTTTTATATGAAAGGTATATTGCCCCAGTGTTACCGCTTCTTCGGCCGGCTCGTCGGGTGCATCCGCCGCCTGGCTGGCCCGCAGCACGTTTTCAATGCGTACGATCAGTTCTTCCATGCTGAAGGGCTTGCGGATATAGTCGTTGCCGCCTATTTTAAAACCATTCACCACGTCGGCCACGCCAGACTTGGCCGTTAAGAAAATAATGGGCACCTGCGCATCCAGCTCTCTTATTTCATAGGCTATGGTAAAGCCGCCCTTGTGCGGCAGCATGACATCCAGAACACACACATCTGGCCGGGCTGTTTTAAAGCGCTCCACCGCATGCTCACCGCTGTTTTCCATTACTACCTCAAACCCGTGGCCCTGCAAGGTATCGCTAACGATGCGGGCCATCATTACTTCATCTTCTACGTATAAAATCTTTGGTTTTCTCATGCCGTATGTTTTGGTAAGGTGATGATAAACTTACAGCCCAGGCCTTCGGAGGAATCCACCCGGATAGTACCCCGGTGCTTTTTAACTACATGGGCCGCATAGCTCAGGCCCAGCCCGTAGCCTTTGGCATTGTGCAGGTTGCCGGTAGGCACCCGGAAGAACTTGTCAAAAATCTTGTCCTTGTACACGGCCGGTATGCCAATGCCGTTGTCGGCAACCGATAAATGAACTTTGGAGGGTCCGCCCTTGATGTCCACCTGAATCTGGGGCTTACCGGTACTGTATTTCAGGGCATTGTCCAGCAGGTTAAAAATCACGCTTACCAGGTGCAAGCGGTCACCCTGCAGGGTGGTATCCTCATCGGCCGTAACATCCACTATCGCGTCGTGCTTTTCAAACTGCAGCCGCATGGAAGAGGTTACTTCAGCCACCAGGTCCTGCATGTTCAAAGGCTCGTACCGCAGGTCAATTTCTTTTTTTTCAAACATGCTCAGCTTCAGCACTTTGTCAACTAGCATGGACAGGCGCTGCAGTTCGTTGGCCGATATGTCCAGGTATTCTTTGCTTTTTTGCGGATCCATGCTGGCGTTAAAGCTGCGCATGGCCTCAATGGCTACGCTTACGGTGGCAATGGGGGTTTTCAGCTCGTGGGTAATATTGCTGATAAACTCGTTTTTGATGTCGGCCAACCGGCGCTGCCGCCGCAGGTTGCGGTACAGCAGCCAGAAAGACAAGGCGGTAAAGCCCACCATAAAAAGGGAAAGCAGGATGGGGGCAATGATGCGTTTGGTTAAAAAAAGAAAGGTTTCACCCAGTTCCATCCGGTAGGTAATGGGGTTGGAAAAGCCAATGGTCACCTCGTTGAACTCGGGGCGTTCGTCCGGGTCTTTTTGTAAACGGCTCACTTTAAAAGGCACGTTCAGGCCCTGTTGGTCCAGCCACTTTTGGTAAGCCGCTGTTATTTCCCGGACGGTAATGGAATCCTGAACGGAGTCCATATCGTATAAAAACTGCATCAGCCGGTTACGCTGCTGCAATACATTCCTATACGGAGTAGAGGAGTCGGCGAGGGGTCGTTCCGTAAAATAAACGCCGCCCCGGCTGGAGACGGAGTCTTGTACCCGTTCGTTCAGCACGTTGACCAGGCTGATCATTTTTTCGTTGGGTGCGATCTTCATGTAGTCGGGCAGGTGCTTGCGCTTGCGTTTGATTTCCCGCGGCACCTCCACCGTCGAAAACAAAACCGAATCCGCTCCCAGCCTTTCCAGTTTGAGCTTGGAGGCCTGCAGCCGGTGCACCGTTTCGCGAAACAGCATGTTGGTGCGTATTTCCAGCGTACGCTTTTCCCTTTCGTAGGCTTTGTCCAGCCAGTAAACCTGGAATGCAGCAATGCCGGCAATGGTAACAGCCATTAATATCGGCAGCCATTTTATTTGTTTTAACGGATGCATCGTTGCAAATTTACCTTTTCCGGTTACCGCCCATACCGGCTTTAACCATTATTAACGTTAGTGTAAAGCAAATTAACAATCAATCAGATAAATTTGAATAAATCGCCATGCGAATGAAGAAACTATTGCTTGCCCTATGCATAGGCAGCTCTTTTTGTGCCGCTGCTCAAAACAACACCGCACCTTCCGTTTTAAAAGAAGGCAAGGTGGTGTATGAACGAACCCTGCAAATGCAGATCAACTTCCGCGGCATGAACGAAGACCTGGCCCGCCAGCTGCCCCGCAGCCGCACCGATAATTTTGAACTTTTGTTTACCGCCAACAAATGCCTGTGGCAGCAACTGCCCAATGCCAGCGAAGAAGCCAACACCTTTAGCGGCGGCGGGGGCAACGTGGTGATGATACGCGGTGGGGGTGGTGCCGACGACGTAAGCTTTACCGACCTGGAAACCGGCAAGCGGGTAGACCAGCGCGAACTGAACTCCAAAAACTACCTGGTAGACGACAGCATTACCAAACTGGCCTGGAAACTGACCGAGGATACTAAAACCATTTTGGGCTACACCGCACGAAAAGCGGTGGCCAAACAATATACCACCCGGGCTACCGTGGCCATGGAAAACGGCGAATTGAAACGGCAGGTGATACCCGATACCGTGAACGTGGTGGCCTGGTTTACCACCAGCATACCGGTAGCCGCCGGCCCACTTTTTCAAGGGCAGCTGCCCGGCCTGATACTGGAGCTGGATATGAACAACGGCCGCAATGTATACAAGGCGGTGGAAGTTTCGCAAAAGGTCAACCAGGGCAGCATTAAAGAACCCAAAGGCGGCAAACGCATTACCGCCGCCGAGTATGCCCAGGAACGGGAAAAGGCACTGGAAGAAATGCGCAGAAACATGCCCGCCAACGGCAACTTCCGCATCCGTAGCTAAGACCGCGGATTACGGGATTATTTGGATTAGCCGGATTTTGAACAGCGATATGGGGATTTGAAGAAGTTTAACATCTAAGGTTTAAAGTTCGTTAGTTCACGCGTTCACTTGTTCACGAGTTGGAGCGCAGATTGCACGGATTTGATAAAGGATTTCACAGATGTCTGAACCATGATTTGGGGAGATTAGGGGATTAGGAGGAAAGAAGGCAAAAGTTAAAAGGCAAAACCAAAAAACAAGACAATCAGACTGGTTCAGCGCCTTTTCCCGCGTTAGTTTAAAACATCTATTGCTTTAAGAAAAGATTAGCGGGATACAGCGCCTGCAGTATCTCATCATAACACGCAAACAGACGGAACTTCTTAAAAAGTCCATACCTGTAGGAACACTACAAATAACCAACAGAAGTTAAAGCTAGATACACTTAAGAATGAGGGTTGCTTGTGCGTGGGCGGGCCAAACGGGCGGAGCCTTCGGGTTGGCCTTGAACTTTTTGCTTACTTTTTCGGGGAGAAAAAGTAAGAAGCGCTGACTATCGTAAGAAAGAACTATAGTCATATGGACTTTTAAAGAAGTTTACTACATGGAGTTTAAAGAAGTTAGAAGGAGATGCTGAAACAAGTTCAGCATGACAGGTGGGAGACTTTAGAACTTTTTCAAAACCCCATATGTGAGAAATGGTTTTTTGAAACCGGTTCACTCCTGTCAACCGTCAACCGTCAACTATCAACTGTCAACCCTATATGGGTTTTTGAAGAAGCGGAAAAACTTTCAAAAGCCCATAGGTCCATTCTAAATTAAAATCAACTCTTATTGCTTGGCCACTTTTTCTTTCAGGAGAGGGATCAGGGGTGCGGCAAAAAACTGCTTACACTAAAAAAGACACCGGTGTGGTGTCTTTTTTAGTGCCTTATTCATCATCCATATCGCCCCGCTCATCATCGTCGCGTTCTTTTTCAAAAACGCCCAGGCTTACTTTCCATTCCGGAAACTCAAACTGCATGGCAACTTCTACCCTCAGTTTTTTCAACGCCATCGGCGGGTTGGCAACCGTTAACTGGCTGATAGTAAACTTGCGTTCCTCCGCCGGCGCTTCGTAATTTCCACGCAGAGTGTACTGGTCCACCACGTATTTTACGTTCATGCCTTTTAACTGGTTGTACAACCACCTGTACTTTTTTTCCGCTTCGGCAAAATCTTCCGTACTCAGCATAATAGCATGCCAGCTGTAAACAGGCCGGGTGTTGGCCGAATACTGTATGATGCTACAGCTTTCCGCTTTGTCTACTTTCACCAAAGAAGCAAACTCCACGGTTTGCGGATTTTTGGCTAACACCTCGCCGCGCAGGCTGGCAAACTGGCTGGGAAAATCAGCTACTACTTTTTGTACGTCGTTCCGAAAAGCGTTGTTGATGGGAAGTTTAAACTGGGCCTGGCCCGCAAAACATAACAGTAAAGCAGCCGTCAGGAGCTTTGGTTTGCTCATTTTCATAAGTTAAAGGATTATTAAGATGCCAAAATAAAAAAGAAATTCACACATTCTTTCGTTTTATCCACAATATTTTGTATTTTTCTAATTCGTACTTTGATTAACCACTAATAACCAATAAAAAATGAAAAACAAACAACGTTTAAGTCACTATCGTGAAGAGGTGAAGATTTACAGAGAGCATTACAGACCATCATTCAATGTGTTCCGTGTCTTTAAATCGATCCTTGGTGTTATTATCTCTGGTTCTGGTTCGGTAGCCCATAGCTACATTCCTACAGAAAAAAAGAGAGTAAAATAAAGGTCCCGCCCGTGGCGGGATTCTTTTTATTGAACCATGATTCTTCTGCCGGGTGGCCTTACAGCTCCCGGCATATTTTTACCACCCATTCGGTTGATGTTGTAGGTAAACGACAGCATAAAAAAGCGCTTCAGCACATTGGTCTGTACATCTTCTATATAGTTTTCGTTCACCGTGCGCGACAGGCTGATGTTTTGGTCCAGCAGGTCAAACACTGACAGCCGTACCTCGCCTCTTTTGTCTTTGAACAACTGTTTGGCAACAGAAGCATTCCACATAAAATAGTTTTGGTTATAACCCTGGCTCAGCCCGGTATTGGCGGTATAATCCAGGTCGGAAGCCACTATAAAACCCTTGTTAAATGTATAGGTAGCATCTACCGAGTACCTATGGGTGTAGTAGTCGTTGTTTTGCTGCGCCTGCACCGAGTAGGTAGCCGAGGTATAATCCATGCTGGCGGTAACGCCCAGGTCCAGTTGCTCCTTGTACGTATAGTTCAGCCGCAGGTCTTCGCCCAGATTCAGGTTGCGGATAAAATTTTTGGTGCCGTTCACCAGGTTGGCATTGCGGTTAAACGACACGCGGGTGGTTGCATTAAAGTTGCCGCCCTGCAATTTTTTGATCGGGAAGCCAATGTTAAAATTACCATTAACGTTGTACACACCATTGATGTTGACCGGCAGGGTTAACTGTGTTCCAAACGAGTCAATAACCGTGGTGCTGTTGACGATCTTATTCATCGTATTGCTGTAGTTGACGCCGGCAAACAGGTTGCGGAACTTGGTAACATTAAAAAAGTTATAGTTCAGCGAAAAGTTGTTAATGAACTCCTGGTTGAGTAAGGGATTACCGGTGCGTAAATAACGTGGGTTGCTTACATCCACCAAGGGCTGCAGCTGCTTGACCGACGGCTGGTTGGTGCGGCCGCGATAATTAAAACGTAGGCTGCGGCTACGGGCAAACTGATAGGTAAAGCTGGCGTTGGGAAAAATATTAGTGTACTTCTGTTTGATCAAAGATGCTTTACTCAGGTTATGGCTTTGCAGCAGCGTTTGTTGCACCGATATGCCCAACTGGTAATTGTATTTCTTTTTTACAATGCGCAGGTTGGTGCCCGCCCGGTTGGAGGTGTTGCGGTTTTCAAACTCGTTGCTCAGCGAATCGTTCAAAAACTCATACTTGTCGTTGTTGCTGTTCAGATCGTAGGTTTCGCGGTCGGATGCATTTTGGTTGTTGCTGTAGCTGTAATTCACCTCCCATATTTTATCGCGCCCGACCGGCTCGGTATAAGAGAGCGAAGCGCCGTAGTTGTCGCCGCGGCTGTTGCGGATGTTTTGCTGGTTGAACGCACTGTCCTTTAACCGGTCGCCCGCCGCATCGTAGTTGGTCAGCAGCGTGTTGTTATAACCATCTACCTGGCTGCGGTTATAGGTATTGTTGAAGGTGAGGGCCAGGGTGCGACCTGCCTTGGCAAATTTTTTACGCCAGATCAGGTTGTTGTTCCAGTTGGTGCCACTGCCTGTATTCAACACCCGGGAGCGGTTTTCATTCAGCTTGTACAAGGCGCTGCCTTTTTGCCTAAAGGAAGTGGAAGAATCCTGCCGGTAGTTTTCGCTGTTTTGCAGGCTGATGTTGGGCGTGTATACAATAGAGTTGCGATAGTTGAGCGTATAGGTAATTCTAAAGCCGGAGCGGTGCACATCGCTTTGATTGCTGGAAAGGGATTGCTGGTCATCGATGATGGTGGAAGCAGTAAAAAAGTTCTGGCGGTAGCTTTTGCGCAGGTAGTCCGTACCCGTATGATTAAAGTTATAGTTGCCGTTTACCTCAAAATACTTGCTCCACGTATCGTTGTAATTGATGCCGGCCGCCCAGGAGGAGGTAATGCCATTGCCGGAGCCCATATTACCCCAACCACCCATGCCGCCAAAGCCACCGTTAACGTTCATACCGCCACCCATATTGCCCATGCCCATCATATCGGTGGTGGAAAACCCCAGGCGGTTGGTGTTGTTGGCATTGGCAAAAACGCCCACCCGCGTAGCACCTTTAAAAAAGTTGAGCCGCAGGTTGGCATTGTAGCGTTCATCGGTGCCGTAGCCGGTGCTTACCTGACCGAACACACCTTTCTTTCTATCTTTTTTCAGCTTGAGGTTGATGGCTTTGGTGCGGCTGCCGTCTTCTATCTTATTGAACTTGGCCTGCTCGCTCATGTCGTCATACACTTCCACTTCGTCAATCATATCGGCCGACAGGTTTTTGGTGGCGATTTTGGGATCGTTGCCAAAAAACTCTTTACCGTCCACGTATACCTTTTGCACTTCTTCGCCCTGGGCTTTTACCGTACCATCGCGGTCTACCTGTATACCCGGTAGCTTTTTCAGCAGGTCTTCGGCGGTGGCGTTGGGCTTGTTGGTTTTAAAGGCGTTGGCGTTAAAGGCCAGTGTATCGCCTTTTACCCTTACGGGTGCCCGGTCGGCCACCACCACTTCATCCAGCGTTTTGTAAGTACGGGGCAGCGGTATGATCCCAAAGATGGCTTCCGGCTGTTGTGCGGTAATAGCAAAGGGTTTTTTGAGGGACTGAAAACCTTCGTACGATACCAGCAGTACATAATGACTGGTATCTAAATTTTTGATTTCGAAATAGCCGTTGCTGTTGGTAAGGGTGAAGGAAATAAGCGATGAATCAGCCGCCCGGATCACAGAAACCGTGGCATCGGGCAGGCCGGTGGCCGTGGTGCTGTCATGCAACGTACCTTTTACGCTGCCGCTTGTTTTTTGCGCCTGCGCCAGGGCATAAAAAAGAAACAGGAAAACAGTTAGTGGTAGCAGTTTTCTCATAGAAGCAGAAATGGACTACTAAAGTAGAGGTAAAAAATGAGGATGTGTGTTAAACAAGGTTAACGGAGGGATGAGTGG
>JAEWAC010000187.1 GCA_023391895.1 Bacteroidota bacterium
AAATTCTACCTCCAGCATGGGTGCCCTGCATCCGATCTTATTCTTTGTTATTGTGTACGCAATTTCTCTTTTCCTGGCTTTTTTTGTGTGCAGTACCGTGTACTACACCTTTAACGATCCGGAGAAGGAAATGGAACAGCATGCTTTAGCTCCGCAAGACCTGAATATGGGCACTGCCACCGCTACCGCCTTTAGGTAAAAATTAACCGGCTGAAATGTGCGGCTTCTTTTTATCTTCGCCGCACATTTTCTGTCATGTACATGCAACCTTCCGCAAAGATTTTCTCCGGAACCGGCTCTCAACGCTTAACAGCGCAAATTTGCCAGAGATATGGCTGCCAGCCCGGTAAAATCAATATCCAGCGTTTTAGCGACGGCGAAATTCAGCCCGTATTTATGGAAAGCATCCGTGGGGATGTCGTTTTTTTAGTGCAAAGCACTTATGCGCCTTCTGATAACTTAATGGAACTGCTGCTGATGATTGATGCAGCCCGCCGTGCTTCGGCCGGCAAGATCGTGGCCGTTATTCCTTATTACGGCTATGCCCGCCAGGACCGCAAAGACAAGCCCCGCGTTGCCATTGGCTCCAAGCTCGTGGCCAATATGCTTACCGCAGCCGGCGCCGACAGGGTTATTACCATGGACCTGCACGCACCCCAGATCCAGGGCTTTTTTGACATCCCGGTGGATCACCTGGACTCCTCTGCCGTTTTTATACCTTATATAACACAACTCAAGCTGGAAAACCTTACCTTTGCGGCCCCTGACGTAGGTGCTACCAACCGCATAAGGGAAATAGCCAGTTACTTTGAAGCCGAAATGGTGATTTGTGATAAGCACCGCAAGCGGGCCAACGAAATTGCCAGCATGGTGGTGATCGGGGATGTTACCAATAAGGATATTGTTATTATTGACGACATCTGCGATACAGCCGGTACGCTGGCCAAAAGCGCCGCTCTTTTAAAAGAAAAAGGTGCCCGCAGCGTTAGAGCCCTTGTGACCCACCCGGTTTTAAGCGGCAAAGCGCATGAGAATATTGAAAACAGCGTGCTGGAAGAACTGGTGGTTTGTGACACGATACCGGTGGAAAAGAAAGGTTCAAAAATCAAAGTAGCCACCGTAGCCGAACTGTTTGCCGTAGCCATACGCAATGCGTACGAAAACAAAAGCATCAACAACTTATTTATCCATTCGCAGCGGAGGGATAAGTAATAACAGTCCACGGTCGACAGACGACAGTCCACAGCAGAGTGAAGTTGAGGACTGATGACCGCTGACTGACGACTTTTTTCAATTATTAAACACTCATAAAAATGAAGACAATTACAATCGAAGGACAACTGAGGACCGAATTTGGCAAGTCAGCCACCCGCCAGCTTCGCTCTCAGGAGCTCGTGCCTGGTGTAATTTACGGGGGTGCCCAGGAGGTCAACTTTGTGGCTCCTGCAAAAGCGTTCAAGCCGTTAGTGTACACACCAGAGTTTCAGGTAGCTGAAGTAAGTGTAGAGGGTAAAACTTACCGCTGCATTTTAAAAGACCTGCAATTTGACAAAGTGACCGATGCGTTGATCCACGTTGACTTGCTGGAACTGGTGGAAGATAAAAAGGTGATTGCTACCATTCCTTTGAAGTATACCGGTACTGCTGCTGGCGTAAGAGCCGGTGGTCGTCTGGTTACCAAAATGAAGGCGCTGAAAGTAAAAACCTATCCCAAGTACTTAAAAGAGCAGCTGGAAGTAGCAGTTGACGCCTTGGAAATTGGTGAAAACCTGCGTGTGGAAGATGTAAAGGATGAGAACTATGAGTTCATAAACTCTCCTCGTATTCCTATCGTTTCTGTGGTTACTACCCGTGCCCTGCGCCAGGAAGAAGCCGCTGCAGAAAAAGCCGGCAAAGGCAAAAAATAAGTATTGCATTAATACATTCAAAAAGTCCCGCTTCGGCGGGATTTTTTTGTAAATGCCATATTGACCAAACAGAACCGATATTTGCGTCTATGAAATTTTTAATTGTTGGCCTGGGCAACATTGGTAACGAATACGCCCATACCCGCCATAACATAGGGTTTGATGTGGTGGGCGCCTTTGTGGCCAAGCACGGCGGGCAGTTCCGCACCGACCGGCTGGCTTATGTAGCGGAAGTAAAATGGAAAGGCCGGATTTTTGTCTGTATTTGCCCTACTACTTATATGAACCTGAGCGGTAAGGCGGTCAGGTACTGGATGGACAAAGAAAAGATTGATATCAAAAACATTTTGGTGGTGGTAGACGAGCTGGCATTGCCGCTGAGCAAGCTGCGGTTGCGGCCGGGCGGCTCCGATGCGGGACATAACGGTCTTAAAAACATACACGAAGTACTGGGCACCACCGAATACCCCCGCCTGCGGTTTGGCATCGGCAATAACTATCCCAAAGGCCGGCAAATAGATTATGTGTTGGGCAAGTGGCAGCCGGAAGAAGAGCCCCTGGTAAAACTGAAAATTGAAAAATCAGTGGCTGTAATTGAGCAGTTTGCCACCATGGGCATAGCAGCCACCATGAATGAAATCAACAAGGCAGAAATTACACTATGACAATTGGGGGTAATTACTTACTTTAGCGCTCAAAGCAATCTCTGCTCCTTCCAATCTCTTAAAGAAGCCGCCAAAGATATATAGGATAAACAACGTAGTCAGTATCCAATGTATTGAACCAAACCAAAATCAATTTATGAAGATATTTTGTGTAGGCCGTAATTATGCTGAGCATGCAAAAGAGTTAGGCAATGCGATTCCAGACGAACCGGTAATATTCATGAAGCCCAAAAGTGCCTTGCTCCAGGCGCACACGCCCTTTTATTATCCCGAGTTTACCAACGAGTTGCACTATGAATGCGAACTGGTACTGCGGGTTTCTAAAAACGGCAAATACATACAGGAAAAATTTGCTTCAAAATACTATGATGCGGTCAGTGTAGGTATTGACTTTACTGCCCGGGATATTCAGAACGAGTTGAAAGAGAAAGGATTGCCGTGGGAAAAAGCCAAGGCCTGGGATAACTCTGCAGCCGTAGGCAAATGGATTCCCGTGGCCAACCTGAAA
This sequence comes from Bacteroidota bacterium, assembly GCA_023391895.1. GTDB lineage: Bacteria > Bacteroidota > Bacteroidia > Chitinophagales > Chitinophagaceae > Flavisolibacter. Next base: position 3,081 of record JAEWAC010000187.1, read on the forward strand.
AATAAAAAGGAAATCAACTTTGGGCTGTATAAAAACAAGGAGCAGGTGCAGCAGGGTAACTCCAAAAACATGATCCATGATTTTGATTACCTCGTCTCGTACATCTCCAACTACTTTTCGGTCAATATTGGCGACCTCATCTTTACCGGTACACCGGCCGGCGTGGGCGAGCTGGTGGTAGGCGACGAGCTGGAAGCCTATCTGGAAGAAGAAGTGCTGCTGACCCTGGAAGTAAAATAATAAACGTATAGATCCCTACGGAAAAGCCGCCAGAATACTGGCGGCTTTTTAGTTGCAGGCGGGCACCGTTTCTCGCTTAAATTTGTTTTATATATACCCGACGATGCTTGACAAGAATTTATTGCTGCATGCCTTTCGCTTAATGCAGAGTGCCAAAGTAATGGCCGAAACCTATGAAGCCCATCGATCCCTGACCAAATACGTGCATTCCACCAGCCGGGGGCACGAGGCCATACAACTGGCCACCGCCTTTCAGCTAAAGCCTTATGACTGGGTAAGCCCCTACTACCGCGACGAAAGCCTGCTGCTGGGCATGGGCTGGACTCCGTACGAGCTGATGCTGCAACTGCTGACCAAAGGCGATGACCCCTTTACCGGCGGCCGAAGCTATTATGCCCACCCCAACAGCCGGGAAGGCGACAAACCTAAAATCATCCACCAGAGCAGCGCTACCGGTATGCAGGCTATACCCACTACCGGCGTGGCACAAGGGCTGCACTACCTGCAGCAGATCAGCTCTCCGCTTTTACAAAAAGGTGAGCAGGGTGAACTGCCGGTGGTGGTTTGCTCGCTGGGCGATGCCTCCATAACCGAGGGCGAAGTAAGCGAAGCGCTGCAGTTTGCAGTACTCAAAGGATTACCCATCATTTACCTGGTGCAGGACAACGACTGGGGCATTAGCGTAACGGCGTCGGAAGGCCGGGCGATGGATGCTTTTGAATATGCCGAAGGTTTTAAGGGGCTGAACAAAATACGGGTGGATGGTACCGACTTTTTGGCCAGCTTTGACATTATGTGCAAGGTCGTGCAGCACGTGCGGCAGCATCGCCGGCCCTGGCTGATACATGCCAAAACCTGTTTGCTCAACCATCATACCAGCGGCGTACGCAAAGAGTTTTACCGCAGCGAAGAAGACCTGGCCAAACATGCCTGCAGCGATCCTTATCCCAAACTGCGGTATGAGGTTTTAAAGAGTTTTCCCGAAGCGCATATTGTACAGATAGAGAATGAAGTAACAGCCTCCGTTAAAAGCCAGTTTGAAAAAGCTGTGGCCGCTGCTGAGCCGGACCCCAGCCGGGTGGCGGATCATGGGTTTGCCCCCACACCGGTAACCGAGGAAAAAGGGGAGCGGCGTCCTGCCGGAAAAGAAAAGGTCATGATGGTGGATGCCGCCTTGTTTGCCATCCGCGAGCTGATGCAGGAGCACGAGGAATGTATTTTGTTCGGGCAGGATGTGGGCCGGCGGCTGGGCGGTGTGTTCAGGGAAGCCGCTACTTTGGGCGAGCAGTTTGGAGACCACCGGGTGTTTAATACCGCCATTCAGGAAGCTTATATTATTGGTTCTACCGTGGGCCTGAGTGCGGTGGGGGTCAAGCCTATTGTGGAGGTGCAGTTTGCCGATTACATCTATCCCGGTTTCAACCAGCTGGTGACCGAAGTTTCCAAAAGCTGTTATTTATCGTGTGGCAGGTTCCCGGTTTCGGCCATTATCCGGGTGCCGATCGGGGCTTATGGCGGCGGCGGGCCGTACCACAGCGGGTCGGTAGAAAGCACCCTGCTCACCATTAAAGGCATTAAGGTGGCATACCCCAGCAATGCTGCCGATATGAAGGGATTAATGAAAGCCGCCTACCACGACCCCAACCCGGTGGTGATGCTGGAGCATAAAGGCTTGTACTGGAGCAAGGTGCCCGGTACCGAAGAAGCCAAGACCATTGAACCCGCCGCCGATTATATACTGCCCTTTGGCAAAGGCGCCGTGGTGCTCAAAGCCAGCGAGGAGCGCATCGCCCGCGGTGAAACTGCCTGTGTGATTACCTACGGCATGGGCGTATACTGGGCAAAGGCGGCTGCCAGAAATTTTGACAATCAAATTGAAATTATTGACCTGCGCACCCTGTACCCCCTGGATGAAACGTTGGTTTACGAAACGGTAAGAAAACATGGCAAATGCTTAGTTCTAACCGAAGAGCAACAGGCCAATTCATTTGCCGAAGCCTTGTCCGGCCGCATTGCCACCAACTGTTTTCAATGGCTGGACGCTCCGGTAGCGGTGTTAGGAGCTTTAAATCTGCCGGCCGTTCCGCTGAACCTGGGGCTGGAGCAGGCCATGCTACCCAATGCCGATAAGGTAACGGACGTATTGAAAAAGCTGATGGCTTATTAAGCCCTGAATACAAAAACCTTTAAAAACCCTATATATTATTTAAGACGGTAAAACACCCCCACCGAAGCACTGGGCAGCACCGGTGCTTCAACGTCTGTATTGAACATGATATTATCCGGTATTTGCTCTACTTGCTGGTGGTATAATTCAAACAGCAGTCCGCCATCAATATTAAAACCAACCCGTTCAGATATATTCAGGTCTCTGCCTATGCGGAGGTTCAGGTAAGTGTAGCGGTCTAAAAAGTAGGGGCTTTCGTCTTTAAAGTAAATCACCCCCAGCCTTAAATACGTCAGGCGTCTTTCAGAATACGGCGACCGTCCTTCAAAATGATAAAAGACATCGGCGGAAAGGGTTGAAACGCTTTCGTTTTTGACCGGTGCAAAACCTACTGATGCCCCAATTTGTACCTGCGACCATTGCCACCGGAAGCCTGCATGAAACAGCTCCAGGAAACCTGCGCCACCGGTTATGTTCAGTTTTTCCTGGCCTGCCGCTGGATGCAGGGAAAAAGACGACAGGAACAATGCTATCACCTGCAGAACAAGTTTGCCTCCCGACTGGTATTCCCTGGTCAGCGCCATAGCCGTTATTTTACATTAGAAAAGACAGCGAAAGTGTATATTGAATATAACGAATATCCGCAGGAAATATGATGATTTGGAAACAGTTGTTTTCAGCGGGAGAAAGTTGTTTCAATATGGCTGTTTTAAAAACGCCGGGTTGGGTAAAAGCCCTTCTCTGCCGCACCCACTGATCATGCTAATGCTGATATGGGTTTTTAAAGAAGCGGCCACTAAAGCTGAAATTGGCTGCGCCTGCCAGAAGTACCTGTCGCGGTGATGACTGATAAATTGATATGGAGATTTGAAAAAGCGGCCGCTTTTTCAAATCTCCATAGGGCCATAACTGACTCATGATAAATGTCTGCTCTATTAGAACGGATAGCCAATGGCCAGGTTATACGTAATATTATCACGCCGCCATTCTTTATCCTTAAATTCTAATGGGATCCGGGCAGGGTCTTCCCAGGGCTTTCTCAAAGGAAAGCCAATATCCAGCCGAAGTACAAACAGCGTAATGTCTAGCCGCAGGCCCACACCAGCACCAATAGCCAGTTGATTCAAAAAGTCTTTGGTAAATTCGGCGCCAGGCCGTGAGGTATCTTTTTTAGCCAGCCAGATGTTACCGGCATCTATAAATAAGGCGCCGTACAGGGGCCCCGAAATGTGTGGCCGGTATTCGGTATTCATTTCCAGCTTGATGTCACCGGTCTGATCGGGGAAAAAGCCCGTGGTGCTATAAAGCGGGTAGGTGCCCGGCCCTATGGTACGGGCCCTGAAGGCGCGAATGCTGTTGTTACCCCCTACAAAAAACTGTTTGATATATGGCAATTGAACAGAGTTGCCGTAAGGTATACCCACACCCACCATAAAACGGTTGACCCAGGCCGATTTGGTTCCTATTTTCCGGTAATAACGAAAATCCCCTTCCAGCTTTACATACTGGTCAAAGACCGCATTGAAGATTCTTGATTTTTTGTCGCCGCTAACGCTGGTATCACTAGGCTTGGCCAGCAGACCGGCCACGTTGCCGGAAAGATCAACCAGGCCGTTAAAATAAAACGAGTTCAACTTTACGATACCATTGGCAACCTGGTTCATGTTATACTGGTAGGAGGTGCCCAGTACAAATTGAGAGTCGATAATATGCGACAGGTAAGGATATTTTTCAATGCTGTCCCTGTATTCCTGTGTAACATTGGAGGGCTGCACATAGTTAACATTGATTGGATAGAACTCATGCTGTTTGTAAACGCTTTCTTTCCACAGATACCCAAATCCAAAACGGGCCGAGTTGAGCGTATACAGCTTTTGCCGTCTTAAAGCATCATATCCTACCTGGATGTTAGTACGGGGCACAAAGCCGCCCCGGTTGCCAATTTCGAAAAATGGAACTACAAAACGAGGGATGGCAAAGTTTAATTCAGCTCCGCTCCTATAGGTATTGTAACCTTTCCAGGCGCCGCCAAACTGTACCTCTGCGCCCAGGTAGGCACTAATGCTCAGTTGCTCGCCGGCACCAAAGGTGTTTCTGTTGCGCCAGCTTACGGAGAGCAGTGTACCATTGAGGTTGTTGGACTTGGTAGTGCCTTTAATTTCAGCCTGTAAGGAGTGCTTGGGCAAAGGAGTCAGGTAATAATAAGCGTCCAGTTTGGCACTGTCGGCTACCTCCTCAAACCGGTTTCTTACAAAGCGAAACTCGTTCAGGTTGATCAAACGGCTTAAGGTCAGGTTATGGTCGGTACGGTTGTACAGGTCGCCGGGCTGAAACTGCATTGCCCGTGTAAACAATTTGGGCTTAAAGCGGTTTCTTCTGTCAATTAAATAAAAACCTTCATAGTACTGGGCATTGGCCTTGCTGGTATCGGCCTGGCTAGCATTGGCCCGGTAGCCGCTATAAATATAAACATTGTTGATGCGGTATTGATTTCTGGCCACCTGGGGCGTCTGCGGCTTTACCTGCAACCGCATATCTACCATGTTATTGCCATTGGTGCTGTCTGCCTGCATGATCAGGTGATCTGGGCTGAAATAATAAAAACCCCGTTCTTTCAGGTACACATCTATCCGGTTTCGTTCGCCCCGTATTACGTCCAGGTCATAAGGATCACCTTGTTTAATCAGGGTTGCGCTGCTGCTTTCCCGGATGGCTTTTTCCAGTGTACCGCTATCCTGGTCAAAGACCAGGCTGTTCACTTTATACTGGTTGCCGGCCTGGGCAGTATAAGTTGCGGAGCCTTTCTTTGATTTTGCGGTCGTGTCGCCGCTTACCTCGGCTTTAAAGAAGCCATTATTTTCCAGGTGGTTTTCTAAAAGTTGCGAAGTGTGCTGCAGATCCACGCTGCTGAGCAAAACCGGCGGCTGACCGTACTTGTCCCGCAGTTTGCCAAAAAAGGACTTGGGTTTGGCCTTGTAAAACATGTTGTAGATATACAGCTTGAAGGGAATGCCTAAAAAGCGGGCATTTGGCTTGGGCCGGGTTAGTCCCTGCAGGTCCGCTTTGAGCACCTTGCGTTGACGGGTGGATACATTGGAGGCCTCCAGGTTGACCGAGGCGCCCGTATACAGCTTTTCGCCTTCCGGCAGACTTTTGGTGGTGCTGCAAGCTGCCAGTATAATACAAACCATCCAAAGTGATATATGATGTTGCCTTAGCATACCTATTTTGACTATTGTTGATTTTGATTGTTATCCTGCTTGGGGTTTCTGTTTCTTTTTCTGTTAAAGATTTGACTGAAACGGTTGTAGTCTACCGTCATGATAAAGCTCATGCCGGTTTCAATTACATAACCATCCACGTTGCCTTCGTATTCGTTGGTGCGGTAAAAGCGCAGCATATACCGGCCGTCTTTACTCAGCTGGTAGTCTACAGCTACGTCGCCCGCTATATTGTTGGAGTTTTGATTGGATTGCTGGGGCCCTTCCAGGTTAAAGTTGCTGCCCACGGTTACCTTCAGCCGGTCGTTGAGCAGGCGCTTGCTTACACCTACATTCAGGTCGGTACGGCTGCGGCGTTCGCCGGTGGTATAGTCGTCGCTGGAGGCCACGTCAAAGTTGATGTCTACGCCACTTACCAGTCCGGCGGCCAGGTTGTTCAACTGCTCGGTCAGCAATTTGGAAGCACTTTGCCTGGCAATGCTTTCTGCATTCATGCCGCCACCGCCACTGGACTCAAAAGGATTTTGGCCTACAAAGCGGCCCAGCAGCAATACGGCAAATACCTGCTTGTTCAATTCCGATGGCTCCTGCCGTAACCGGGTCAGCTCCTGGTTCACGGTGGATATCACTTCATTGCTTACATGATAATTCTGGTCCGAAGGCAAAACAATGTCAAAGGTGATAGTTGGCTTCATCAGTTCACCATCCATGTTGAGCAGCACCTGGAAGGGTAGCTTCTGCAGGTAATAATTGCGGTTGGCTTGTTCGGTAAGCTGATCGCCCACCAGGTCCAGCGGCGCCGTATTGGCTACATAAATGGCCGTTACATCCACCTGTGCTTCGGTAGGTTCGCCCAGCCAAACAATTTTACTGCCTTTTTTAATATCAAAGCGGCGCTGCAAAAAGTTGAACGATAACTGGTAGGCGCCTTCTTCAATTTCGTATTGGCCGGTGAGGGTAATTTTTCCGCTGGGGTCAATGCCGGCCGACAGCTGGCCGCCACCTTTGATGTTCAGAAAGTCACCGTTGGCTACATCTACAATGACATTGAAGCTGGCTTTTTTGTCGATGGTGATGTTGGTGGTAATATCAAAGCCCGTCAGGCTGGAAACGTTCAAAGAGTCATAAGGCGCCAAAAACAGGGAGTCATTGCCCGGGGCGTCAAAATCCACAAACTCCACCACGCCTTCCCGCTGCACCACGCCGGGCTCAGGCTGCGGTATCACTACACTGAATTGGGTGCCTTCGTTGACGCTTAACGAGCCGTCTACTACCGGCTTTAGCTCGGTGCCGCCAATGTGGAGCCGGGTGGTAATATACATGTCACCGTAAAATAATTTATTGTCCTGCTTGGTGCTGTTTATAGCCCGGAAGTTATTGGCATTCACATCCAGGTTAAAATTGTAGTTGATAAAATTGGTGGTGTTGACGGCGCCGTTTAATGTCAGGGTGTTGTTGGCCGAATCGCGGATGGAGAACTGGTCAAAAACAAACCCGTTTTCGGTCACGTTCAGTTTTTCGTTATCGATGGTTAACGGCCCGCCCAGCATAGTGGTGCTGACAGTGGCTTTGTCAAAATTGAGTGCACCTTGTATTTTGGGCTGGCTGCTGGTGCCGTTAATGCTTACAGTTCCATTAATGTCGCCCGAGGCACTTTTGACAAAGCCTGTCATCAGCCCTTCCAGCGTGCTGAGTTGCAACTGGCGTACCGCCAGTTCCAGGTCCAGCGCAATATCATTGCCTTGTGGTGCAAAATCGCCTGTCAGCTGTATATCATTGCCAAAGCCGGAAATGCGTACATCCGCATTGTACTGGTTGCCTTGCGAAGCTACCTTCAGGTCTATATTGCCGATGGTATCTTTTTGAAAACTCAGGTTGCTGATGGTCAGGTCGCTGGTAAATACCGGTTGCTCCATGAGATTTTTAAAAGTTACCGAACCATTGATGGCCCCATCAATAAACAGGGAGTCTGCTTTTACAAAGCCGGTAATGGTGCCCAGCCGGAAGTCGGTAAAGGTGACATTCAGCGGGCGAATGCCTGTGCCCGGCGCACTGATAATGGATAACTGCTGCCCGTTTTTCTGCAACACAAAGTTGTTGGCCAGGATCTGCTCCGGTGTAATGGTGATGGCATTATCGGGCGCAATGGTCCAGCTGTCGTAGTTCAGCAGCAAGCTATCGGGATTTAGGTGGATGGTCATGTGCCCGGCCTCGGGTTGTGTAAACAAGCCGCTCAGTATATATTTATCCTTGTTGTCTTTATCGCCCAACCGTAAGCCAAAGTCAATATTGTTGTTCATCATGCGGGCATTGACCCGGGCGTTGTACATGTCAAACGAGCCGCCGCTTTGCAGGCGGGCCACTGTGCCAGTGATGTACATGCCGCTGTCGGCCGTATTTACCTCGATGTTCAGGTCGTTGATATTATTGGTACCAAATACAATAAGCGAGGAGGTGGCCCTGGCCTGCAAGCCCTGACCGGTAGCCAGCCGGCCTTCGGCGTGCAGGGGTTCCATGGCGGTAAGGCCCGGCACAAATACGCCCAGTATCGGATCATACACCACATCGGCCCGGAAGGCAATATCATAAGGCTGCACTTTCACCGGGGCGGCATTGGGTGTGGTAGAATAATAAGGTTGTATGTTGTTTTGAATAATAGCTCCCAATTCGGCCAGCTGGTATTGGCCGGTGAGCTGTGCATTCATCACATCGCTTTTCAGGCTGATGTACTGGCCCGTATCGCTGCGGCCGGCCAGTAGCTGTACCGTATCCATACTCAGGCGGTTAGTGCCCGATACCAGCAAGGCATTCCGGATCAGTACGTCTGCCTGCAGGTTGTTGGGATCGGCTGAAGGAATATCGGCCCGGATCTCACCCCGGAAGATAAGCGGCTGGGTGGTAAAGTGAAGCGGAAGGGTTCTGACACTGTCCACCATGCCACTCACCTGGAAGGATGGGGTTTTGGAAAAGTTGCCTTTAGCGGTCAGGTTCAGGTCCAGGTTGGGATCGTTGGCATCTACTGTGGCATTGAACGTAGTTTTGTCCAGTGTGCCATTCAGGCTGATGTTGCGATAGGTATACTGGTTATATCCAAAGCTGTTGATGGTTCCTTTAAAAGCCACCTGCATGGCATCGGGGGTAAAGCCTTTACCGGTGGCAGAAACAGTAGCGTTGAGAGTGCCCATCTCTGGGTTCTGCATAATGCTGCCCAGCTGCAGGCCCGTGGTGCGGAGGGTGGCATTATAAGTAGCTGCCGCCGGATTGGTCAAATTGCTGAACCGCCCGTTGACACCCATATAGCCTGAAGAGGTATTAACATTGAGGTTGGTGATTAAGTTACTGGCATTGCCCTGCAGCGTACCGCTAATGTCAATGCTTTGCGGCAGGCGCACCGGCATGGCCGACAGGCTTTGACCGCTCAGCAGGGCAAGGTCGGACTGAGTGGTGTGCAGGCGCCGGATAGTAAAGGTGCCGCCGGCCTGGTTGGGGTCGGTCAGACTGGCCAGGGTTCCCGATGCATCGATCTGGGTATTGCCAAAACCCCTGAACTGCAAGGCCTGCACATACAGGCGGTCCATATTGCCGCTGCCCTTCAGGTTAATGTACCATACGTCGTTGGGGTTGGAGAACGCCGGCTGGTTCCTGAGCTGAGGGGCAAAGGTTAAAATGTCTTTTACCTGTATGCGGCTGTTGGCAATGTCAATGTTCATCATCGTTTCCGGGAACTTATTAACCAACGCGTCGTAAGAAGCGTATTCCAGCACCAGGTCCCGCTGCAGTTCGGTGCCCGGGGTTTTGAGGTATAGGTTTTTTAAGTACGACTGGTGGTTGGCGTACAGGATATCACCCTGCAGGGCATCGAGCCGGAAGCCGCTTTTCTCCCGCATTTGACCTTTGGTAACTTTCAGGCCAATCGAGTCGGGGTTCATCACAAAGTTTTCGGCATGCAGGGTCAGGCTGTCGGCTTTCAGGTGGGCATAATCCATACCGTAGCGCAGCTCCGGCTCGTTGTCGTTTTCAAAAGCGATGGTGTTGTTGTTCACCGCAATTTTATCTATCCGCACAATCCAGTTGTTTTGCTGCTGCTGGGCCTGCGCTTCCTGTTTTACTTCTTTTACCAGCACCATGGCCTGCTCTTTTTTGCCCAGGCGTACGGCACTGCTGGTATTGTCTATCCTTAATTCGTCCAAGTGTATCACCTGTTTTTGCAGGTCCAGTTGGCGGCCGTCCACCAGCAGCCGGCCAATATTGAAGCGGGTGTAAAAGGCCGACACGTCATTGCCGTATTGAACCGCTATATTATCGAGGTTTACCTTGTCAAAGTTCAGCTTCATGGTAATCGGCTCGGCAGCATCGGCCATATCCTGTGCTACAGGCTCCGGTTCCACCAAGGGCTTGCTTTGGTTTAAAACGGCCACCACATTTTTTACATCCAGCGTGCCCAGGTCGTAATTCATTTCATAGGGATTCAGCGAATCAATACTGGCGTCCAGGCTGCCTATGTTTACCATCATGTCGTTGCCGGTAATTACATCTTTGTACACCACCCGGCAGTTATTCAAATACACATCATCCACTTCCATCTCCATTTGGGCGGCGGTGGTA
>JAEWAC010000210.1 GCA_023391895.1 Bacteroidota bacterium
CTTATTTATTCTGCTGATTGCCTGCATCAATTATATGAACCTGTCCACGGCTCGTTCGGTGCTGCGGGCCAAGGAGATCGGGGTGAGAAAAACCATCGGAGCTGGTAAAGTGGAGCTGGTTGCCCAATTCCTCAGCGAGTCGGTCTTGATTTCCTGGGTGGCAACGATACTGGCCTTTGTGCTGACCTGGCTGGCGCTGCCCTGGCTGAATGAGTTATCCGGTCAGCAGCTTTCGGTGGACATTTTGTTGAAATGGCAGGTAGTTGTTCCGCTGTTGCTGGTGCCTTTTGTGGTGGGTATCATTTCGGGTATTTATCCGGCACTTTTTCTTTCTTCGTTTCAGCCCGTAAAGGTGTTGAAAGGGATTGTAAAGGTAGGCGGCGGCAGTTTTTCCCTGCGCAAGGCGTTGGTGGTCACCCAGTTTGCCGTTTCTATTGTGCTGATCGTAAGCACCCTGGTGGTTTTTAACCAGTTGCGGTATATGCAGAACAAGGCACTGGGCTTTGATCGTGATCATATTGTAACGCTTGCCTACAACAGTGCGCTGGCGGATCGGTATGACGCCTTCCGTACCGAACTGCAGGCCAATGCCGCTATTAAAGAAATAGGCCGTTCCTCACGCATACCCACCGGCCGGTTGCTGGATGCATCGGGGTCCAAAATCAGGAGGGGGGACAGCCTGGCACCCATCGCTGCGGAAATAAAAATGGTACGGGCCGATGATGGCTTTGCCACTACCTACGGCATCAAGGTGGTGGCCGGCCGAAACCTGTCCAGGGAAAACGGGTTGAGAGATACCAGTGCCTTCCTGATCAACGAAGCCGCTGTAAAGGCACTGGGATTGCCGTCCAATGAAGAAGCGATTGGTAAAGAATTTCAGTATGGGAACCGCAAAGGACAGTTGGTGGGTGTTTTAAGTGATTTTCATTTTGAATCGCTGCACCAGCGGATCTTGCCCATGGTATTTTTTATGCCGGTCAGCCAAAATAGCTATGGCAATATTTCCGTAAAAATTGGAGGTAACAATATGCCGGCGGCATTGGCGCATTTAGAAAGCACCTGGAAAAAATTTCTGCACGAAGTGCCGTACGAATACACTTTCCTGGATGAGAGCTATGACCGCCTGTACGAAGCCGAGCAACGGCAGGGTACCATCTTTACCACATTTGCCTGCATTGCCATTTTTATTGCGTGTCTGGGGTTGTTTGGTCTTTCTGCATTTGCCATCAGCCAGCGGGTAAAAGAAATCGGTATCCGGAAAATCCTGGGCGCCAATACCGGCAGTATTGTGGGCCTGCTCTCCAAAGATTTTTTGCAACTGGTTTTGCTTTCAGCAGTGATTGCCTTCCCCATAGCCTGGTATGTCATGCACCAATGGCTGCAGGACTTTGCCTATCGCATTGTCATTCCCTGGTGGGTGTTCTTACTGGCAGGCACAGCGGCAGCAGTGATCGCATTTGTCACCATAAGTCTTCAGGCTTTAAAGGCTGCTGCTGCTAGCCCTGTAAAAAATTTAAGAACAGAATAAAGAAGTGCGGATGAATGAACTGCCCTGATCGGTAGTTAAAAATGGTATCTGTCCTGTTTGAAAACTGAAGCAAATCAAAAAAATGAATTCCACACACCTGAATGATATTTTATGTTTCAGAACTATTTTAAAACCGCACTCCGTAACCTTTGGCGGTACAAAGGTTTCGGCTCAATCAACATCCTGAGTTTAGCCATTGGTATGGCCGGCTGTTTGGTGATTGGCCTTTTTGTGTGGGATGAATGGCAATTTGACAAAGATGTACCAGGTGGTGAAAATGTGTACCGCATATATGATGAGCATTACAGTACCAGCGGTACTACAAAAGGTGCCTCTGTAGCGCCTGCCTATGCTACTTTTTTAGACCAGCAATATCCTGAAGTGGATACCACACTGAGGATATTGATGTCAGGCGACAAATACCTGATGGAGCTGGGTGAGAAAAATGGATATGAGGAAAAAGGATGGTTTGCCGATGCCTCTTTCTTTAAAATATTTCCATTCAGGTTTGTGGCGGGCAACCCGGCAACCGCACTAACAGATCCTGCCGCCATTGTAATCTCAGAGGACCTGGCCCGGCGGTATTTTGGTAAAGAAGACCCAATCAATAAAACCATCAAAGTTGACAAGCAGGATTTTGTAGTAAAAGGTGTTTTTGTAAAGCCGGCCGATCATTTTCATTTTGATTTCAATTACCTGATGGCTTTGCCTGCAGCCGGACTTCCGCAAGAGCGCATGCAGAACTGGACCTGGCACCAGTTTTATACTTATATAAAATTAAAGCCCGGAGCCGATGTGCAGGCGTTGCAGACTAAGTTCCAGTCGCATATAAAGAAAGAAATCTTTCCTACAATGACGCAGGAAGGTTCTACGTTTCTGCCTTTTTTTCAGCCGCTGAGAGACATTCACCTCAAGTCTGCTGATTTTGTGTATGACAATGCGATCCGGGGCAATGCATCTTATGTAAGGGCACTGTCCATTATCGCCATCTTTGTTTTGGTGATTGCCTGCTTCAATTTTATCAACCTGGCCACGGCCCGGTCGTTCCGCAGGGCTAAAGAAATCGGGGTAAGGAAAGTAGTGGGGGCAGATCAGAAACAGCTGGTTGTACAGTTTATTGGTGAAACCGTTTTGCTTTCCCTTCTGGCCATGATCATTGCTACAGTGGCTACCATTTTAATTCTTCCTTCACTGAATCAGTTTACCGGCAAATCCATCCTGTTCAATCCATTCACCCATCCGCAGCTTGGTTTGTTGATCATACTGGCTGGTATTTTTATTGGCATCCTAGCCGGCATCTACCCGGCATTGGTACTTTCTGGTTTTCAGCCGGTAAAGGTTTTAAAAAATATGAAGCAGGTAGGCACCGGCAATCTTCCTTGGTTAAGGCAGGCTTTGGTGGTGGTGCAGTTTGCGTTGTCTGCATTGCTGATTGTCTCAACCATTATTGTTTTCAAACAAACCAGGTTTATGAACGATAAAGACCTTGGCTTCAATAAAGAACAGGTGATCTATTTCCAGATAAGAGGGAATGTGGAAAGGAACCTGGAAACTTTCAAGTCCGAGCTGAAGCGTTCACCAAATATTTTGGCTGTTACATCCGGTTATGGCTTGCCGGGCGATCAGTTTGCCGGTGATGGAATTATTGTACCTAGCAAAGGCAGAGACGTTGAACATTCGGCCAAAGTATTTATCGGCGATTATGATTACGTAAAAACATTAGGACTGCGGATTATTGCCGGCAGGGATTTTTCAAGAGACATGCCCACCGATGAAAAGGAAGCATTCATCATAAATGAAACGGCAGTAAAAGAGCTGGGATTTGATAAGCCGGAAAAAGCAATCGGTCAACCGCTTCATTGGGAAGAATGGGCGCCCGCCGATTCGCTCCAGCCGGTAAAAAAAGGAAACGTGATTGGCGTGGTGCAGGACTTTCACTACAAAAGCCTGCACGAAAAAGTAACCACTTCCGTGATACAGATTTATCCACAGGTGACTTTTAAAGTGGCTGCCAAACTCAATACAGCTGACATCAAAAACACCATCGCTTACATCAGCGCCACGTGGAACAAATTTTCTCCCGGCTACCCGCTAGACTACAGGTTCATGGATGAAACTTATGGTACAATGTATGAAAATGAAGAAAAGCTAAGCAGTCTGCTGTGGATCTTTACCATCATGGCTATCGTGGTAGGATGTATGGGCCTGTTTGCTTTAGCCGCCTTCAGTGCAGAACAGCGCACCAAAGAAATCGGCATCAGAAAAGTTTTGGGTGCTAGTGTGTTGAACATTATGCTGCTGCTATCAAAAAGCTTTCTCGTGCTGGTACTGATCGCATCACTCATTGCTTTCCCGATTGCCGGGTGGGCCATGAATAACTGGCTGCAGGATTTTCCGTATCGGGTGAGTATCAGCTGGTGGGTCTTTGGACTAGCTGTCATTGCTGCCGTTGCCATTGCCTTTATAACTGTAAGCTTTCAATCTATACGGGCCGCCACTACTAATCCGGTAAAAAGTTTACGAACCGAATAGAATCATATAGCATTTTAAAAAAGTTTGTCAATGAGAATAACGGAAGACCATTAATGTGTTGTGGCAGGATTATCCGAAAAATTAAAAAGGAGCCTTCATCCATTACAAAAAAATGTTCTTATGCTTCAAAATTATTTCAAGCTAGCCTGGCGAAACCTGAAGAACAACAAGGTTTTTTCGTTCATCAATATATTGGGACTGGCGATTGGACTTAGCAGTTGCCTCCTTATTGCTATGTACATCTACCAGGAGCTGAGCTATGATACGCACCATAAGCTAGGCAACCGACTTTACCAGGTAGGGACAGTTTCCATTCTGGAAGGCAAAAGCGACCGTTTTGCTACCACTGCTGCGCCTATGGCGGCTGCCCTGCAACAGGATTTTCCTGAAATTGAAAGCACTACCCGCCTGATGAAGTTGTTCCAGGATGATAAAACCTTACTGCAATTCGGACGGGAGGGTAATATGCAGTCTTTTTACGAGGATAAAGGCTATATGGCTGATTCCACTTTTTTTAATTTGTTTACTTACCATTTTACAGAAGGTAACAGCGCCACTGCGCTGAACGAGCCCAACTTGGTCGTGCTTTCAGAAGAGATAGCCTTTAAGTTATTTGGTCAAGAAAGTGCTTTAAACAAGGTTATTCATATCAACAGCACTACCACTGGTTCCTATGACTTTAAGGTAACCGGTGTGTTTGTTCCTGCCAAAACACCTTCCCATATTGATGCCCGTTTTATCCTATCCATGCAAAGCGGTGAGGTGGGACCGTGGGTAAGAAGCCAGAGCTCCATGATCAATAACAACCTGTTTTATACCTATCTTTTACTGAAGCCGGGTACGGATGCAAAAAGCCTTGAAGCAAAGTTTGACGGTTTTATTGCTCGCTATGCCGGTGCCGATCTGAAAGCTTCTGGCCGCGACCGTAAGCAGTTTTTAACTCCCGTTCCCGATATTCATTTGCATGCCAATGCCGAAGGCAATGTAACACCGGGCGGCAGCGCTACTTATTTGCGTATACTCTTTTCCATTGCGGTGGTTATTCTGCTGATTGGCTGTGTTAATTTTATGAACCTGTCTACGGCCCGTTCTTCTAAAAGAGCTATTGAGATAGGGGTTCGGAAAGTGTTGGGGGCTGAGAAGAAATACCTGGTCCGGCAATTTTTAAGTGAAGCTGTTTTATTTTCTTTATTTGCCTTTGTTGTTGCGATTGGTTTTACCGCTTTGCTGATGCCGCTGTTTGAGCAGGTGTCCGGAAAAACATTTTCCTTTTCCCTACAACAGTACGGTGCTCTGTTGGTTGGTTTCCTGCTGGTAACCTTGCTGGCCGGCCTGGTGGCAGGATTATACCCGGCTTTTTATTTGTCCGCCTTTAAGCCGGTGAAGGTGTTGAAAGGAAAGTTTTCCAATTCCCTTGCGGCTGTCTCGTTCCGGAAAGTACTGGTGGTGTTTCAGTTTGTTATTTCCGTGGCGTTGATCGTGGCTTCTGTTACCATCACATCACAAATGCATTATCTGCGCAATAAAGACCTCGGCTTTCAAAAAGAGCAGCAGGTGGTGGTGCCATTGCGAACCACCACTGCAAAGGAAATTTACCCAAGCTTTAAAAATGCCATCATGGCGAATGCTGCTATCGCTTCCGCTGGGGCGTCTTTCTATTATCCGGGCATTCAAAACGTAACGGATTGGTTGATGTACAGGCAAGGAACGCCGCCGGAACAAACAAGGGGATTGTTTATGAACTTTATTGATGACAGCTACCTGCAAACCTTAGGCATACAACCGGTAACCGGTCGTTTATTTTCCAGGGATTTTCCTGCTGATACCGCTAACCGGATTGTTTTGAACGAGCAGGCGGTTAAAGCCTTCGGATTTGTTTCACCGGAAGATGCAGTAGGGAAAAGTATTGCCGCCACACGCGACGGACAGGAAGTGCTGTTTCCGATTGTAGGCGTGGTGAAGGATTTCCATTTTAAAGGCTTGCATTCTCAAATTGAATCGTATGGCTTTTTGCTGAGCAGCCAGCCTTACTTTACGTACCTGATTGCTCATGCAAAAAGTGGTAACATCAAAGCTGCATTAAGCAGTATGGCGTCCACCTGGTCTAAACTCAACCCCAATGAACGTTTTGAGTACAGTTTCCTGGACCAGGACTTTCAAAAGAACTATATAGCAGAAGAGCGATTGGCCAGTATAATACGGTACTTTACCATTATTGCCATCTTTATTTCCTGCCTGGGGCTGTTTGGGTTGGCTACGTTTAGTGCCGAGCAGCGTACCAAAGAAATTGGCATCCGCAAAATTTTGGGCGCTAATGTCAGCGGCATTGTAGCCCTGCTCTCCAAAGACTTTTTGAAACTTGTTTTGATCGCCTTACTGGTGGCTTCACCCATTGGCTGGTACTTTATGCACCGGTGGCTGCAGGATTTTGCATACCGGGTGAACATCAGCTGGTGGGTCTTTCTTGTAGCAGGTCTTTTGGCCGTACTTATCGCTTTTATTACCATTTCGTTCCAGGCGGTGAAAGCGGCACTAGCCAACCCGGTAAAAAATTTACGAACCGAATAAAGCCTTCTTATGTTTAGCAATTACATCAAAGTAGCCCTGCGCAACCTTTGGAAGAGTAAAGGATTTTCCGCCATCAATATTTTGGGGTTATCTATTGGTTTGGCTACCTGCCTGTTGATTGCACTTTACGTAGTGGATGAACTTAGCTATGACCGCTATAACGAAAAAAAGGACCGGATTTACCGTATCAATACAGATATCCGTTTTGGGGGTGGCGATCTGCATTTGACCGTTGCTTCAGACCCGATGGGTGCCACCTTGAAAAAGGATTATCCGCAAGTAGAGGAGTATACCCGGGTGTATAACTCCAGCGGATCAAAACTCCTTAAAAAAGGTATGCAATACATCACAGAAGACAACGTGGCGCACGTTGATTCTACTTTTTTTAATGTCTTTACCCTGCCGGCTTTGGAAGGTGATACCAGGACCGCATTGAATGAGCCCAACACCGTTGTTATTACGGAAACGGCCGCTAAAAAATATTTTGGTACGGTCCACGCACTGGGAAAAATAATTGAAGCAGACCATAAACCTTTTAAAGTAACGGCGGTTATCCAGGATGTTCCCCGGAATTCTCATTTCCATTTTGATCTTTTTTTCTCCATGGACAACGTGGATTATCAGTGGGGGAATTTCCTGAGCAATAATTTTCAAACCTATATTGTTTTAAAAGAGGGAACGGACTATAAAGCATTTGAAAAAAACTTTAGCCAGGTTATTGAAAAGTACCTGATCCCCCAGGCCAAACAGTTTATGCAGATCAGCAGCATGGAGGAATTTGAGAAAGCAGGCAATAAACTGGAATATACCTTGATGCCGCTGCTGGATATTCATATGTTTTCGGACCGCTTTCCGGAACTGGGCATTAATGGCAATATTCAGTATGTGTACATCTTTAGTGCCGTGGCTTTGTTTGTGCTCCTGCTGGCCTGCATCAACTTTATGAACCTCTCTACCGCCCGTTCTGCTAACAGGGCCAAAGAAGTAGGCATTCGCAAGGTGCTGGGTACCGATAAGAAAACACTGGTGGTACAATTCCTGGTTGAATCCACCGTCACTGTCATCATTGCCTTGTTGCTGGCCATGGGTATTGCCTGGCTGGTTTTGCCCCTGTTCAATGAGATGGCGGCTAAAACACTTTCTATCAGCTACCTGGCAGATAAGGAATTGCTGCCTTTTATTTTGTTGTTGCCTTTTATTGTAGGGGCACTGGCTGGTTTTTATCCTGCTTTGTTCCTTGCCCGGTTCAGGCCCATAACGGTACTGAAAGGCATCGACAGCAGCGGTTTTAAAAAGAGCCATTTGCGCAGTGCTTTGGTTGTATTTCAATTTGCCACCTCTATTATTTTGATCATTGGTACGCTGGTGGTTTACCGTCAGCTCAACTACATTCAGACCAAAAGCCTTGGATTTAATAAGGACCAGGTTTTGATCATTAATGGTACCGGTGCCCTAGGCAAAAATGCCGAAGCTTTTAAGCAGGAAGTATTGAACATGCCGGGTGTAAGCAGCGGAACGTTAAGCGGATTCCTGCCGGTTTCCTCTTCGCGAAATGATAACTCTTTTTCAAAGACCCCGGTTATTGATGCGGAAAATGGTATCAACATGCAGCGCTGGGAGGTGGATTACGATTATATTAAGGCCCTGGGTATGGAAATGGTGGCAGGACGAAACTTTTCAAAAAGCTATGGCAGCGATTCTTCCGCTACAATCATCAACGAAACAACGGCCAGGCTGTTAGGCTTTGATTCTCCCATCGGCAAAAAATTGTATTCTTTCGACGATGCCAATAATCCGGTAGCTTATGAGATTATTGGCGTTGT
This sequence comes from Bacteroidota bacterium, assembly GCA_023391895.1. GTDB lineage: Bacteria > Bacteroidota > Bacteroidia > Chitinophagales > Chitinophagaceae > Flavisolibacter. Next base: position 8,452 of record JAEWAC010000210.1, read on the forward strand.
AAAAAACTTTCACTATGAATCGTTGCGGCAGCAAATTGGTCCGTTGTGCATGATGCTGGGCCATAATCCATACCTGGCTTCATTCAAGGTAAATACGGCCCAAATTCAGAGCCTGGTGAAAGGGGTAGAGAACAAATGGAAAACCATGGCGCCGGGTATGCCCTTCAGTTACCGGTTTCTGGACGATTCATTTGATGATATGTACCGCAATGAGCAGCGGGTGGGCAAGGTGGCGATCACATTTGCCGTGCTGGCTATTCTGATTGCCTGCCTGGGTTTATTAGGGCTGGTTACTTATGCCGCAGAGCAACGGGTGAAGGAAATCGGCATCCGCAAAGTGCTGGGCGCTACTGCCGGTAATATTGTAGGCATGTTGTCAAAAGATTTTGTCAAACTGGTTTTGATCGCCATTGTTATTGCATCGCCGGTTGCCTGGTGGGGCATGCACCAATGGTTGCTAGACTTTGCCTACCGGATCAATATCAGCTGGTGGATCTTTTTGGTAGCGGCCATCGTAGCCGTGGTGATTGCCGTCCTAACGGTCGCTTACCAAGCTATCAAGGCCGCTATGGCAAACCCGGTAAAAAATTTACGGACGGAATAAAAACGTGAAAAGTCAAAAAGTGAGCAGGAAGTGATCAATAAAAAGTGCAATAGTGAACAGAGTAAGCAAATGAATATCTTTTATAATTCTTATCTATGGTAAAAAACTTCTTAACAACGGCCATCCGGAACCTCCTCAAGCACAAAGGGTTTTCCGCGATCAATATTTTTGGTTTGGCAATTGGTATTGCTGCCTGCCTGTTGATTTTACAATACGTTCGTTTTGAGTTAAGCTATGATGATTTTCATGTAAACAAAGATCGTATTTACCGCCTGCAGCAAGATCGCTATAATGAAGGAAAACTCAGTACCCAATGGGCGGCCGGTGCAGCCGGTGTGGGTCCGGCATTGAAGGAAGAAATACCGGAAATTGAAGACTTTGCCAAACTGACCAAGACGGGTGGCGTGATCAGCTATAACCAGGAAAAGTACCGGGAAGAAAGGATGTATTTTGCCAACGATGCTTTTCTGCCAATGTTTTCCTATAATGTTCTGAAGGGAAACGCCAGGGGCGCTTTAAAGGAACCCAATACGGCTGTTATCACCGCCTCAGCCGCACAAAAATATTTTGGCAGTGAGGACCCTATCGGAAAAGTGATCAGCCGTAATAAAGAAGAGGAATACCGGATCACCGCCCTGGTGGCGGATATGCCTGCCAATACACACCTGAAGTTTGATGTGCTGCTTTCTTTTTCCACGTTTGTAAAAATGGCCAGTGCATTTGCCGATGCGGATCATAAATGGGATTGGGATGGGTTTTTTACTTATGTATTATTGAAGGAAGGGGCAGATATCAAAGCCGTTGAAGCCAAGATAGCACAGGTAGTTGAAAAAAGGGTGGGAGAAGAATTCCGCGAAAGGCACGAATCGGTCATATACCATTTGCAGCCATTGAAGGACATTCACCTGTATTCGGATTACATGATGGAAGCGGAAGTAAACGGTGACGGCAGGGCAGTGAATTTTCTGCTCATCATTTCCATTTTTATTATGGTCATTGCCTGGATCAATTACGTCAACCTTTCTACGGCGCGTTCGTTGGATAGAGCCAAAGAAGTGGGCGTTCGTAAGGTAATGGGTTCTTATCGTGTCCAGCTGGTCCGGCAATTTCTTTTTGAGTCTTTGGTGATCAATTTATTGGCAGTGGTGCTGGCTTTTATCATTGTTTTGGTGGCTTTGCCGCTTTTCAATTCATTGACCGGAAACACGCTTACTTTTTCATTGCTGGCCGATGTCAACTTCTGGCTGGCGTTGATCGCCATCTTTATCGGCGGCACCTTTTTATCCGGCCTATATCCGGCTTTTGTACTTTCTTCTTTTAAACCCATTGAGGTTTTGAAAGGCAAGCTTGCAAGAACCAGCCATGGAGCCTGGCTCAGGCAGGCGCTTGTCGTCTTTCAGTTTGCAGCCTCAGTTGCCCTTATGGTAGGAACGTTTAGTATTTATCGTCAGTTGCAGTTTATGAAGAGCCAGGACCTGGGGGTGCAGATTGATCAGACCCTGGTGTTACGAGGCCCTAATGTAACAGATTCTACCTACGAAGAAAAACTGACTGCTTTCAAGACCGAGTTACTGCGGTATGCTGCTGTTGATAAAATAACTGCTTCTTCTGATGTGCCGGGAAACAAGGTAGGATGGAATGCCGGCGGCATTCGTTTGGCAGGGGCCGACGCCAACCAGTCAAAACAGTACCGGATATTTGGCGTAGACTATGATTTTATAGATGCCTACGGCTTGAAGGTTATAAAAGGAAGAAACTTTTCCAAACAATTTGGAACAGATTCCGCGGCGGTTCTTTTCAATGAAGCGGCCATACAGCAACTGGGGTTCAACAATCCCGAAGACGCATTGAACAAAAAAATCGAATTTTGGGGTGATACCTATACTATTATTGGCGTGGTGGCCAATCACCACCAGGAGTCGTTAAGGGCGGCCTTTGACTATTATATATTCCGGCTGATACCGGAGAGTAACAATTATTATTCTTTAAAAGTTCATCCCGGCACGACTTCCATCAAGGATGTGATCAAAACGGCAGAAGCAAAATGGGCCGCTTTTTTTCCCGGCAATCCTTTTGAATATTTCTTTTTAGACGATCATTTTGCAGCCCAGTACAAGGCGGATGAGCAATTTGGAAAAACCTTTGCCTTGTTTGCCGTGCTGGCCATTATTGTAGCCTGTCTGGGGCTGTTTGGACTGGCTTCCTTTGTTACCACCCAGCGGACCAAAGAAATTGGCATCAGAAAAATTTCCGGCGCCAGTATTTCAGCTATCTTACTGCTGCTGACCAAAGATTTTATAAAACCCATACTGGTGGCTTTTGCCATTGCCCTGCCCGTTACTTATTACCTGTTGGTGCAGTGGCTGCAGCATTATGCTTTTCAAACATCCATAACTGTATGGATGTTCCTGTTGCCGGCCGTGCTTATCTTAACCATAGCCTTGATTACCATCAGCACCCAGACCGTAAAAGCAGCATCTGCCAATCCTATCAAAAACCTACGTACTGAATGATCCACCATCTTCTTATCATACTTAAATACAATAACATGAAAATTTTATTTTCCTTTTTGTTGGTGCTGAGCTTCTGTGACTCCTTGCAAGCACAGGTTCAAAAAGACCAGCCGCCTTATCTCACACGATCCCTGGCATCTGAATCTATCAAAAACGTAGAAGTGCAGACATCGGGCGGCAGCATCGCTGTTACCGGCGGCAATCCTGCCGAGGCCAGAATTGAAGTGTACATAAACCGGAGCAATCAAAAGAAGGGAGAAACCCTATCGAAAGAAGAAATACAACGAAAGCTGGAAGAAGACTACAACTTCACCATTAACATCAGCAACAACAAAGTAACAGCAGTAGCTAAGCCAAAGAACCGGAACATGGACTGGAAAAAAGCGCTGAATATTTCCTTTAAAGTATTTGTGCCCCAGAATGCTTCTACGGATTTGGCTACCAGTGGCGGCAGCATTCAGTTGAAAAACCTTTCAGGTACTCAAAATTTTACCACCAGCGGCGGCAGCCTGAGTGTTGACAACCTGAGTGGTAAAGTAAAGGGGAGAACGTCAGGCGGCAGCATTCACCTGGCCAATTCAAAAGACGATATGGACCTGAGC
>JAEWAC010000225.1 GCA_023391895.1 Bacteroidota bacterium
GATAAAGAAGGAGTGCAATAGGTCTGCACCTTATTGCTTTATATTAAAGGGTGATGGAATCTTCCAGCAGGCGTCCTTCCTTATTGAAAAGAAGATACTTTTTCTGCAGGTCACTTTTCTTTACCCGGATGCGGCAAAGTTCCATATTGTTGGGCCGGTACACAATTTTGGTTTCTTCTACTTCCCAGTCGGCGTACTTGCTTTTTTTAAATCCATCTTTTACCGCGTCTTCCAGGTGGCCGAAATTCCATTCCTTTTCGGTTTCTCTCCACACGCCTTTGTTGTTGTATTTGGCTACGTACTTTTCATCGTTTTGGGTAAAATGCACCTGCACGCTGGCCAGCATGTCTTTGTAGGCTACTTCTCCTGCCTCCGGGTACTGCTTTTCAAAGGTTTCTTTTACAATAGCCGGGACTTCTCTTAATTGTGCCTGTGCACCAACAATCGTAATAAACAAAGCCAGGAAGACTGCATAAACTTTTCTAACCATAACAAACAATTTATGCCTGCAAATTTGCAGCAGAATTTGGTTTAAAAGCCTATGTCCTGCCTTCTACTACAATAACAATCTCACCTTTAACATTTCTTGTTTTAAAGTAATCCGCCACTTCTTGCAGTGTACCCCGCTTGTTTTCTTCAAACATTTTGGTGAGTTCGCGGCTGACACAGCACTGGCGGTCTGCGCCAAAGTATTGCACCAGTTCTTCCAGTGTTTTTACCAGCCGCATGGGCGATTCGTATAAAATGATGGTACGGTCTTCTTCGGCCAATGCCTTGAGTGTCGTTTGCCGTCCTTTTTTCAAGGGCAGAAAACCTTCAAATACAAAACGGTTGGTAGGCAGGCCACTGTTGACCAGGGCTGGAACAAAAGCCGTAGCGCCAGGCAGCGTTTCTACTTTGATGTTGTTTTTAATGCATTCGCGCACCAGCAAAAACGCAGGGTCAGATATGCCCGGCGTGCCGGCGTCGGTCACCACCGCCATTTTTTTACCGGCGGCTAGCTGGTCCACCAGGTGCTGCACAATTTTATGCTCGTTGTGCTGGTGGTAAGGCGAAAGCGGCTTTTGGATCCGGTAATGATTGAGCAGCCGCGCTGTATTGCGGGTGTCCTCCGCCAGTATCACATCCACCTCCTGCAGCACTTCCAGGGCACGCAGGGTGATGTCTTTTAAATTACCAATAGGCGTAGGAACGAGATACAGCATACTGATTTGAAAATTTGAAAATGAAACAATTTGAAAATGAAAAGTACCCTCTTCAAATTTTCAAATGGGCTCATTCACTAATGGTGATTTCGTAATACTCCATTACAGGGTTGGCCAACAGTTTTTTGCTGGCTTGTTCGGCCACCTGTTGTGCTTCTTCTTTAGAAGCGGCTTCTACCTGCAGGGTAATGTTTTTTCCAATGCGTACGTCTTCCACGCCTTTCATTCCCAGATTGCTCAATCCGCCTAAAACCGCTTTTCCCTGCGGATCCAGCAACTCTTTCAAGGGCATTACTTTTACCTGAACTGTGTATTTCATCTGATTCAAAAATTAAAACGCAAACCTACTGAAATGCGCCGATTACTACACGGTAATATCTTTAGTTTCTTTGTGGGCGTCTTTATTAATGGCAACCGTATCCGGCGTTTTGGTAAAAAGCGACAGCACCACATAAAGAATAAAAATGAGTGGAACTGCCAGCCACTTCAATGTAGCAATCAATACAACAGCAGCCCCCAAAAGAATGTATTTGGGTAAATTATTCTTTACAGAAAAGTCTTTGAACTTAAAGGCCATGAAAGACCGGTTGCTCAACATCAGGTAGCTTAACAGCAAAATGATCCCGTACAGTACCCACTGGTTGATGAAAAAGGTATGCACGCCAAAATACTGGTAAAAAATAATGAGCGGCAAGGAAGCCACGACCAAACCGGCTGCCGGTGAAGGCACGCCTCTAAAGCTTTCGGTTTGATCGGTGCTGATATTAAACTTGGCCAGTCGCCAGGCTACGGCGGCACTAAAAATAAAAGCCGGCAATAAAGCCATCATCGAAACATCCAGGCCGTTTTCCTGCTGGGCATAGCTGATGCGCAATAGCTGGTACAGGATCATGCCCGGCGCTACACCAAAGCTCACCACATCGCTCAAGGAATCCAGTTGTTCGCCCATGGCCGATGTGGCTTTCATGGCTCTTGCCAGGAAACCATCTAAAAAATCAATCACAGCCGCGCCAAAAATAAACAGGGCTCCCCACCAGATTTTTTCCGGCAAAAAGATCTGCGTAGCACCGGTAGCATCCAATTGTATAATGGTTTCACCCGTTTGTAAAATAAATACAATGGCGATGCAGCCGAAGATGAGGTTGACAAGTGTAAATAAGTTGGGGATGTGTTTCATGTTGGTCCACAGTCCACAGACAACAGTCCACAGACATTAGTTTAATGAGTTCCTTAACGATTGTAACATTCTGATTAACGAATCTAAGAAATCATACAATTCCTGAAATTGTTTCTCTGTAATATAGTTCCTTCTTTTTGCCAGGTACAGACAACCGACCACTTCAATTCCAGACCGCACGGCATAACCCAGAAATCTTGTAAATTCATCATTTGACTGACCTGTTGAGCCTTCTGCAATATTCAACGAAACAGAGTCGGCCGCCCTTTTTATTTGCGTCGTCAAAATGAACAATTCTTCTTTAGGAAAAGTCTTCGTTAACCCGTTAATCTTTTCCGATAAAATCTACCGCCAATTGCCATACGCGTAGCTGTTCAAATTTAAATGCCATAAACTGTGGACTGTCGACTTTGGACCGTGGACTTTTACTATCCCTTCATCACCGCTTCAATTTCCTCCACCGTAATGGGAATGCCTTCAAACAGGTCGATATTGCCGTCTTCGGTGATCCATACATTGTTTTCAATGCGGATGCCCATGCCTTCTTCTTCGATGTAAATACCGGGTTCTATGGTAAACAACATACCGGGCTGAATGGGCTCGGTACGGGTACCCAGGTCGTGCACATCAATACCCAGGTGGTGCGAAATGCCATGGTACAGGTATTTGCGATACGCCCTGTTTTCAGGGTCTTCATTTTTTACATCTTCTTCTTTCAGCAAACCAATTTTAATGAACTGCTGCGTGGCTTCTTCTCCTACTTTATCGGTATACTCCATAATGGAAATACCCGGCTTTAATAAGCTTTTACAGTAGTTGTGCAGGTGCAGACAGGCATTGTACACTTCTTTCTGCCGCTCGGTAAACTTTCCGTTCACCGGGATGGTACGGGTAAGGTCGGCGGCATAACCACCATAAAGGGCACCAAAATCCATCAGTATCAATTCGCCGTCTTTACACTCCTGGTTGTTGGAAACATAGTGCAACGTCCGGGCCCGGTCGCCGCTGGCAATAATGCTGCCGTAAGCCTCGCCGCTGGCCCGCTGGCTTAAAAAGGAATGCACAATTTCGGCTTCAATTTCGTACTCCATCACGCCCGGCTTTACAAACTTCATCACGCGGTTAAACGCATTGCCGGTAATTTCTATGGCTTTTTTAACCACTTCAATTTCATACTCGGTTTTAATGCCACGCAATTCTTTCATTAGTTTGGCTGCCCTTTCATATTGGTGCAGCGGGTAGCGGCTTTTCATTTCGTCTACAAAACGATAGTCGCGGGTACGCACCAGGCTGGCTTTGCGGTCGTTTTCGTTGGTGTCCAGGTAAATATTGTCTGCTAAATGCACCCAAGGTTGCAATAGGCCATCCAGTACATCCAGCCATACAATGGTTTGTATGCCGCTGATGGCCGTGGCTTCTTCCTTGCGCAGGCGCTTGCCGTCCCATTTTTCCTTTAACTCATTGGGCCGTACCAGCACCAGCACTTCGCGATATTTGGGGTCGGGATTGTCCGGAAAAAGAATCACCAGGCTCTCTTCCTGCATAACACCGCTCAGCCAGTACAGGTCGCTGTTTTGCTGAAACGTATAAAGGGCATCACCATTGCGGGGCACTTCATCATTACTGACAAAAATGGCAATGGAGTTGGGCTTCATGCGCTCCATAAAACGCTGCCGGTTGGTTACAAACAGTTGCGGATTTATAGGAAGATGTTTCATATGACTATTTAGAAATTTTAAGTGTCAAATGTAATGAGCATTGATGGCTTTGCCGGCAGTTTTTGAGAAAGTCGTTTTGAATCAGTCAGTTACCGGCTCCGGCCTTTATTTTTATGATATGGGTTTTTGAAAAAGTAGCCCATGGCAGTGCCTGCCGCCTGTTGGGCACCGGTGGCCCTGTGCTAAAGGTTTTCTGGCTATCGGCCGTACTTACCCCAGCACCTGGCAGGCTTCCAGCACATTGCCATCCGGATCCTGAAAGAAAAAATAAACAACATAATCGTCCTGCACCAGGTCGCCGGTTGCTATGCCTTTTTGTTCCAGTGCTTCTTTCAGCGCTTTGGCATCTCCGGTTTTGAAGATGGGATAAGATGCTGTTTCTTTATGGACCGTTATCTTTTCTGCTGTTTGCCATAGGGTAAGGCTGGTGGGTCCCTTGGTATCCAAAACCGCCAGTTTCATTTCCGCGTCTTCCCACACTACCTCCAAACCTAACTTGTCCTGGTACCAGCTTTTTGAAATGGCCATGTTGCTTACCCGCATGATAAGAGTGTCAATGCCTTGCAATAGGTGATGATTCGTCTTTTCCATAATTCTTTTACTTTTTGTTAACGGTTTCTTTCAAAACCCATAGACAGAACAAGTTAAAGCATCGTTTTATTTTATAAAACAAATGATATGGGGTTTTAAGGAATGTGTACCTGCAACACTAGGATTACCGGGCCAATTTTTAAAATTCTAATTTTGTATTTCACTTAAAAACGATTGCTTGCTTATGTCAGTACCTACTATTTCCTTCTCCGCGGAGAAGCTAGTGATGTTGGGGTTAACCCAAACCGACAACATTCACTACCAGTTATCACCAGAAGAACTGGTGCAGGACAGTTTACGCCTGGGCGAAGGTGTGCTGAGTGATACCGGTGCCCTGGTGATTAAAACAGGTGAATTCACGGGCCGTTCTCCCAACGACAAATTCACGGTAAAAGACGAGTTGACCGAAAGCACCGTACACTGGAACCATTTCAACATTCCTATGGATGAAAAGTACTTCCATGTGATCCAGAAAAAAATCATGGAGTATTTGAACAACCAGCCCGAACTGTGGATCCGCGACTGCTATGCCTGTGCCGATCCCCGCTACCGCCTCAACCTCCGGGTGGTGAGCGAAAAGCCCTGGACCAACCTCTTTGCCTACAACATGTTTTTGCGTCCGGATGAAGAAGAACTGGAAGAGTTTACGCCCGAATGGCAGGTCATTTGTGCACCCGGCCTGCGCCTGGACCCGGCCGAATGCGGCACCCGCCAGCACAATGCCGCCGTTATTTCGTTCAAGTACAAAATCATCCTGATTGCAGGCAGCGGCTACACCGGCGAAACCAAAAAGGGCATTTTTTCTATTTTAAACTACATTTTGCCGCACGACAAAGGCGTGCTGAGCATGCACTGTAGTGCCAACATGGGAGCAGAAGGCGACACGGCCATCTTTTTTGGATTGAGCGGTACTGGCAAAACCACTTTAAGTGCCGACCCTAACCGTAAGCTGATTGGCGATGACGAACACGGCTGGACCGATGACAACATCTTTAATTTTGAAGGGGGTTGTTATGCCAAGCTCATTAACCTGAGCCCGGAAAGAGAACCCGAAATTCATGGTGCCATACGCACAGGCGCTATGGTGGAAAACGTGCAGTTCTTCCCCGGCACCAACCAGATTAATTTTGAGGATGCCTCCATTACGGAAAACACCCGTGTTTCGTATCCCTTGCACTACATCAGCAATGCGCTGGAGCCTTCTATCGGCCCCATTCCCAAAAACATTTTCTTTCTTACCTGCGACGCCTTTGGGGTATTCCCCCCCATTGCACGGTTAACGCCCGGCCAGGCCATGTACCAGTTTATATCGGGCTACACCGCCAAGATAGCCGGAACCGAAACAGGTATTACCGAACCCAGGCCAACCTTCAGTGCCTGCTTTGGCGCACCGTTTTTGCCCCTGCACCCCGGTGTGTATGCCCAAATGCTGGGCGAGAAAATGCAACGGCACCATGTAAACGTATGGCTGGTGAATACCGGCTGGACCGGCGGGCCTTATGGCGTGGGGCAGCGCATTAAACTGTCTTATACCCGGGCCATGATTGCAGCCGCACTGAAAGGCCAGTTGGATGCGGTGGCAACCGTGGCAGACCCCATTTTTGGCGTGGCGGTGCCGCAAGAAGTACCGGGTGTACCTGCCGCAGTACTGAATCCCAAAAACGCCTGGACAGACCCCAACTTATATGATGAAAAAGCAAAATACCTGGCGCAGCTCTTTGTCAAAAACTTTGAGCTATATGCTTCCGGCGTTTCACCGGACATATTGGCCGCTTCGCCGAAAATATAGGCTTTCTCCTTATACTTAACACTTTTGCAACTCTGGCCTTTGCCAGAGTTTTTTTATTTTTATTTAACCTGACCCTTTTAAATCCAACATAATTTTTTTAATCCTATTGTCGTTTAAAACCGTATGATGAGCCTATTCCACCTATTCACCGTCCTCTTGTTTTTAATTAATTTTTCCGGCCAACCTAAACCAGCTGCCTTAGTAACCAAAGCGCCTGTCGCAGCGGAAGCCGTTTTTTTTGCCGATAAAGAAGAAAATGAAGAATTTATTCCGTGGGTGCCGCACCGGCGGTTAACCTGGGATGACTTTTTGTGCGAACCCAGGCGCAATACCGATGCCGTAGCTTCTACCAGCACTTCGCTGGGTATTGCCTACCAGATTAAAAACAACCAGCTCACGTACCAGATCACTTGTAACTTTTCCAAAAAACGCTCCTGGGGCTTGGTAAAAACGCCTTACATACTGGCCCACGAACAGGCGCACTTTGACATTACCGAAATTTTTGCCCGCAAACTGCACCAGGCACTGCAAGACTACCAGGTAAACCGCAAAACCTTTAAAGAAGATATCAATACCATTTACGAACGGGTGGTAAAAGCCAAAGAGGCCTTTCAAAAGCTATACGACAGCCAGACCGACCATAGCCGCAAAAGCGCCAAACAGCAGGAATGGCTGGAGCGGATAGACGAGATACTGGATGAAACCAGTCCTTATGCGGCTTATCCGTAAGCTAATACTGGCGCCACTTCTTTAAAACCCATACGGGTATTTAGCGGCGCAGGGCTTACTTCATCATTGGTGAAACGAGAAACGTGAAATGTGAGATGTAAAAGAGGTGCCCGAACTAGCGGTTCCACCTCGGACGTTTTACGACTCACGTTTCACGTTTTCACTATACGGGTTTTTGAAACAATTAGAACAATCCGTACAGCTGTGCATCAATATTGGAGATGATCTTGCCCAGGTCTTCTTCGCTTTCGCCAAACTTGTTTTCATCTACGTTCACCACCAGCAGCGGGCCTTCCTGGTAGGCATCAATCCATTTATTGTAATACTCGTTCAGGCGTTTGAGGTAATCCAGCCGGATGTTTTCTTCGTACTCCCGGCCGCGTTTTTGAATCTGGCCTACCAAAGTAGGTACGGAGGCCTGCAGGTAAATGAGCAGGTCGGGTGGCTGCACCATGCTTTTGAGGGTCTGGAAAAAGCCATAATAGTTTTCAAAGTCGCGTTTGGTCATCAGCCCCATTTCGTGCAGGTTGGGCGCAAAAATGTTGGCGTCTTCATATATGGTGCGGTCCTGAATGATGGTTTCGGTGCCACGGTGAATTTCGAGCAGCTGGTTGAGGCGGCTGTTTAAAAAGTAGATCTGCAGCTGAAAGCTCCAGCGGGGCATGTCCTCGTAAAAATCATTGAGGTATGGATTGTGATCTACGTCTTCAAACTGCGGAATCCATTTATAG
>JAEWAC010000182.1 GCA_023391895.1 Bacteroidota bacterium
TCACCAAGTTCGACGCCTGCAGCCTGCAACCCAACAGCGGTGCGCAGGGCGAATACGCCGGCCTGCTCACCATCAAAGGTTATCACGAAAGCCGTGGTGAAAGCCATCGCAACGTGATGCTGATCCAGATCTCCGCACACGGTACCAACCCCGCTTCAGCGGTGATGTGCGGCATGCACGTGGTGGTGGTAAAAGCCCTGGAGAACGGCTACATCGACGTGGAAGACCTGAAGGCAAAAGCAGCACAACACGCCGACAATCTTGCCGGCATCATGATCACGTATCCATCAACGTATGGTGTGTACGAAGAAACCGTGAAAGAGATCACCGAAATCGTGCACCAACACGGCGGACAGGTGTACATGGACGGTGCTAACATGAATGCACAGGTTGGATTGACAGCGCCGGGGCTGATCGGAGCCGACGTTTGTCACCTGAACCTGCACAAGACCTTCGCCATTCCGCATGGCGGCGGTGGTCCCGGCATGGGCCCCATTTGTGTAAAAGCGCATTTAGCGCCTTTCCTGCCCGGTCATGTGGAGTTAAAGGGTAAAGGCACACTCAACGGCCAGAAAGGCACCAACGCGGTTTCCGCTGCGCCTTACGGCTCTGCCTCCATCCTGCTGATCTCCTATGCCTACATCCGCATGCTGGGAGCTGAAGGCGTACGCAAGGCTACCGAATATGCGATTTTAAACGCCAACTACATGCTGGCGCGTCTGAAAGAACAGTTCGACATTTTGTACACCAACCACAACGGCCAATGTGCGCATGAATTTATCGTGGACCTGCGTCCGTTTAAAAAAAGTGCCGAAGTGGAAGCCGAAGATGTGGCCAAGCGTTTAATGGACTATGGTTTCCATGCGCCTACCATGTCGTTCCCGGTACCAGGCACCATCATGATCGAGCCTACGGAAAGCGAAGACAAAGCGGAGCTGGATCGTTTCTGTGAAGCCCTATTGAGCATTCGCCGCGAAATAGCCATAGTGGAAGAAGGTGCCATGGATAAAAAAGACAATCCTTTAAAAAATGCACCGCATACCCAGTTCCAGGTGTGCAGTGACGACTGGAAAAAAACCTACAGTCGCGAGCTGGCCGCCTTCCCGCTGGATTATGTCAAGCTGAATAAATTCTGGCCCAGTGTAGCAAGGGTGAACAATACGGTGGGTGACAGAAATTTGATCTGCACCTGTGAGCCGGTAAGTGCCTACGCCGAAGAAGCATAGGGTTTTGAAAGAAATGCTGAATAAAACTAAAAGCCTCACATTAGTGGGGCTTTTTTATTGCAGCAAGTATTTTGACTGGCCGCCTCAATTCAGGCTGCAGGAACCACCTTTCTTCACCGGCAGCTGCAGTACTCTATTCATCTTCCTTAGCAGCATCTTGTTCACCGGCATCGGGCTCTTCTTCGCCCAGTTCTTCCACCGACACATAGGTCCGGTCTGAAAGATCCATGGGATCACCTTCTTCGTCGACTACATATACCACACCATCTTGCGTCACTTCGTCGGCCGTATTTTCCTGCGGCTGGTTTTGTGGCGGGGTCGTTTCCTGCCGGTCTTTATCGGGATGAATTGTACGGTCTTGCATAAAAACGTTTTTTAAGTTAAAAACAAATCAAGGGTTACTAACTAACTGCATAAAAAACTATGCCTGTTACCGGCACTCCCCGCCACGCCTTGTACGCCAGCCAGGCTGCATGGGTTTTTGAAAAAGTGCTCCCGCCACTCACCCGCTGTGGTTAAAGGTGGGCTCTACAGTTCATCCGTTGCTTCCCTCAACTCATGGCATTGTTTCTTGCAGGCCCCGCCAGACGCTGCTAATATTGCTTCGCCTTTCCAAAAAGGCAGTTCATCAAAAAAATTCCATTCACCAAAACTTGCATCTTAAACCAAAACAACTTTTATGAGAAAACATTTATTCTTTGTATTGGCAGCAGTAATTACCCTGGCCAGCTGTAAAAAAGACCGTGATAATGACAACGACGGCGGCGACAACAATCCTCCCGGCAATAACACCAAGTTGCTGAAAAAAGTAACCGAAACAGAAGATGGCGTTACCACGGTTTTCAACCTTACGTATGACAACAACAAGCGCCTGACTTCTGTGAAAACATCAGACAATTCAGACATCACCAACATCAGCTACGACGGTAACGGAAACGTGGTACGAATTGAAAGCATCCAGGTAGACACCCGCAACCTCTACGAGTTTACTTACAACAACAACGTGCCGGTATCCGGCCGCTTTAAAAGCTGGGATCGCAACGGCACCGAGCCGGAAGAACTGACGCAGGACGACATTCTTACCTATACGGTGGAAAACAAAAGAGTGACCAAGATGATCATGCAAATGACCATTCAGGAGCAGGATATTCCTTTTGTGTACGAATACGATAACAACGGCAACGTTACCAAAATTCAAACGGAAGGCAGTACGGCTTATGTGGCCACCTTTTCCTATGGCAATAAAAAGTCCATGTATCCCAGGGTATTCAATTACGTGATGGACCAGGCCGGTTACTCCCTGCGCTTCTTTGCCAAAAACGAACTGAAATCCATCAGCTTTGATTTCCCCGGCACAGAACTGGACGATGCCATCACCATCCAGTACACCTATGATGCCGATGGCTATCCTTTGACATCAACAGACGGCACCTCACAAAACACTTACGAATACCAGTAAACATTTCGTTCTAACAACCATAATCCTCCTGTATGCTGCACTACAACAGCATACAGGAGGATTTTTTTCATTTTCCCCTGCCCTTCTTTCCACTTCCTCATTGCCCGTGATTTAACCTGAAAGCTGCGTGGCTCTATGGTTGTCTTGATGGCCTTTTAAAGCCATTGTTCTCAAAAGTTCAAAGCCGTAGTTTATTTATCACGGAAGCCCTTACTTTACAGCGATGTTGGGCAATTACCTCCTTCTTCTGCTGTTATTAGCAACAGCCATGTGGGCCAGTGTGCGGGCACAAAAACTGACTATAGCCGGTGCAATGGTGGGAGGCCTTATCGGTTTTTGCATTTACCAGGGCGCCGGTTTTTGGGGCATTGGCATGATTGGGCTTTTTTTTATTTTGGGTTCGCTGGCCACCTCCTGGAAAATGAACCTGAAGGAAAAAGAAGGGGCGGCAGAAAAAAACAAAGGCCGCAGAAAAGCAAGCCAGGTATTGGCCAACGGCGGCATAGCCGGTTTGCTTGGCTTATTGATCTGGCTTTTTCCAGAACAAACCACTGTATTGCGAATCATGATGGCCGCCAGCCTGGCATCTGCTACGGCTGATACGTTGTCTTCGGAGCTGGGCACCGTGTACGGCAGCCGTTTTTACAATATACTTACCCTCAAAAAAGACCAGCGGGGACTGGACGGGGTGATCAGCGCGGAAGGCACCCTCATAGGGATAGCCGGCAGCGCCTTGATTGCCCTGGTTTATGCATGGGGATTTGAATGGAGCGAAAGCTTCTGGTGGATCATTGTAGCCGGCACCATCGGCAACCTTTCCGACTCCATTTTAGGTGCGGCCCTGGAGCGGCGTCATTACCTGCAGAACGATGCCGTGAATTTGCTGAACACCCTCATTGGCGCCCTGGCAGCCTGGCTGCTTTACCTGGTGTTCTGAGCTTCGGCTTTATGTTACCCGTATTTTTGACTGCCCCATCAAAAACCATATTTTTGCACCGCCGCATCCCGTGATATACAAACGTTCAACTATGAAAACAACCCTCTTCTTTAAGCTGCTCCTGGCCTGCCTGATTACCGTTTTAGTGATGAGCTGTCGCAGTTCCCGCAATCAAAAGCCACCGGTTGTGAAGCAGCGTACAGCCACCCACTTACCGCCGGGTCATGCTAAAAAGGTGTATGGCCACCAGTCTGCCAAGGCTTTTGCCCCCGGCCAGCAAAAAAAAGCTCCTGCATCGCACCACAAGAAAGGAAAAAAGAAAGGCAGCAAGTCCCTATAAGGTTTCTCTTACCTTATAGGTTGCAGTTACCGGCCACGGTACCTGATATGGGCTTTTAAAGAAGTTGGCTTTTATGCCTTAGAGTGGTCGAAAAGCCGCGCCTCTTATTTAAAAAGTCCATATCGGATAATGAATCGCGGGTTGTTGATCGTTGGTTGTTGATGGACAGAAAGTCCTTCAAAACTCCATACGGCTTTTCATCTGTGCAATCCTTCAAAAATCTGTGATCCAACTTCTTTAAAAACCCATATGCTTACGGCAGCTTAAAACGGTACCAGCAGCACAATAGAAGTTTCTTTTTGGGTAGCGGTAAAATCCAGGTTTGCCGCAATCACATCGGCTCTTTGCTTGGTTTTCTTTTTCAGCTCCATAATGCCTTCGTAGTTCATTTCAGCAGCAGGACCCTTGCTTAATACCTTAAGCACAATACGGGATTTGGAAAGGCTGATATCCACCAGCAGGTCTTTGTCTTTGGCATAAGGCGCCAGGTTTTCCAGGGCTTCCTTGCAGATCAGCAAAAACTCGTACCGCACTTTCATGTCCAGCTTCAGGGCTTTTACCTTTTCATCTACCTCAATATTAATGCGGGCGCCATAGCTGCTTTCCAGTGTTTTGGCATGTTCCATAATCCGCAGCAGGGTTTTTTCCATGCTGTCGTTGTCCGGGTCAATGCTCCACAACATATCGTCCATGGCAATAACCATGGTGTAGCTTTTTTCGCCAATCTGGTCTATCAGTTCTTTGGACCTTTCCATGTCTTTTTCCAGTTTCAGCTTGGCAATCTGGCTCAGTACATTGATGTTATTGAGCGTGGTGCTGACGTCTTCATGCAGTTGGTTGGCAATATCGGTGCGCACATGCTGCAGATCGATCAACCGTTTCACCCTCTCGTGGTCAATCAAATACAAAACCGTAACCACCGCCAGGACCAGCAGGCTGTAAAACCACCAGGTTTCCCAAAACGGAGGGCTTACCAGTATGTTG
>JAEWAC010000184.1 GCA_023391895.1 Bacteroidota bacterium
ACCATCCGGTGCAGGAGGCCTGGAACGAGGTGGATGTGCCGCAATGTGGCTATTGCCAGGCTGGACAGATCATGACCGCGGCCGCCCTGTTAAAGCAAAACCCCAAACCATCCATGGAGGAAATAGATGCCAGCATGCACGGTAATATTTGCCGTTGCGGGGCCTACCACCGTATTCGTGAAGCCGTAAAATTAGCCAGTACAAAAATTTAATTATGTCTACCGTTCATAAAAGCAGGAGAGAGTTTTTAAAACTAACTACCCTTACAGGCGGCGGATTGCTGCTGGGCTTTAGCTGGTTTAGTGCCGAAGCCAAAGCCCCTGTCGTTATTAGTGAAGCAGCCGGTACGGCCGGCAGTCTGGGCTTTAACAGCTACCTGTCCATTGCAACAGATGGTACCATTACCATTTTTTCACCCAATCCGGAACTGGGTCAAAACATCATGACCTCGTTTCCCATGATCGTAGCGGAAGAACTGGATGCCGACTGGACCAGGGTAAAAGTGGTGCAGGCGCCTTTAGACACAAAAGCTTTTGACAGGCAGGTGACCGGTGGTAGCGGGGCCGTTCCTCATTCGTGGTACCTGTTAAGAAATGCAGGCGCTACGGCCCGCCAGATGATGATACAGGCGGCCGCCCAAAAATGGAATGTGCCGGTTGAGGAGTGTACGGCGGCAGATGGTTTTGTGATCCACAGCAAAACAGGCAATAAACTGGGATATGGCGAGTTGGCGGAAGCCGCTTCTAAACTGCAGGTGCCCAAAGACGTAAAGCTGAAGGACCGCAAAGACTTTAAATTAATTGGAAAGGATATCCGAAATATCGCCAACCAGGATATCGTTACCGGCAAAGGCTTGTTTGGGCTGGATTTTCATCGCGAGGGCATGTTGCTGGCCATGATCCAGCGTCCGCCGGCTTTTGGTACCAAAATCAAGTCGGTAGATGCGGCAGCGGCCAAGGCTATGCCAGGCATTATAGACGTGGTAACGTTCAAAAACAATGTGGCGGTAGTGGGCAAGTCCACCTGGGAGATCATGA
Source organism: Bacteroidota bacterium (assembly GCA_023391895.1). Classification (GTDB taxonomy): domain Bacteria; phylum Bacteroidota; class Bacteroidia; order Chitinophagales; family Chitinophagaceae; genus Flavisolibacter. The sequence goes on from JAEWAC010000184.1 coordinate 1,038, forward strand.
AGGCCCGCAAGGCCTTAAAGGTGGAGTATGAAAAAGACGGCAATATAGAAAGTACGGCAGATCATGACAAATTCTTTAAAACCCTATTGGATAGCGGAACCCCTAACGTCCGCCGCAAAGATGGTGATGTAGAGTCGGCTTTTAAAAATGCTGCTAAAGTGGTGCGGAGCGAATACCAGTGTCCTTTTATTTCCCATAGCCCCATGGAGCCCATGAACTTTTTTGCCCATGTCAAATCCGATGGGGTAGAACTGGTAGGACCGACACAAACACCCGCCGCTGCCCGTACGGCAACATCCAAATTGCTGAATATACCGGAAGAAAAGATTACGGTACAAATAACCCGCCTGGGCGGAGGCTTTGGCAGACGCCTGAAAACTGACTTTGTAACCGAAGCTGCTGAATTATCCAGCATAATCAAAGCGCCTGTAAAAGTCATCTGGTCACGCGAAGACGATATGACCGGCGGCAGTTATCGGCCGGCAGTGCGTTACCGTTTTGAAGCCGCCTTGGATGCCAAAGGAAATATGACAGGGTATAAGCTGAGAGGGGTGGGCATTAATTCCGGAAATCCTACCCGGGAAGATAATTTTCCCTCCGGTGCCATAGAAAATTTATTGATCGACAGCGTGGAATACGAGTCGCCCATTACTACCGGCGCCTGGCGGGCACCCATCACCAACTTTTTGGCTTTTGCCGAGCAGGCTTTTCTCGATGAGGTGGCACAGGCTGCCGGTAAGGACCCGGTTCAGTTCCGCCTGGACCTGCTGGAAAAAGCCAAAAAAGCGCCTACCGGTGCTATTAAGTACGATATTGACCGGATGATTGGCGTCACCAAACTGGTGGCTGAAAAAGCAGGCTGGGGCAAGAAAAAAGATGTTTCCCAGGGCTTTAGTGTTTATTTTTCACACCGTTCCTACGTGGCGCAGGTGGCAGAAGTGGTGATGAAAAACAACCAGCCGGTGGTCAAAAAAATCTATGCGGCTTCCGATTGCGGGCAGGTGGTCAACCTAAGCGGCGCCCGCCAGCAGGTCATGGGTGGCGTCGTGGACGGCCTGGGGCATGCCATGTACAGCAAGCTTTCGTTCAAAGACGGCGTGCCGGAGCAAAAGAACTTCGATACCTATCGCCTGATACGTATGAGGGAGATACCTGAAGTGGAAACCTTTTTTGTTGACAATGGTATTGACCCTACCGGTTTAGGAGAACCGGCGCTACCACCAACCGGGGGTGCCGTGGCCAATGCTATTTTTAAGGCAACGGGTAAACGCATGAAAAGCCAGCCTTTTATAGAAGAAGAGGTTTTCAAAAAAGCGGGTACTCAAAAACAAAGATCAGCCTAGGACCCGTAATCAATTAAACTTAAATAAAGGATGGAGCAGGCGCAGTCCTGCTCTTTTTTATAAAACTTTACCGAAGTTTATAAGAGAATAAGAAAGTAAACACCCATCAAAAAAGCACCACTATCGCAGCTGAAAAAAACATACAGGAACCTTTTGGCCTTGTGCTGCTGGCGGCAGGCGGGTCTGCCCGTTTGGGACAGCCCAAGCAGTTGTTGGTGTACAGGGGGCAAAGCCTGCTGCAACGTGCCATAGCGGCCGCTACTTCTTCAAAAGCCCATACCTGTGTGGTGGTGCTGGGTGCCCGTGCCGAACTGTTGCAACAGCAGGTGGATAGCAAACGGGTGCAGGTGGTGGTAAATGCGGATTGGCAGGAAGGCATGGCGGCTTCCATCCGTTGCGGCGTAAAGGCATTGATGGAAAAAGCGCCGGCTGTACAAGGCCTGCTGCTGATGGTGTGTGACCAGCCTTATGTTACCGCCTCCCTGCTGAACAATATAATGAAGGCGCATCAAAGCACAGGTCAACCCATTGTTACCTGCAGTTATGCCGGTACCTTTGGTCCGCCAACACTGTTTCACAAAAGTTTGTTCCCCGAGCTGCTTCAACTGAAGGGCGATGTGGGCGCCCGGGAAGTGATCCGGCGGCACGCTGATGAAGTGGAGGTGGTTTTATTTCCGGAAGGCAGCCTGGATATCGACTCCGGAGCGGATTATCAACAACTTTCAAAAGAGGACCGTGAGTAATGATCAAAGATTCGTATAATCGCATACACAATTACCTGCGTATTTCGCTAACCGATAATTGCAACCTGCGCTGCTTTTACTGCATGCCGGAAGAAGATTACCATTTTACCCCGGCTTCCCAACTCATGCAGGCCACTGAAATTGAAGCGCTTTCAAAAATATTTGTGGCGGCCGGCGTTACTAAAATACGGCTGACCGGTGGCGAACCGCTGGTGCGCAAAGATGCTGCGGACATCATCCTGGCCTTATCCCAACTGCCGGTACAACTGACCCTGACCACCAATGGTACCCGCTTGCACCAGTTTGTGGACGTTCTGCAGGAAGCAAAAATTCGGTCACTCAACATCAGCCTGGACACTTTGCAGCCCGAAAAATTCAACTTTATTACCCGCCGGGCCCAGTTTGATACCGTTTGGCAAAACGTTCACCTGCTGCTGGAAAAAGGATTTCATGTAAAAGTGAACGTGGTCGTGATGAAGGGGCTCAATGATAACGAGATCAATGACTTTATTGCCTGGACAAAAGATACGCCGGTACACGTGCGGTTTATTGAATTCATGCCGTTCAGCGGCAACCGGTGGACAAGCAACAAAGTTGTGACGCTACAGCAGATCCTCAGCACCGTGGCCGAACAATACGACTTTATCCCTTTATCTGGCGAACCACACGATACCGCCAAAAAATTTATGGTGCCGGGTCATGCCGGTACGTTTGCGGTCATCAGTACCATGAGTGCCCACTTTTGCGGCGATTGCAACCGTATGCGGCTGACCGCAGATGGCCAATTGAAAAACTGCCTTTTTTCCAGGGAAGAAACAGATCTGCTGTCGGCTTTGCGCAGTGGGGAAGACGTGCTGCCGCTGATTCACCAAAGCATCCGGGGCAAGGCCCGCCAACTGGGCGGCCAGCTGACCACGGATTTTGAGCACTTGCAGGCAGAAGGCATTCAAAACCGCAGCATGATCACCATTGGCGGATAAAAAGGGTATGGGTTTTTAAAAGAGTTTTGCAATCAGGTTGATATGGGATTTCAAACAATGATCAGTACAGCAGCGGCAAAAGCCATTATAGCGCAAAATATTCCGGTAAGGGCACCGGTGCTGTTGCCGTTGTCACAGGCGGCCGGCTTAACCCTGGCGGCTGATGTGTACGCCACTACCGACATCCCCGCTTACCCGCAATCTTCTATGGACGGCTATGCTTTTTCGTTCAGCGGCTGGCAGGCGCACCACACCTTGACGATAGCAGGAGAGATGGCTGCAGGGCAGCAGCAGGCGCTTGAAGTGAACCCGCAACAGGCCGTTCGCATTTTTACGGGAGCCGCCGTTCCTCCTGGCGCCGATACCGTGGTGATGCAGGAAAAAATAAGAACGGAAAACGGCCAACTGATTATTGAAGATGAAAAGCTGCGGTCAGGCGCCAATGTACGGCCGCAAGGTTCAGAAATCCAATCCGGCGCATTGGCCTTACCCAAGGACAGCCGCTTAACGCCGGCGGCCATTGGTTTCTTGGCTGGCATCGGCACCGCCGAAGTGCTGGTGTATCCTCGTCCATCCGTTTCTATTATCATTACCGGTAATGAGTTGCAGTCGCTGGGCCATCCGCTGAAATACGGGCAGGTGTACGAATCGAACTCCTTTGCGCTTACCGCCGCTTTACAGCAGTTGCATATGAACCAGGTAAATGTGCAGCGGGTGCAGGATGATCCCGATGCCGTAACCGAAGTGTTGCAGCAGGCCTTGCAGCGCAGTGATGTGGTGTTACTGACGGGCGGCATCAGTGTGGGTGATTATGATTTTGTGCTGCAGGCGGCCAGCCGTTGTGGGGTGGTGCCCCTTTTTCATAAGGTCAGACAGCGGCCCGGCAAACCACTTTATTTCGGAAAAAAAGAAGAAAAGCTGGTGTTTGGCTTGCCCGGCAATCCTTCTTCGGTACTCAGCTGTTTTTACCTGTATGTGGTACCGGCACTGGAGCAGTGGAGCCGGCATAGCCTGGGCTTGCGGACCATTCAGGCGCCTATAGGAAAGCCGTATCAAAAGGCAGCAGGACTGACGCACTTTTTAAAAGGCTATTACAACGGCCAAACGGCTACGCCTATGGATGCGCAGGAGTCTTACCGCATGCGTTCTTTTGCACGGGCCAACTGCCTGATACAAATAGACGAATCGATAACAGAATGCCTGTCGGGGACTCTGGTGGATGTTCACCTGTTGCCCACTTAAATCATCACCTATGGAGAGTTGGATGCTGTTTTACTTATTGTTGTGCGGGGTGGCTTTTCTGTATGCCTCCGTAGGTCATGGCGGGGCCAGCGGGTACCTGGCCCTGATGGCTATTTTTAGTGTGGCACCAGAGGTGATGAAACCTACGGCCTTATTGCTCAATCTTTTTGTTTCCCTGGTTTCCTTTATCCAGTTTTACCGGGGAGGTCATTTTCAGGCAAAGTTGTTTTTACCTTTTGCCCTGGCTTCTGTTCCCTTTTCCTTTCTTGGTGGCTTGATCGTGGTGGAGGGCACCCTTTACAAACATATTCTGGGCCTTTTGTTACTCATACCCATTTCCCGTTTCCTGTTTTTCAACCAAATGGAGCCCAAACAATTAAGGCCCTCCCATACGCTTTTATCCCTTTTGATCGGCAGTGCCATTGGTTTTTTATCCGGCCTGATTGGTATTGGCGGCGGCATACTGCTTTCCCCCATTGTGCTGCTGTTGCACTGGGCTGATCAAAAGCAGACTGCCGCCATCAGCGCCTTGTTTATCTTTGTCAACTCTTGTTCGGGACTGGCCGGCCAGCTGCTGAAAGGAGTGGAATTTAGTACGGATATGTACCTGTATGTAGCCGTTGCCTTTGCCGGTGGAATAACGGGGGCTTACTTTGGCGCCATGCAGTTGCCGCAAAGAGGGTTAAAGAATATACTAGCTTTGGTGTTGTTGCTGGCGGCGTATAAGTTATTGTTTACACAAGCATAAAAGTTTTTTAAAAAACCCATATCGTTTTCAACAACGGTTTGGGACAATTTAATTACACCATGGCGATAAAAGTGATTCTTTTTGGACAATTAGCGGATAAGACTGGCCGTAGTGTCCTGGAGCTGGAAGACGTGGCGGATACGCATGCCCTTCAACAACACTTGCAGGCTTGTTTTCCGGCTTTGGCAGGCACCACTTACCGCATCGCGGTGGATAAAAAAATGGTGAGTGAAAATACGGTTTTGACAAAAGAAACCACCGTAGCCCTTTTACCCCCATTTTCGGGAGGATAGTTTATGGAAAGCACTACTTCAATGGAACGTTATCACCGGCAGATGATCTTAACGGAGCTGGGAGCGGCCGGACAGCAAAAGCTGCTGGCGGCAAAGGTGCTGGTTATTGGTGCCGGCGGCCTGGGCTGTCCCGTTTTGCAGTATCTGGCCGCGGCCGGTGTCGGCACCATTGGCATCATCGACCATGATGTGGTGACCCTCACCAACCTGCACCGGCAGGTGTTGTATGACATGAACGACCTGGGCCAGCCAAAAACGGAAATGGCGGTTGCCAAACTGCAGCAAGCAAACCCGGATATCAGCATCCAGCCGTACAACCTGCGCCTGACTAACCAAAATGCGTTGGATATTTTAAAAGCTTATGATATTATTGTAGATGCCACGGATAATTTTCCCACCCGCTACCTGGTTAACGATGCCTGCGTATTGCTCAACAAACCTATGGTGTACGGGGCCGTGTCAAAATATGAAGGGCAGGTGGCCGTGTTTCATCACACATCGACTTCCGCTGAAAGGGCTGTGAACTACCGGGATTTATTTCCGGTTCCGCCGCGGGAAGGAGAGGTGGCCAATTGTGCAGAAGCCGGTGTGTTGGGGGTGTTGCCCGGCATTATCGGCACCCTGCAGGCAGGCGAAGTCATTAAACTGATTACCGGCATCGGGCAGCCCCTGATCAACCGCCTGCAAACTTTTAGTTTTTTAACCAGTGAGTGGTATACCTGGGAAATTTCCCCTTCACCACAAGCGGCCGCTTTGCTGCCCAAAACTAAAACTACCTTTCTTCAAATGGAATATGACTGGAGTTGCGCCGCAGACAATTTTACCGAAATTGATGCCGCTGCATTCAATAGCCTTTTGAAGGAAAAAGCGGTAACGGTTATTGATGTACGGGAGCAGGGCGAGCAACCGGCCGTAAATGAATTTGAGCACCTGCAGATACCGCTTTCGCAATTAAAGGATAGGTTGGCCACCCTGAAAGGAGATAACATTATTGCCTTTTGTCAAAGCGGCAAACGCAGCCGGCAGGCAGCCCAGTTATTAGCCCATACATTTGCCTCGAAAAAAATATACAGCCTGCAAGGCGGCATTGCCGGCTGGAAGCAACAGGATCAAACCCCAAAAGCATGAGTGAACGAAAATCCAAAAACATATTTACACAAGGCGCTATTCCAGCC
>JAEWAC010000374.1 GCA_023391895.1 Bacteroidota bacterium
AATGCTGTGACTGCTGTAAAAGCAGTATGGGTTTTTAAAGAAGTTACATTAAAAAGTTATCGCTTTCGCGGTAGGCGCGTATCAGGGCCACCTCTCCTTCCTTGCCTTTGCCTGCCTTGCCATGCTCCATGCCCAGTATGCCCTTATAACCTTTGTTGTATAGGTGTTTGAAAATGTTCTTGTAGTTGATCTCGCCGGTGGTAGGCTCCTTGCGGCCGGGGTTATCGCCAATTTGTATATAGGCAATCTCGTCCCAGGTTTTGTCAATGTTGTTGATGATGTTGCCTTCGTTGCGCTGCATGTGGTAAATGTCGAACAGTATCTTGCACGACGGGCTGTTCACGGCTTTGCAGATCATATGCGTCTGGTCGGAATAGCGCAGGAAAAGATCGGGTGTATCACTCAGGGGCTCCAGCACCATCACCAGGCCATGGGGTTCCAAAATTTCAGCACCGCGGCGGAGGGCATCAATTACGTTGGAGGTTTGAATACCCAAAGGCAAATTACGTTCAAAAAAGCCCGGCACCACCGTGGCCCATTTGGCATTGCACCGCTTGGCTACCTCCACGGCCGTGCGGCAGGTATCCAGAAACTTGTCCCGAAACTCCTGCTTGCCGGTAGTGAGCGATACCTTCCAGTTGTCGCCACCGTCTATTACAAACACACCCATCTGCATCTCCAGTGAAGCCAGGGTCTCGCCGATCTTTTTTTGCTGGTCTTCGGTGCGGCGCATCATACCGTTGTCTTCAATGGATCGAAAACCCATGGAGTGGGCAAACTTGATCTGGTCGATAAAATCTTTACCCGCATGGTTTTCAAACATGCCGGCATGAAAAGCGTAATTGAGGTTGAAAGGCTTTTCTTTTAAGGGTGCTTTTTGCGCATTGGCGGTTCCGGCAAAAAGAGAAGAAGAAACAAGTGTGGCTGCACTGGCGGCAAAACCTTGTTGTAAAAAACGACGACGTTGCATATGGGTTTGAGTTAGTGCTTAAATTTATCGACAATTAAATTAAAATAGCTGCTCTTGCGTTTTCTTTTTTTTCTGTTGGGTCTGTTGCTGCTGCGTGGTGCCGGTGCACAAAGCCAGCGTTTTCAGTTTATGGAACCCAAAATGGGCTCACCCTTTCAATTGGTATTTTATGCACCCGATTCGGTCACCGCAGCTGCGCTGGCCCGGCAGTCGTTTGCACTGGTAGATTCGCTCAATGCGGTTTTCAGCGACTATGCTCCCGACAGCGAACTAAACCGCTTATGCGCCACGGCCGGCAAAGATTCTTTTGTGGCCGTATCCCCCGCCCTGTACCAAATGATCGTTACCAGCCAAAAGGCGTGGAAGCAAAGCTGGTACACCTTTGATATTACCATTGGTCCCCTCAGCCGGCTGTGGCGCACCGCCCGCCGCGAAAAACGCTTTCCTTCACCCGCCGAAATAAAAGCGGCCCGGCAGCCTATGGGTTTTCAAAACATTTTGATCGATACGGTTGCCAGGCGCATTCAACTTATAAAACCCGGCATGCAGCTGGACCTGGGCGGCATTGCCAAAGGCCACATTGCCCAGCAGGTAGTGAACTTTTTACGATCAAAAGGCATTACCGCCGTTATGGCTGATGCCGGCGGCGATATTGTTTGTGGTGCCGCACCGCCGGGCAAAAAAGGCTGGACCCTTGGCATCAATATTCCGGAGCAAAGCGACCAATTGCTGGACCGGACCATTAGCCTCCAACACCAGGCGGTAGCCACTTCCGGCGACGTATACCAGTACACGGTGCACAACGGGAAAAAATACTCGCACATCATCAACCCGCTAACCGGCTATGGCGTCACCTTCCAGCGCAATGTAACCGTTATCGCCCCCGATGGCGCAACAGCCGACTGGCTGGCCACGGCCTGCAGCATACTGCCCTTGCGCAAAGCCAAAAAACTGGCCCGTAAAATGGATGCGGCTCTGCTGGTGACGCAGATAAAAAATGACAAAATCCAATTTTATTGGTCGCCTGTCATGGAAAAGTATTGGAATAATCGTTAATTTAACACTTCATTTCCCGAAGAATAAATGTTACCAAGTGAAAATAAGCTGTCTGACCTTTAGTGTATTATTTTGTTTTCAATTATCTGCGCAAAACACCAAGACCGACTTTGCCCCGTACCAGCAATCCATTCCCGGTACCAACGTTAAGTTTTCAATGGTACCCATACCGGCCGGCAAGTTTACCATGGGCAGTTCCGCCCAGGACAAGGCCGCCGAAAAAGACGAAACGCCGCAGCGTACCGTTAGCATCAGTGCTTTTTGGATGGGTACCTACGAAGTTACCCACGACGAGTTTGACGAATTTTTTAAAGACGAGGCCACCTCGCAAAACTCCCAGGTAGACGCCGTTACCCGCCCCACCCCCCAGTATATAGACCTGAGCTGGGGCATGGGAAAACTGGGCGGCTACCCGGCCAATAGTATGCAGCAACTGGCTGCCCTGATGTACTGCCGCTGGCTGTACCAGAAAACCGGTATTTTTTACCGGCTGCCTACCGAGGCGGAGTGGGAGTATGCGGCCCGTGCCGGCGCCACCACCGCCTACCCTTTTGGCGACGATCCCAAAGAGCTGGGCAAGTATGCCTGGTTCAAAGGCAACAGCAACAATGTGTACAAAAAGGTAGGTCAGTTGCAGCCCAATGCCTGGGGCCTGTATGATATGCTGGGTAATGTAGCCGAGTGGACCCTGGACCAGTACGACGCTGCTTATTACAGCAAAACAGCCGAGGCGGCCACTGACCCGTTGCTGACGCCCACCAGCCGCCACCCGCGTACCGTACGGGGCGGCAGCTTTCAGGACGGCGCCCCTGACCTGCGGCCCGCCAACCGCCTGTCGTGGATACCGGAGTGGAACCAGCGCGACCCGCAGATACCCCGGAGCCGCTGGTGGCTGACCGATGCCGCTTTTGTAGGCTTTCGGGTGGTACGGCCACTGAAGCAGCCCACCCCCGAAGAAGCCGAAGCTTTTTATAAAACCCATTTAGGACAATAATTAACTCATACACACATAAAACACAGCAAATGAAACTAAACAACAAATCACGCCGCGCTTTTGTAAAGCAAACCGGCATACTGGCGGGTGGTATGCTGGTACTGCCCACCCTTTCACGGGCTAACTTTTTTTCCGGTGCTGATGATGTCATCAAGGTTGCCCTGGTGGGTTGTGGCGGCCGGGGTACCGGTGCCGCCATGCAGGCGATGCTGAGTAAGCAGAACGTAAAGCTGGTAGCCATGGCCGATGCCTTCCAGGACCGCCTGGACAGGTGTTATAAAGTCCTTACCTCCGACGATGAGGGTTCAGGTGCCAAAGGCAAGGTGAAAGATAAAGTCGATGTGCCCCAGGAACGGCGGTTTGTTGGTTTCGATGCGTATAAAAAAGCCATTCCCCTGGCCGATGTGGTGATCCTGGCCACGCCTCCGGGTTTCCGCCCCCTGCATTTTGAAGAAGCCGTAAACCAGGGCAAGCACGTGTTTATGGAAAAACCGGTGGCTACCGATCCGGCCGGTGTAAAAAAAGTACTGGATGCCGCCGCCGTGGCCAAGCAGAAAAAGCTGAACGTGGTGGTAGGCCTGCAGCGCCATTACCAAAACTCCTACCGTGAGCTGTACAAGCGCAAAAACGAAATTGGCGACATTACCTCGGCCCAGGCCTGGTGGAATAATGATGGTGTATGGGTAAATAAAAGAAAATACAACCAGACCGAAATGGAGTACCAGATGCGCAACTGGTATTATTTCAACTGGCTTTGCGGCGATCATATTACCGAGCAGCACATTCACAACATTGACGTGGTCAACTGGTTTAAAGGTGCCTACCCGGTCAAAGCACAGGGCATGGGCGGTCGCGAGGTGCGCAAGGGTAAAGACCATGGTGAAATTTTTGACCACCACTACGTGGAGTTTGAATACGCCGACGGTACCATCCTCAACAGCCAGTGCCGGCACATACCCCGCACCATGAGCAAAGTGGATGAATTAATTATTGGCACCAAAGGGAAAATTATGTTCGGCGATGCCCGCATTGTGGACCGGAAAGGCAAAGTCGTGTACCAGTTTGATAAAAAAGGGGAAAACAATCCCTACCAGGCCGAGCACGATGAGTTGTTTGCCGCCATTGCTAAAGGCGAATACAAATTTGCCGATGCTGAAAACGGCGCCTACAGCACCATGACGTCCATTTTGGGTCGTATGGCTACTTATAGCGGCCAGGTGATTGAGTGGGACAAAGCCCTGAACTCCGGCATCAGCCTGCAACCCAAAGTATACGACTGGAATGCTGCCCCGCCGGTACTGCCCAACGACGATGGTTATTACCCCATTGCCGTTCCCGGTGTTACTAAATTTGCTTAAAGCCAAAGCCCCGAAAAATTTCGGGGCTTTTTATTGTGTTTTTACCTTATTTGCTTTTCCTGCTGCGGCCACACTACGCACAGCCGCACGGCACTTTTATCAGGAGTTGATGGGGCTGCTGCTGGAGTCCTGCTGCTGACCGGCCCCGCTGCGCTCGGTTTTGGCCGCTCGGTCGGCATGGGGGTCGTTTACCTGCTGCTCATTGGTGTTAAAGTACCGACTGTTTCTTTTGTTATCCTGCTCGGCACGGCTGCTGTTGGCGCCTGACTCCTGCTGCTGGTTTTTATTTTTTTCTTCTTTCATATGCTTTGAATTTTTTACAACCCCTCTTGTATTACAAATAACACGCCACCCGGCCACTGGCTTTATAAGCGTGCCGCTGTTGCTTGAACCCAATGCTTTTGAACTATTGCGGCGGGTTGATGAACATTTTATACGAAACTGTTATCAGCATTATAATTAAGTATTCACCATTGACCTTTCACCATTGACGACAGTATTTCATAAAGTTGAAAACAATTGAGTATTAGGACCGCTCCGGCACCCCCGCCTGAATTGGCACGTTCTTTTTATGAGCTTTTTTCCACGGTTGTACTTCCGCAGGGATCACCACTCTCCTGCCGCCAGGCAAGACCGGTGCCCCTGGAGGTACAGCTACTGACAAACCATTTCAAACCCGATCTTCAGGCTTTTGAATCCGCAGTACTGGCGGTGCTTCAATGAAGGGAGAATGTGGAGAATGGAGATGCAGCAACGATTGAATAAACATCAAACTGGAGTTATGGTTGTAACCGAGCAACAACGGAAAGAAGCACATGCGTTTTACAAGGAAGCCCTGCAGCTGCTGCAGGAAAGCGGCGCCCGCTTTATGCTGGGTGGCGCCTTCGCCATGTTTCACTACACCGGTATTTACCGCGATACCAAGGACCTGGACATTTTTTGCAAGCCCAGCGAGTATCCCAAAATACTAAAGTTCTTTGCCGACAAAGGCTTTAAAACCGAGTTGACCGATGTGCGCTGGCTGGCCAAGGTGTTCAAGGGCGAGTATTTTATTGATATTATTTTTGATACGGTCAACAACATCTGCCGCGTGGACGACACCTGGTACCAGCACGCCACCAAGGCCGAATTTGTGGGCGAGCCGGTGCTGCTGCTGCCGCCCGAAGAGCTGATCTGGTGCAAGATCTACGTACAAAACCGCGAACGCTTCGACGGGGCCGATGTCAACCACATTATTCTCAAAACGGGCAAAGACCTGAACTGGGAGCGGCTGATGTCGCACATGGATCCGCACTGGCACCTGCTGCTGGCCCAGCTCCTTATTTTCCAGTTTGTATACCCGTCCGAATTCCATGACATTATTCCCAAATGGCTGTTTGACGAGCTGATGCAGCGTGCCCACGGGCAATACGACCTGCCGCCGGCGGTGGAAAAAGTGTGCCGTGGCCCCATTATTGATCAAACGCAGTATAGCATTGATATCAAAGAGTGGGACTACAAGGTAACCACCATCAAAACCGTGTAAAAGCGTATGGCAGAAGCAACAAAAGTAACCCGCATAGCCGCGGTGGGTGATATTCATGTACGGGAAAGTGATAAAGGCAAATGGGTGGAGTATTTTAAGGAAGTTTCCCGCAAGGCGGACGTACTGGTCATTTGCGGCGACCTGACTGATACCGGCGATGAAGGCGAAGCCCAGGTACTGGCCGAAGAATTAAGGAGCTGCAGCATACCGGTAGTGGCCGTGCTGGGCAACCACGATTTTGAAAAAGGCCGCCACAAACTGATCCGGCAGATGGTGCAAAGCGAAAACGTGCACATACTGGATGGCGAAGCCGTGGTGATTGACGGGGTGGGCTTTGCCGGCGTCAAAGGCTTTGGCGGCGGCTTTGACAACCACATGCTGTCCATGTTTGGCGAAGGCGCCATGAAAGCCTTTGTACAGGAAGCGGTGGACGAAGCCCTGCACCTGGACCGCGCCCTGGCCCGCCTGGACCAGGAAAACGAGAACATTAAAAAAATAGCGGTGCTGCACTACTCGCCCATCAAAGCCACGGTGTTGGGTGAGCCGGAAGCCATTTTTCCGTTCCTCGGTTCCTCCCGCCTGGCCGAACCTCTGAGCCGGCGACAGGTGGTGGCAGCCTTTCATGGTCATGCCCACGTGGGCACACTGGAAGGAGAAACCTCCGGCGGCGTCAAGGTCTTCAACGTCGCCAAACCTATTTTACAGAAAGCCGGCTATAAATGCCCGTTCTTTTTGTTGGAAGTGTAGGGGGGATGATGCCGAAGGCTGAAAGCTGAAAGCAGAAGGCAAAAGTTAAAAGGCAAAGTCAAAAAGCAGGGCAGCCAGACTGGTGCAGCGCCTTATCCCGCATGAACTTTTGAACTCCTTTTGCTTTGATAAAAGTATAGCGGGATACAGTGCCTGCAGTAGTTGACCTTAGCACGCAAATAGATTGGAACTTCTTGAAAAGCCCAAACCAGTAAGAACTTTCCAACTAATCTATAGCAATGAAACAAAGATACACTCCGTAGAGACTGTTGCTTGTTCGTGGGCGGGCCAAACGGGCGGAGCCATCGGGTTGGCCTTGAACTTTTTGCTTACTTTTTCGGGGAGAAAAAGTAAGAAGCGCTACCTAAAGAAGGAAAAAACTATAGTCATATGCCATCTTTAAAAAAACTGCTATATGGGGTTTTGAAGCAGTTAACAGGAGATGCTGAAACAAGTTCAGCATGACAAGAGTGCGCGGCTGCAAGATAACCGGCAGGTTATTAGGGTAGAATTATTACAACTTCTTCAAAACCCATACAGCTATTGAAAACCATTACTCCTCCTAATCCTTTAATCTCCCCAAATCATGGTTCCGACAACCCATCCAAGCAAAAATAAAATAAACCAGAAGCCCGCCGCTTTTGCGCTTTCTGCAAAAGATGTTGCTTAAATTTAAGGAGCCATCCTCTTATTCACCCTTTATAAAATCAATAGCATGGCCTTCATTGATTATTATAAAATACTGGGGCTGGAAAAAAATGCAACCGAAGAAGACATCAAAAAAGCCTATCGCAAGCTGGCCCGCAAATACCACCCCGACCTGAACCCCAACAATGCAGAAGCCCACAAAATGTTTCAGCAGATCAACGAAGCCAATGAAGTGCTCAGCGATGGGGAAAAAAGAAAAAAATACGACCAGTACGGCGAGCACTGGAAGCATGCCGAAGAATACGAAAAAGCCCGCCAGGGCCAGTCAGCACAATGGGGCGACAACACCTATACCGGCACCTTTTCCGGAGGCGATTTTTCCGACTTTTTTGAATCGCTTTTTGGCCGACAGAGAGGCCGCCGCAGCCAAAGGGCGCAGGCCCGTTTTCGTGGTGAAGATTACAATGCCGAGTTGCGCCTGAACCTAACGGATGCTTACAACACCCATCAGCAGATCATTACCGTTAATGACAAGAATATCCGCATTACCATACCCGCCGGCGTCGAAGACGGGCAGGTTATCAAGCTTAAGGGCCATGGCGGCCCCGGCATCAATGGCGGACCCAACGGCGATTTGTACATCACCTTTAAAATAGACAACAACACCTCCTTTAAAAGGCTGGGCAATGACCTTTATACCACCGTACCCATAGACCTGTATACCGCGGTACTGGGCGGCGAAATAACGGTAGATACTTTAGGCGGCAAAGTAAAGCTGAAGGTAAAACCCCAAACCCAGAACGGCACCACAATACGGCTCAAAGGCAAAGGCTTTCCCGTGTATAAAAAAGAAGGTGAAGCGGGCGACCTCTATGTTACCTACGAAGTAAAACTGCCCACCCACCTTACTGAAAAACAAAAAGAGCTGTTCAGACAGCTGGCTCAACTTTCATCTTAAAAACTACGGCACATGGCTACGGAACACTTGATACCGGCAGATGAATTTTGCACGTTGTACAACGTGGAGTACACCTTTATCACCGGCCTGCAGGAAGCCGGGTTGATTCAAATAACCATACAGGAAGAAAAGGGTTATCTGCACGAAGAGCAGTTGCAGCAACTCGAAAAATTCATCCGCCTGCACTACGACCTCGACATCAATCTGCAGGGCCTGGAAGCCGTCAGCCATTTGCTGGAGCAGGTGCAACAACTGCAACAAGAAAATGCGTGGCTGAAAAAAAAGCTGTACCTGTACGAAAACAATGAATAAAGCCACTGTTTTTTCTAAAACCTGCAACCAACAAGCTGTTGAGCTATAGTAAAAAAGAGGTTCAGATTGAGGAAGAAAGCGCACCGGCGGGTAATCTGTACCTCAACTTCTACCTATAAAAGGTTAGCGGCCGTTTAGCAATTTTTTGGTATGCTAATTGAAATTATAATAGTAGAAAAAATACTCAATATATACCGCTGAAGCTTATCTCTGACACACTTTATATTTATTTAAACGAGGTACTTCAAATAGGTTATTGAGTGGTGAAAACTGTTGATTTTGTGGTATCTAATACAAGAGAGGTCGAACCAACGTTTGACCTCTTTTCTTATCCACTTTTTTTTATCAACCATATTGTGGTGCAGTGATCAGGAAAAGAAAGCTACCGTTGTAAGGTGGCTTTCTTTCTTTACTACCCGTTGGTTTATTCGGGTTGATTGCATCCGCTGATTTTGTATCCTCCATCATTTTCTTTTCTTAAAAAAAGAGGCACTGCGTAAAAAATTTTCAGGTACAGCGGTTCTTAAAAGCAGATAAAGTTTGGTATATTCATTACCATAAACCTCATCTTACCACAACGATTGATGCCATGCGATTGATGATTCCTTTATTATTGTTTGCTAACGTTGTTTGGGCACAGTCATCCCTGCCCAGCCGGTGGGACGAACTCACCGCCAGCGACTGGGAAGCGGCCCTTCAAAAGTCTTCCCGCACCTGCATTCTGCCCATTGGTATTTTGGAAAAACACGGCCCGCATGCGCCCCTGGGCTCCGACATTATTCATGTACGGGAGTGGGCGGCACGGGCTACAAAACAAGAGTACGCCGTAGTGTTTCCCGACTACTTTTACGGGCAGGTGTACGAGGCCCAACAACAACCCGGTACGTTTGCCCTGCCCAGCCGCGTGGTGTGGGATTTACTGGAAGCCACCTGCGACGAAATTGGCCGTAATGGCTTTGACAAAATCGTTATCATCAACGGTCATGGCGGCAACCCCAACCTGCTGCGCTACTTTGTGCAGGCCCAGCTGGAAAAGAAAAAGAATTATGCGGTCTATTTCTTTGAACCCAGCCGTGATTCGGCTTACCAGGCCCGGGTGCGGCAGCTGCGCAAGTCAGACCCCTCGTGGGACCAGCATGCCGGCGAAAACGAAACCTCCACACTTCTGTACCTGCGACCCGACCTCGTGAAAATGGACCGGGCCACCACAGAATCTGGTGTCAATCAAAAACGTTTGTTGCTGCCTTCTAATGTCTACACCGCCATCTGGTGGTATGCCGGTTATCCCAACCACTATGCCGGCGAGGGCGCCAAGGCCAGCAAAGAACTGGGACAGTTTATAACTGAACATACCATTGCCTCACTGGTCAGTACCTTAAAAGCCATCAAGGCCGATACCCAGACACTGGCTTTGCAAAACGAATACTTCAACCGCCTGGTGGGTAATGATCAACAACAGTCGTCGCTGGCCGATGAATTGAAAAAGCTAAAGGAGCTGTCCGACAACGGCACCCTTACCAAAAGCGAGTACGAAAGTGCCAAAAAGAAATTACTTCAATAGCCGCCGGTAATTGAAAAAGTCACTTGCTGACTCTTGCTTTCCATAGCCATAAAGCCCTTGCCCTGCAGGGGTTTTATGGTTTTTTATAAAGAATAGCGAGCACGGCAGCAAAAAGCTTTGTTTTACTATGGGCTTTTAAAACTCTCTTAAACAAAGTATATTCATGTATTGCCATAACCCTTTGCTATGAAATGTACGCTTTACCTGCTGCTGCTGATTTCTATCACCCATATTCAAGCCATGGCGCAATCCGATACCACTTACGCAGAACGACTGGGTTTTCCCAAAGGAAAAAAAATAGTGATCCTGCATGTGGATGATGTAGGCATGTCGTTCGACTCCAATAAAGGCGCTATTGATGCCATGGAAAAAGGCGTGGCCACCTCCTGCAGCGTGATGATGCCCTGCCCCTGGGTGCCGGGTTACTTTCGCTACCTCAAAGAACACCCGCAAACCGACGCCGGCCTGCACCTGACCCTTACCTCGGAGTGGCGGGATTACCGCTGGGGACCACTGAGCGGAAAACCCAAAGTACCCGGCCTGGTAGATGGCGAAGGCGCCCTATGGCCTTCCGTGGCCGATGTGGTGCAGCATGCCACCCCCGACGAAGTAGAAACCGAGATAAGAGCACAGGTGGAGCGGGCTTTGCAGATGGGTTTTCGGCCCACGCATTTAGACAGCCATATGGGCACCTTGTTTGCCACGCCGGCTTTTATAGAGCGCTACCTCAAGGTAGGGATGGAATACAAAATACCGGTGATGTTCCCTGGTGGTCACAATACGGTGATCAGCGCCCAGATGAAATCCACCGCCATTACCCTGCAGCAAACCAGCGCCATTGGCAAAATGCTGTGGCAGGCCGGATTGCCGGTGCTGGATGACCTGCACAATGAATCATATGGCTGGCAGCTGCCGGCTGGTACGCAACCTACTAAAGACAACCTGCAGAAATTGAAAAGCCGGTACTATATCCAGGCGCTGCAATCCCTTAAGCCCGGTATCACCATGGTCATCATGCACTGCACCCATACCACCGAAGTGTTTACCCAAATATCCGATTCCGGCCCCACCCGCGAAGGCGACTTGCAGGCCATGCTGAGCCCGGAATTAAAACAATTCATCGAAAAAGAAGGCATTATTTTAACCACCTGGCGGGAGCTGATGGAACGCAGAAGCAGTATCCCATAATTAAACACTGCCACAAAAATGGAGCGAAAGTATTCGCTCCATTTTTGTGGCAGCTTCTTGAGGCGTGTATATCGTATACGGGTTTTTGAAGAACTTAATTTTATGCTTAAAAAGCAATTTTAAGGTGCCGTACTTTTTTGCTTTTCTAAACTTTTCAAGGTTTGATCAATCCACTGTTTGGACAACCAGCGGTTGCCCAACATCACACCTTCAACATTTTTGGTTTGGCTGATGTCGGTTAAAGGGTTGCCATTGAGCAACACCAGGTCAGCCACTGCCCCTTTCTTTAAAATACCCATATCCGGGTTATTGTAAAATAGGCCTACATTGACTGTGCCGGTGCGCAGGGCCTCGTAAGGCGTCAGCCCCGCATCCACCAGGTATTGCAGCTCGTGGTGCACCGAAAAGCCCGGCACGTCAAATATCTGTGGCGCATCCGAACCCAGCAGCAGTCCCACGCCGTTTTTCTGGCAGGCATGGATCAGCTTTCTTCTCAGCTCAATATAGCGCTGGATGGCGTCTGCTTTATAAGCCGGGTTGTTCATCAGGTTTTGTTTGGCATTGACCCAGTTATTCAGGATGTTGGCCGCCATGTATTTCATTTCGGGTTCATTGCGCAGGGCTTCTGCAGTTTTATCGGGTGCAAACCAGCGCTCTGCCAAAGCCTGGGTAGGCACTACCCAGATGTTGGCCCTCTTCAACCCCTGCATCAGGGGCTGTATTTTGGTGGTATCGGCCTTGTCGGCAATAAACATGGCAAACAAACCAGCTTCTTTCTCTGGAATATTTTCAATACCGGGTACCAGGCCTTCCACAAAGCCGTCCATATGGTCAATGGTTTGGTAACCCGCTTCAATAGCCCGCTGTATGCCTACATCGTAGGAAACGTGGCCGGCAAAAGGAATCCCCACTTGTTTGGCCGCCTGCGCTATAGCGTCAAACTTTTCGCGGGTGAGGCCCGGGTGCAGTTTCAAAAAGTCATAACCGGCTTCTTTTTGCTGCCGCACCATCTGGGCACCCACTTCCGGTGAGGTAACCGTTTGCCCATTGATGGAAGGACCAGAGGTATAAAACCGGGGACCCAGTATTTCACCGCTTTGTATTTTACTGCGCAGCTCCAGGTGGCGCGGATGCCCCAGCATGCCGCGGATGGTGGTTACCCCATTGGCCGCAAACAGCAGTAGCACTTCCTTCATGGGCTCCAGGTCATCTACCGGCGGTACATGGGCGTGCATTTCTGCCAGCCCCGGCATCAGGTATTTGCCCTGCCCTTCTATCACTACCGCATCCTTGCTGTACTTGGTTTTGGCATCGCCCACCGCCGTGATCCGGCCGTTTTTTACCACCACCACCCGGTTGGGGAGCACACCTTCCCGGTCCATGGGAATGACGTTGACGTTGCGGAAAACCACTTCGCGGCTGGCGGTACTAACCGGTTCCTGTGCACAGCTGATAAAGATGCCTAAAATAAAAAGGAAGCTGAAGAAACATTTCATATGGCTATGTTTAGGGTGAAGAAAAGGTTGGGGTTGAGCCTGCAATGGCACTTACCAAAACAGCAACCTGCGATACAACGGCAAACGCACCTGCGTGCCGCCGCTCTATCGCCGGCACCACCCAATCCGCTTTGCTGCAAGCAAAACCGCCACCGTAAAAGCGTTATTCAAATTACACTATTTCTGCTAATAAATGATGGGGGCGACTTACTAGGTGCACCTAAACATCATGGATTGCCCGGCCTTGTATCCAAAGCCTCCAGCACCTGGTAAAAGGCGCTGTAAATGCGGCGCAGGCGAGGCAGATCGGTAATGGCTTCTTCTATTTCCAGTTCCAGAAAGGTTTGTTGGGAATCGTCCAGCTCGTGTTCTTTTACCTGTAGGTTGAAATCGGGCAGAGCGCTGAATACTTCCCGCACTTCTGCTGCTGAAAACAATTGGCGGATGCGGTCTTTGTTGTTGGTTTTGATGATGACTTTATCATCAAACTCAGGATAGCCAATCACCACATCCTGCATGCCCAGCAGCTTGCCTACATCGGCCAGAAACCCTTCGTCGTGTATATGAAATTTAAAATCATCCCTTCTTTGCAAAGGTGCCGACAGGCGGGTAAAAGCATAACCGCCTTCAAAGCCGCCACCCGGATCAATGTCTATATCCAGCACCACTTTTCTGCCCTGCTGTTCCAGCAAAGCCGTGTATTGCAGCAGGCCCTCTTCCCGTGCTAGGTCGGCCTGCAGCTGCTGCCATACTTCTTCCTCACTATTGCCATAAATAAACTTCTGCTCCTGCATGTAATGTTTTTTCCTGTTTGTATTCAATAATTATTCCCTGCCCGGCGCAATGCAAAGTTTTTAAAAAGCCATATATAAAGAGTGGTGTGGCGCAACCGGATGTATGAGTCGGCTGTGTTCACTAACCTAATGGTCAGTGATGGTATTGCTATTTTTTGGATATGGGGTTTTAAAGCTTTTTAGCCGGACCCTGTTTTCTTTCTCAAAACCAAAAGCAGACCCATGAATCATTAAATAAAAATCCTTTGCTTTTTCGCTATCGCCCAAACGGTTCAGCATCAGCAAAGCCTGCTGCCCAAATCTTTTCAAAAACCCATATTCATCATCAGGGGTTGGCGACATCACTGTTGCTGACAAACGCGATCTTTTTACTGTCTGGCGACCACGATGGCGTATTGATGGAACCTTGTCCGCCGTATACATAGGCAATGATTTTAGGCTGGCCGCCACTTACCGGCATCAGGCGCAGATACACCTGCCGGTAAAAAGGATGGTCATCGGGTTTCACATCTTTCATAAACGATAAAAACACAATCCACTTTCCATCGGGTGATACATGCGGAAACCAGTTGTTGTATTCGTCAGCCGTCAGCTGCTCCTGCTGCGAGCCGTCAGGCTTCATGCGCCACAACTGCATGGTGCCGCTGCGGGCCGAGTTAAAATAAATATACCGGCCATCAGGACTGTATTCCGAACCGTCATCCAAACCCGGCGCAGTGGTTAAGCGTACTTCGGAGCCGCCGCTGACCGGTATTTTGTAAATATCAAATTCGTTATTGCGCTGCCCGGTATAAACCAGGTATTTGCCATCGGGCGACCAGCCATGCAAATACGAAGGACCGGTAGGCGTGATTTGTTTGGGCTTGCCACCTTGTACCGGAACCGTATAGATCACAGAACCCCACTTAGGATCGGCGCTGGAGGCACTCAGCCCCAGCATTTTGCCATCAAAAGAAAGCACATGATCGTTGTTATTGGCTTTTACAAAATCGGTATCGATCAGCGATGGCTTTTTGGATTTCAGGTTAAAGCGGTACATCAGGCCTTTGTGGGTATTATAAATCAGGGCTTTGTCGTCCGGCGTCCAGTTGGGCGCCTGCAAAGAACCGCTATCCGTGTACATCACCTGCCGGCGGCCGGTAGGCACCTCCAGCACTTCCAGGTGACTGCCAATGTAATCGCGGTAAGGCACAAAAGAGGCTTTTACTGGTTTTATAATGCGTACGTTATCGTATTCCACTTTTTCCACCACATCGGGATTATGGGCACAAACAAACAGCCCCACATACACTTCATCGTTCAAAGGCACATCGGTTACCTCCTGTGTCACCAAGGGCTCGCCAAAACGGGCTACCGACATGATGTAGCGGTTGCCCTGCCGTTCCAGCTGGATCACATCAGGTGCCGTTACAGCCGATTTGATTTCTTCCACCTCGCTGCCGGCGGCTTTCCGGTACTGCAGGGAGGTTAAGCCATCGCCATGCACGGTAGCACAGGCCATGGCCGCGGTACTGTCCAGGCTGTTGCGCACCATCCAGCCCAACTTGCGGTGCGGATCTACACCCTGGCCCAGCAGCCGGCCTCTAGCCTGGAGGATAAAATCGCCTTTCAGGCGCTTCCACAGGTAATGAAAAGCATCGTGGCTGCCCCAAATATTAGCACCCGAACCCGACATCCGGTATTGCTGTGTAGTGGAGTCGTATTGCACGCTGCCGGTGTGCTGTATATTGCCTACATCATCATTACCCTCAAAGAAGCCTAAAGACTGTGCTTTTAAACCCGTATGGATATAAAGAAAGAATATACAGCAGCCAAGCAGCCGGTAACCCAACCTGATGATAGCAAGCATAGCGAAAGATTATATAAATGATATCTACAATATAACAACAATCAAGCAGTAGGACAACTGGCATTTTAAAAGAACATTCCTACAACCGGCAGCAGGCGGGCTATACAAGCAAAAAGCCATGATGGCGGATCATGGCTTTTTAAAGAAGTTATTATTCGCGGTTGTACATAATGGTCCACTGCCGCAGCCGCTCTTCATCGGCCGCCGTCAGCTGGCCCGGCATCAGGCGCCAACCCCAGTTGTTTTCACCGGAAGCAGGCGTGTTCATCCGGGCGGTTTCGTCCAGCGCCAGTACATCCTGCAGGGGCAGTATGGCTATCCGGGCTAGCGAGGCATAAGCCATGCGGCCCAGCTCCAGGTGGATTTCTGCGGCGGACAAGGGCCGGCCCACATATTTTTCCAGCCGCAGGCGGGTAGCTTCGTCGGCATCCCTGTTAAACCAGCCCCGGATGGTATTGTTATCGTGCGTGCCGGTATACACCAGAAAGTTTTGGGTATAGTTGTGTGGAATATAATCGGACCGGGGCATGTCGCTGCCAAAGGCAAACTGCAGGATCTTCATGCCCGGCAGGCGAAACTGGTCGCGCAGGTGCAGCACTGGCGGCGTAATCTCGCCCAGGTCCTCGGCTACAAAAGGCAGCTCGCCCAGGGCTTTTTCAACGGCCATAAAAAAGTCTGCACCGGGTCCCGGCTTCCATTCCCCGTTCCGGGCCGTTGTCTCCCCGGCCGGCACCTCCCAATAGTCGGCAAAAGCCCGGAAGTGGTCCAGCCGCACCAGGTCAAACAGCTCCTGGTTTTTCCGCAGGCGGTCAATCCACCAGTCGTAGCCCCGCTCCTTCAGCACCTCCCAGCGGAACACCGGCATGCCCCACAGCTGGCCATCATCGCTAAAAGCATCGGGCGGCACACCGGCCATACCGGTTCGCTGGCCTTCTTCGTCCAGCGCAAAAATGTCGCGATGGGCCCACACGTCGGCAGAGTCGTAGCTGACGTAAAACGGCAGGTCGCCCAGCAGCTGAATGCCGCGGTGGTTGCAATAATCCTTTAACTGGTGCCACTGGCGGGCAAAAATAAACTGCAGCCATTTGGCTTTGTCCAGCTCCCCGGCATGGGCTTTGGCCAGTTGTGCCAGCGCTGCCGGCTGGCGCAGCTTATAATCCTGCGGCCACTCGTACCAGGGTTTGCCGCCATGCATCTTTTTTAAAACCATATATAAGGCAAAATCATCCAGCCAGGCGGCTTCCCGCTCGCAAAAAGCTTCATAATCGGGTTGCAGCACATGACCCTGGCCGGCTATGAAAGCGGCATAGGCTTTTTGAAAGATTTCACCTTTTACCCGCTCGGCCTCGGCGTAGTTGCTTTGGCTTTGCTGCGGCAGGTGATAAGCCTGCAGGTCGCTGGCCTGCAGCAGGCCGGCGTCTTTTACCAGCAGGTCGGGGCTGATGAGCAGGGGGTTGCCGGCCCGGCTGGAGGTAGCACTGTAAGGCGAATGCCCCTGGCCGCCCTCGGTAGGGTTGAGGGGCAGCAACTGCCAGTATTTTTGACGGCTGCGATACAGGAAATCGGCAAAAGCCCTGGCTCCAGGACCCATATCGCCGATGCCGTAGGCAGCCGGCAGCGAGGTAAGGTGCAATAAAATGCCGGCGCCGCGGGTATTGTCCACCAGCCGCATTTTCAGCAGGGCCAGCGGTACTTTTTTAAACAGGTCGCTGACGTTGATGCCGGTTTCATTCTGGCTATTGATTTTGTTCAGCAGGTGCTCCCACTCGCCTTTTACATCGCCGGGTATCATGATGCGGGTATCTTTCCAGTCCAGGTTCAGCAGCTCCTTTCTTTGCTCTTTGCACAACAGGGTCGTGTGCAGCGGTACCGCCACCACATAAAAGGCCCGGCGGTGCCGACGGGCAAAAGCCAGGATATGATCTTTATAGGCGCCTTCCACTTTCAGGGGGATATACTCGCCCTGGCTGAAAAGTTCGGGCTGCTGCTGACGCAGGGTAAACAGGGTATGTACCAACCATAATTTAATATGGGCATTATGGCGGGTTGTCCATAATCGCTGCACCAATGCCGGCTGCTCTTCTTCAGTGGCGCCTTCCACCTCGTCCAGCCACTGCCGGCGCAGCTCGTAGTTCACCGGGCGGCGGTTGTCAGGATCCACAAAGCTCAGGTCCCACAGCTCGCATCCCTGGTACACATCCGGCACCCCGGGGCAGGTGAACTTCAACACCACCTGCACCAGGGAGTTGATGATGCCATGATCCGCTACTTTTTTATGCAACTGCTGAAAGCTTTTCCAAAAAGGCCGGCTTTTGTCCAGCAGGGCCGTGGCAAAGGCGGTAGTGGCCTTTTCATAGGCTTCATCCGGCGTGGTCCAGTTGGAGTGGCGCTTGGCTTCCCGCAGGGCTTTTTGCAAATAAGCCTCCAGGCGAGAGCCAAAGTCGCCTTCTTCTTCGCCGGGCATGGGATAAGCGCCTACCAGTGACTGGTAGATAAAGTATTCATCGTTGGTATCGGGGGCGCCGTTTTGTTTTAAATCCTCATTCAGCTCCCGCCACTCCTCTACGGTTTTCAGCCATTCCTCGCCCAGGTCGGTCAGTACGTTGAGGCGGGCCCGCACGTCTTCGCCCCGCTTGGTATCGTGGGTAGCCGTAGCATTCAGCGAAAGTGGCCATTGCTGCTGCCGGGCTACCATCTTCTGGTGAAACTCATCGATGGTATGGCCAAATGCCTCGGGCGAATCGCCCACTTCGTTGTGCCCGATAAAGCGGTTGTAGGTGTACATTAGCGTATCTTCCATGCCTTTGGCCATCAACGGACCGGTAAACTGCATGCAGCGCTGGTAAAAATGCACCACCTTCCGGTTGTAGTCTTCATTCCAGGCTTCGGGTATTTCCAAAAACACCTTTTCCAGTATGCTTACCGCCCGGGCCGGAGCTTCGCCGCTTTGGCGAATACGGTTCAGCACGTCGCGCAGGGCGGCGGTTTCTTCATCGCCCAGGGGAAAACGGTTGCCATAGTACCGGTATACGGGGCACTGGATCAGGAACTCCGCCAGGGCGGTTTTCAGATCGTCGGGATGAATATGGGTCAAGGCTTTCTTTTCCATCAGGTTCAGCTCCCCAAACAGGCGGTACAGGTTGTCCAGCTCGCCGGCCATGTGCTGGTGCAGGATGTAGGCCTTTTTATCGTGCAGCTGCTTGTGCAGGGTGCTATGGTCTTTTACCAGGTGCTGGTAAAACCGGGTAAAAGCTTTTTCGCTACTTTTCTGCGTAAACAGGTTGTTGACGATGGACAGAAAATCATAACCGGTATTGCCTTGTATCGGCCAGTTAGCGGGCAGGCCTTCATGGGGTTCCAGTATTTTTTCCACCACGATATAAGTTTCCTCTCCCGCCATTTCGCGTAAGGCATGCAGGTAGCCGGTGGGATCGTACAGGCCATCGATATGATCAATACGCAAACCCTGGAAAACGCCTTCCTCCAGCAGCTGCCGGATCAGTTGGTGGTAGTGCTCAAATACGGCCGGGTCCTGGATGTTGAGGCAAATGAGGCCGTTGACGGTAAAAAAGCGGCGGTAGTTAATGTGGTGGTCCGTTTCCTGCCAGTAGCACAGCCGGTAGGCCTGCTCATCGGCTATCTGCTGCAGGCGTTCTGGATGATTGTTCACCTCTTGTATCCGTTTGTCGATATAGGTTTTTGAAGCTTTGTTTTTCAGGAGCGAACCCAGCTGCAACAGCCATTCATTCCAGCCCTGGCTATAGGCCCTGGGGTCTTCCACCGCGTGCAGCGGCGCCATTTGCTCCAGCAGGCTCCGGATGGCCTCGTTGGGCTTTTCGGTTCCTGCCTGCAGTACGGTAGCATACGAGCGGGGCCCTACGGGGTAGGCACTGTCATAATACTGCAGCACCAGCCGGCCGTTTTGAAATCCCAGCTTCAGCTCTCCGTTTTGAACCACTTCTTCCAGCGGCGCCCCTAAAAAAGGCACCATCAGCCGCCCTTTATAAAGCGGGCTGTTCCAGGCAATATCAAAGAATGGTGCATACACCGACTGCCGGCCTTTTTCCAGCACATCCATCAGCCACTCGTTCTGCGGATGAAAAGCCATATGGTTCGGTACTATATCCTGCAGCCAGTTCATGTTCTTTTCCCGCAACTGCTGGCTGATGTCCTTCAACTGGTCTTCGGTACCCACCTCCGGGTTGATTTTATGCGGGTTCAACCCGTCGTAGCCATGGGTACTGCCGGGAGTGGCGGCAAAAATGGGCGAGGCATAAACCGTACTAACGCCCTGCTTTTGCAAATAGGGAATGAGCTGCTCCAGGTCGGCAAGGGTAAAATCCTTATGAAACTGTATACGATAGGTAGCAACAGGGTTGTGCATTATTTAAAAAAATTAAGTTCAAGATCAAAGCGTTTCCGGGTTACGGTGCCGGCAGTAACCTGAGTCCTGCCGGTTTTATCAGTAGGGTTGATTGGTATAAATAATAATGGATTCCGGTGACACCCGTACGCTGGTCCCCGCCGCCGCTGTTTCAGGCACCGCTGCCGGACCGGCCCACTCGGAAGCCGCCGAATAAAGCAACCGGTGCCACTGCGGTGCATAAGTGGGCAGGGTAACCAGGTGCTCCGCCGCCGAAAAATTCATAATACAAAGCACATGCTGTTCCTGATGCCAGCGATGCAGCAGTAATACCCGGTCGCCTTCATTGGTTACCACATCCAGCTGCTGGCGGTTTAAGTGCCGCAGGGCCGGCTGTTGCTTACGCAGATGGATGAGTGCCTGGTAGTACCGGAACAGGGTCAGGTGCGGCTCCTGGTTCAGCAGCTGCCACTGCAGCATGGACTTTTGAAAGGTTTCTTCCGACATCGGATCGGGTGCTTCGCCCTGGGCGTGAAAGGCGGCAAATTCCTGCTTACGGCCTTTGCGTACCGCCTCCGCCAATTGCGGATCGGTATGGCTGGCAAAGTACAGAAAGGGGTTGGGTTCGCCCCATTCTTCGCCCATAAACAGCATGGGTAAAAAAGGACTTACCACCACGGCCCCGGCCAGCAATTTTTGCATTTCAAAAGAATGGAGCTGGCTGGTGCGTTCGCCCAGCATGCGGTTGCCCACCTGGTCGTGGTTTTGCGAAAAAACCACAAACTGCTGCCCCGGGTGGTGCTCCACCTTTAAGCCGAACTTTTTTTTGCGGTGGGGCGAGTACTGCCCGTCGTACACATAGGCATCCTGGTAGGCTTTGGCCAGGTGGTGAATGCCGTCAAAATCGGCATAATAGCCGGTACGCTCGCCGCCCGCCGTCACCCGCAAGGCATGGTGAAACTCGTCTACCCATTGCGCATCCATGCCAAAGCCTTCTTTTTCCAGCGGGTTGATAAAACGGGGGTCGTTCAGGTCCAGCTCTACGATCAGGTAATGGGTGCGGCCGGTTTTTTTCATCAGCTCGTTGACCCGTTGTTTGATTTCCCGTAGGATGTGCACGGGACTAAAATCCTTAATGGCATGAACGGCATCCAGGCGCAGGGCATCCACATGAAAATCCCGGAACCACATCAGCGCATTCTGGATAAAATACTCCCGCACCCCATCGCACCAGGCATCGTCAAAGTTGATGGCGTTGCCCCAGGGGGTATTGTATTTGTCGGTAAAATAAGGTCCAAAGTCGCCCAGGTAGTTGCCTTCCGGCCCCAGGTGGTTATACACCACATCCAGCACCACGGCCATACCTTTCTCGTGGCAGACATCTACCAGCTGCTGCAGCCCTTTGGCCCCGCCGTAGGAATGCTGTACCGCATAGGGAAACACGCCATCGTAGCCCCAGTTGCGGGTACCGGGAAACTGGGCTACCGGCATGATTTCAATGGCATTGACCCCCAGCTCTTTCAGGTAATCCAGCTTTTGCTCCAGGCCGAAAAATGTGCCCTCGGGAGTAAAGGTGCCGGTATGGAGTTCGTAAAGAATATAGTCTTCTAAAGGAATGTTTTTCCACCCCCGGTCGGACCAGGGAAAGGCGGTAACGTCAATCGCCTGCGAAGGACCGTGTACGCCTTCCGGCTGCGCCAGCGAGGCCGGATCCGGCCGCCGGTGCTTGCCATCCACTACGTACTGGTACAGGTCGCCGGGCCGCAGTTGATCTGTGGTGAGCTGCCAGTAACCCTCCTGCTGCGGCTGCAGGGGCAGGGTCATATTACGGCCCGGCAGCCATACTTCCATTTTACGTACCAGGGGTGCCCATACTACCAGCTCTGCCTCACCGGCTGCATTAAATCCCACCCCTACCGATCTTTTGGTTACATCTGTTCCGTTCATCATACCGTTTCTACAAGAGGTTCTTTTAATACCACCACCGACCGGCCTTCTACTTTCAATACATCGCCGGCGGCATACCATGCTCCTTTTTCATCCACCAGGTCCAGGCTCGTATCCAGTATCTTCATCCAGTTGCGGCCAAATTTTTCGGGCGGCAGGGTAAAAGACAGTGAATCGTGGTAGGCATTGAAAATCACGTAAAAGCTATCATCCACAATCTGTTCGCCCTTAGGCCCTACCGCCCTCAGGCCACGGCCATTCAAAAACACGCCCAGGGATTTGGCAAAGTCCAGTTTCCAGTTTTCTTCGGTCATTTCGGTGCCCTCGGGCAAAAACCAGGCAATATCTTCCAGTCCCACGCCTTTAATGGGCATGCCTTTAAACCAGCGGCGGCGGCAAAATACCGGGTGCTTTTTGCGCAGCTGGATGAGCTTGCGGGTAAAATTCAACAGCCTGGTATCGGCCTTAGCCCAGTTTAGCCAGGAGATTTCATTGTCCTGGCAGTAAGCGTTGTTATTGCCGTTTTGCGTCCGGCTGATTTCGTCACCGGCTACCAGCATGGGTACGCCCTGTGACAGAAAGAGCGAGGCCAGGAAATTGCGCTTCTGCCGCTCCCGCAGCTCATTGACCAGCGGATCGGAGGTGGGCCCTTCGGCGCCGCAGTTCCAGGAGCGGTTGTGGCTTTCGCCGTCGTTGTTGTTTTCGCCGTTGGCTTCGTTGTGTTTTTCGTTGTACGACACCAGGTCGTTGA
The DNA here is from genome assembly GCA_023391895.1 of Bacteroidota bacterium. GTDB lineage: Bacteria > Bacteroidota > Bacteroidia > Chitinophagales > Chitinophagaceae > Flavisolibacter. Next base: position 22,518 of record JAEWAC010000374.1, read on the forward strand.
GGGTAAAGCCGTCATGGGCCGTTACAAAGTTGATGCTGGCCGTAGGACGGCGGTAATCGTCTTTATACAAGTCCGGGCTGCCGGTAAAGCGGGCGGCAAACTCGCCCAGCATGCTATCGGCCCCGCGCCAGTAGTCGCGGATGCAGTCGCGGTACTTGCCGTTCCACTCGGCCCAGTCCGGCGGAAACTTACCCACCTGATAGCCGCCTTCGCCTATATCCCAGGGTTCGGCAATCAGCTTGACCTGCGAGATTACGGGGTCCTGGTGAATGATATCAAAAAAGGCACTCAGGCGGTCCACCTCGTGCAGCTCCCGGGCCAGGGTAGCGGCCAGGTCAAAACGGAAACCATCCACATGCATCTCCTGTATCCAGTAGCGCAGGCTGTCCATAATCAGGCGCAGCACATTGGGCACGTTGGCATTCAGCGTATTGCCGGTACCGGTATAATCCATGTAATAACGCTTGTCGTCGGTGAGGCGGTAATAAGAGGCATTGTCCACCCCGCGGAATGAAAGCGTGGGCCCCAGGTGATTGCCTTCGCCGGTATGGTTGTACACGACGTCCAGGATCACTTCGATACCGGCCTTGTGCAGGGCTTTTACCATGTTTTTAAACTCGGTCACCTGCTGCCCCAGTATGCCACTACTGGAGTAGCGTACATCCGGCGCAAAAAAGCCTATGGTATTGTAGCCCCAATAATTGGTGAGCCCCTGGTCTTTGAGGTGGCGGTCGACTACAAAATGGTGCACCGGCATCAGCTCTACGGCCGTAACGCCCAGCTTTTTCAAATAATCAATGGTAACCGGGTGGGCCAGCCCCGCATATTTACCCCGTATGTTTTCCGGTATATCGGGGTGCAGCTGGGTAAAGCCTTTAACATGGGTTTCGTAAATAATGGAATGGTGATACGGAATATGGGGAAGCTTGTCCCCTTCCCAGTCAAAATTGGAATCCACCACAACGGCTTTGGGAATATAGGGGGCGCTGTCTATTTCGCTAAAACTGAGGTCTTCATCGGGATGGCCCAGCTCATAACCAAACAAAGCATCACTCCACTGAATAGCACCAGCAATGGCTTTGGCATACGGATCAATCAGTAATTTGTTGGGATTGAAGCGGTGGCCCTGCTGCGGCTCAAAGGGGCCGTAAACCCGGTAGCCATACAACTGCCCGGGCTTCAGTTCCGGCAGGTACGCATGCCATACATGATTGGAACGCTCTTTAATGCGGATTTTGACGGATTCGGTTTCATCATTTTCTGAATCAAAAAGGCACAGGTCCACACCGGTTGCATTTTCTGCATACAGGGCAAAGTTCACGCCCTGCCCATCCCATGTGGCGCCCAATGGAAACGGACTTCCAGGATATACAGTCATATTCATCTTTGTATAAAATACTTTTGGAGATTTTTTGTTGTCCAATTTTTGGCACGACTAACACGGTTTCGAATTCAACAGTTGTATTCAACTTTTCAATATTCTTGCCAAGCCTCCTTTTGTTTATACGGCAGAGCACGTCCTGGCATTCATATCCGTAGCATAACAAATCCTTACAACGCATCCCATACCGAATGATGAGATGTAAAAAGTTGTCCTGAATCAAAAATGTGGTGTGTAAAAAAATGGGTACGGTGCACGCTGTGTGAAAATGATTTTTTGCACGAACACGGATTATAAGCAACTAAGACGTAAACTTGTTGCACCAAAAGCGGCGCTTGTAACTTTTTCAAAAACCCATATGACAGGCGCTGATTATAAACTTCTTTAAAACCTTATATGACGTACGCACCCAATCCCGCCCGCTACCAGGCCATGGAATACCGCCGGTGTGGCAACAGTGGTTTGCTGTTACCGGCCGTGTCGCTGGGCCTGTGGCACAACTTTGGCCATATTGATGTGCTGGAAAACAGCCGCGCCATTTTGCGCCTGGCTTTTGACAACGGCATTACGCATTTTGACCTGGCTAATAACTACGGTCCGCCGCCGGGCTCGGCCGAAGAAAACTTTGGCAAAATCCTGAAAGAAGATTTTTATGGCCTGCGAGATGAACTCATTATCTCTACCAAAGCCGGCTGGAAAATGTGGGAAGGACCTTATGGCGACTGGGGCTCCCGCAAATATTTAGTGGCCAGTCTGGATCAAAGTCTGAAACGGATGGGACTGGATTATGTGGATATTTTTTATCACCACCGCCCCGATCCCAATACCCCATTGGAAGAAACCATGTCCACTTTGGACCTTATGGTGCGGCAGGGTAAAGCTTTGTACGTAGGCATCTCCAGCTATCATCCCGAAGAAGCGGCCAAGGCCATACACATCCTGAAACAACTGGGTACGCCCTGTTTGATTCACCAGCCTAAATACTCTATGTTTGAACGCTGGGTAGAAGACGGTTTGCTGGATTTACTGGGCCATCAGGGTGTTGGTTGTATTCCCTTTTCGCCATTGGCGCAGGGCTTACTCACTAATAAATATTTGAATGGCATTCCGGCTGACAGCCGGGCACACAGCATGCGGGGCAATGGCGCTTTGGAAGAAGGACAAATTACCGAAGCCACGATTGAAAAAGTAAAAAAGCTGAACGAGATTGCACAAGAGCGGGGACAAAATTTAGCACAGATGGCACTGGCCTGGATCTTAAAAGATCCGCGCATTACTTCTGTATTGATCGGCGTCAGCAAACCGGCACAGGTGCTGGATTCTATCCAGTGCTTAAAGAACTACCAGTTCAGCGAGGAGGAACTGGAGCGTATTGAAAATATTTTGAAATAATTCAAAATGAAAAATGGAAAATGAAAAAATGTTTCCTCAGGCTTATCACACCTTTATGTAAGTTACATCATGGATGTGAAGCTGGCGCAGAGGAAATTATTTTTCATTTTCCATTTTTAATTTTTCATTCCTCCCTACTCACCACCGGCGTTACATCAATCGTTACTGGTTGGTCGAGTAATTCTATTTCGTTCAGTAGTTGTTGCGGCAGGCTTTTGTTGGTGCGGGCTTCCAGCTTTTTGATGTTTTCAAAACGGCCAATGATGGTGTCGCCTTTTTTCTTGCCTTCTTTCAGGCGGTCCAGGGC
>JAEWAC010000052.1 GCA_023391895.1 Bacteroidota bacterium
CCCTTACGAGTAACTGATTCTGATTAAGTTCTTTAAAACCCCATATAAAGATAACAGGAGATGCCGAAACAAGTTCGGCATGACAGGTAGGAGGTATTTCAATAGCGGTCCACCGGATGGTGCAAGCAGAAAGTGTGCAAACTTCTTTAAAAACCCATATACCACACTAAACCTCTCAACTAACCAACTTATTCAACAAATCAACTACTGAACTATTCAACCTTCTTCAAAACCCCCTATGGCTCAAAATGAAAAATACCCCGCTTTTGGCAGGGCATTTTTCATTATTAATTATAGATTTTTAAATCTGCTATGGGAAGATGCCCAGCTCGGCATAAGAAGTACCCACCTTGTTGATGGCAACTACAAAAGCGGCGGTACGCATGTCCGGAATCTGCGGGTTGCGTTTCCACTCGTCCATGATTTCGCGGGTAGCGGTAATCATGGTTTCTTCCAGGCCGCTGTATACCAGGTCCACTTCTTCGGGGCCGTGCATGATAAACTGGCGTGCACGGTCTACCACGCTTTTGCCGGTCAGTTCTTCAATCTGTCCCAGGATGTGCTGGTTCATGTTTTCGGTAAAGCGTTTTTCCATACGGCCATAGCGTACGTGGCTCAGGTTCTTCAACCACTCGAAGTAAGAAACCGTTACGCCACCGGCATTCAGGTACATATCGGGTACTACCAGGATACCTTTGCCAATAAATACCTCATCGGCTTCCGGCGTTAAGGGGCCGTTGGCGCCCTCACCAATGATCTTGGCTTTTATGCGGGGTGCGTTTTCGCCATTGATCACGTTTTCCAATGCGGCAGGGATCAGGATGTCGCAATCGTACTCCAGCGCATCGGTGTTTTTAGCAAAGTTATGGGCACCGGGAAAGTTTAAAATAGAGCCGGTGGTTTTGCGGTGCTGAAACACGGCATCCACATCCAGGCCACCATCATCGCTGAAAATGGCTCCTTCGTATTCGGCCAGGGCTACGATTTTAGCACCGGCGTTCTGGAAGAATTTGGCGGCGTGATAGCCTACGTTACCTAAACCTTGAACAATAATGCGCTTGCCTTCCAGTCCGGTGGTGAGGCCCAGCCGGCTCATTACATCGGGCATGCTGCACACTTCACGGATGCCATAAAAAATGCCCAAACCAGTGGCTTCTCTACGACCACGGACGCCACCCTGGGTTACCGGCTTACCGGTTACGCAGCCGGCAGCATCCAGCTCGCCGGGGCGCAGGCTCTGGTAGGTATCTACAATCCAGGCCATTTCGCGTTCGCCGGTTCCGTAGTCCGGTGCGGGAACATCGGTGCCGGGGCCAATAAAGTTTTTCTTTACCAGCTCGGCTGTATAGCGACGGGTAATTTTTTCCAGTTCGTATACGCTGTATTTTTTCGGGCTGATCTTGATACCGCCTTTACCACCACCAAAAGGTACGTTTACAATGGCGCATTTATACGTCATCAGGGCCGCCAGTGCCATTACTTCGTCCTGGTTCACTTCGGCTGCAAAGCGGATACCGCCTTTACAAGGGGTTTTGTGGTGGGAGTGCTGCACCCGGTAGGCTTCAATTACCTCTATCCGGCCGTCGTCCATACGTACGGGAAAGCGCATCTGGTATACGGAGTTACATTCCTTGATCTGTTCTAAAATACCTGGATCCCATTTAGTGTATTTGGCCGCTTTGTCAAAGCTTTTGACCACCGAGTCAAAAAAGCTATATTCTGCATTAGCTGACATGAAAAATAGTTTAATGGTTATGAATCGTTAGATTTTGTTTTCTTTTTCGAGTTTGGATATCTTCCGGTCCAGCCGGATCAGGTAAATAATAAGACCTGCAAGGATGGTGAGGATTACGGCTACGACTACGTAAATCTTTCCATTGCTGCGCATATTATCTGCCATTTCCGCCGGGGCATTATCCTGTGCAAAGGTGATTACCTGAAACAACAGTGCCAGGGAAAAGAGCAGGGCTTTTTGTATCATGATTTAAATAAGGATTTTTCTTTTAAGTTGGCCAGTCGCACCTTCAGGTTCACGATCCACACACCCAGCAGGGTCCAACCCAGTACAGCGGGATAAAAAACGATCCGCATGCTGGCATCCATGTCCTTATAATTTAAAGCCGGGTTGCCACCCTCACCACCCGGGTGCAGGCTGGGTAACAGGCGGGGGACGATCCAGATAGATGGAAACAGGAACGCAAAGGCAAAAATGTTATACACCGCACTGATCCTTGCTTTTTTGTCCAGGTCCTGGATAGAATCTCTTAACACCAGGTAAGCAAAATAAATGAGCAGGGCAATGGCGGTACCAATGAGTTTAGGTTCACGGGCAATGGCACCAAAAGAGGCCGAAGCTGCATTGTTTGGATCTACCCAGGTATAGGAGGCCCAGATGCCACCGGTAATATAACCCAGAAGTCCCATGACAATGCCGACAACGGCATACTGGCGGGAAAGGTTATCGTATTTTAAATTATTGGTGCGTAAACAACGCACGGCATGCACCACCGAAATAGTGAATAAAATCATCATGGCAAACCACATGCACACATGAAAATACAGGTTGCGTATGGTTTCGTTCAGGATCATGACACGAGGTACTTTCCACAACAACCCGGCCCATACGGTGTAGACCAGGAGTACAATACATAATATTTTCCACCACCAGTTTTTCATAATACCTGCGGTTGTTATTAATTGGCAGCAAAATTAAGGGGGAAGGTGCTTTCTTTCTACAAATATTCTGAAGAACTAGTCTTTCCACAAAAAAGGAAAAAGGATAATTGAGAGTAAAACCACCAAAAAATCCATGGCCACCAGCAATAAGACCGGTGTGAGCGGCACCGCAGCCACTTCGCTAAAAGTAGCACCGGAAATCTTCATCAGCATGATCAGCTGCGGAATAATAAGCGGAAAGCCTAAAATGGCCATAATGGCGGCGTTTTGCTGCGCCTTGGCGGCAATGGCGGCTAAAAAGGTAAATACCAGACTCAGGCTAAAACCACCCAGCAACACCAGCCCGGTAAAGGGTAAAAACTTGGTGATGGGGTTGCCTAGAAAAAGCGCAAACACCAGGAAGCTTAATGTGCTCATCAGCAGCATCAGCAGGGCATTAAACAGCAGCTTGGCTAAAATAAAATGCTGCGGGCTGGCAATAGAGCCATAGTAGAGCATGCGGTTGCGGCTTTCCTGCAGAAAGCTTTTGGCTACGGCATTGATGCAAATGAACAGCATCATGACCCAGAACAAGCCATTCCAGACATGGCTTTCGGGTTCTTCCACCGCCATGTACAGCACAAAAATGGTGGCGCCCACGTACAGCAATACACCATAAAAAGCGTACTGCTGCCGTATTTCCAGCAGTACGTCTTTTTTAAATAAGGTCCATATTTGGTTAATCGATCTCACCATCTAAGTTATAACACCGGCGGCAGCGGGGCTCGTATACATCTTTTTCGCCCAGCATAATGCGGTCTTCGTTTGGAATTTTGCGATAAGAGTAGTTGGCAATGTTGCCGCACTTCATACAGATCGCGTGCAGCTTGGTAATATAGTCCGCTTTGGCCAGTAAAAAAGGCATTTGCCCAAAAGGTTTGGCCTGATAGTCCATGTCCAGTCCTGCCACAATGACGCGGATGCCCCTGCAGGCCAGCTCATCACATACATAAGGCAACTGGTCATCAAAAAACTGGGCTTCGTCTATGCCCACGACATCCACATCTTGGGCCAGCAGTAATATTTTCTGCGAGTTGTCTAACGGGGTGGAGTGGATTTCATTTTCATCATGCGACACGATCTTTACCTCGTCATACCGCACATCAACGGCCGGTTTAAAAATTTCTACTTTCAGGTTGGCAATTTTGGCCCGCTTTAAACGGCGGATCAGCTCTTCTGTTTTGCCGGAAAACATCGAGCCGCAGATCACTTCAATCCATCCGCCACACTCGCCTTTAATATGGGGTTCAATAAACATGTAAATAACAGTATAGCCAGGTACGAAAAATAATTTTACAAAGTGTTTGTACGATTAAACGTAGTGAATTCGTTTACTTTGGTAAAAATTTCATTAACAGCTGCCAAAAGTACCATAAAGAAATGGAACGTGTTCAGGTTTTGATTGACAAATTAGTGCAACAAAAGCAGCAAAACGACAGTGCTGCGCAAATGCTGTTGACCGTACAACTGCTGCAGAACGAATTAGTACAGCTGCAGCATCAAAAAGAAACAAAGAGTACGGCTAAAGTAGCCGTCGTGATGCCTTCACGTCCTTATAATATACCCCAGGAAGCTACTGCCGTTAAAGCGGCGGAATTTAATACAACACTACAGGAAAAACCGGTTCAGCCCGAAGTGCCGCCCGTAAAGGAAGTCCCCGTGCCGGTATCCGTTGCACCTGCGGAAGAACCCCCAGCCGTGGTTATGCCTCTGGCAGAAGCTCACAAAGTACCCGAAATGCCGCAGGAGGTGGAAGAGCCCAGGCCGGCCGCATCGCAGAAAGACCTGTTTGGTAACGACGTATATACTTTAAAAAGACCGGCTGTTACGC
>JAEWAC010000092.1 GCA_023391895.1 Bacteroidota bacterium
GTCGTGATCTGGTTTGTCACGGACACAAATGTGGTGAATTTATAAAGCAGCCTATGGTGTCTGTTCCGCTGCGTATAAAAAGAAAGGTCCGCCATTACAGCGAACCTTTTGATATAACTCTCATAAAGCAGACTATTGTAAATGCACGGTATGACCGGCTTTATTTTTTGTTATTTCTTTAGTAGACAGCTCTACTTTTCCTTTCGCTGCGTCATTTTCAGAAAAATTTTTGGTACCGAACATATCGGCCAGGGTGGGCGCCAAAACCAGCGACACAATGGACATCAGCTTGATCAGGATGTTCATGGACGGGCCGGACGTATCTTTGAAAGGATCACCTACAGTATCGCCGGTTACAGAGGCTTTGTGCGGATCTGAACCCTTGTAATATTTTTCGCCGTTGATGTCTACGCCTTTTTCAAAGCTTTTTTTGGCGTTATCCCAGGCACCGCCGGCATTGTTCTGAAACATACCCATCAATACACCGCTTACAGTGGCACCGGCCAAAAAGCCGCCCAGGGCTTCGGGGCCCAGTAAAAAGCCAATAACAATAGGAGAGATAATGGCAATGGCACCGGGCAGCATCATTTTTTTGATGGAGGCATCGGTAGAAATGGCGACGCATTTGTCGTATTCCGGCTTGCCGGTACCTTCCATAATGCCGGGAATGGTGCGGAACTGGCGGCGCACTTCTTCTACCATGGCCATGGCCGCCTCTCCTACGGCGCGGATGGCAAGGGAGGAGAAAATAAAAGGAATCATACCACCTACAAAAAGCGAAGCCAGCACATCAGCCTTGTAAATATCAATACCGTCAATGCCGGCCACACCTACAAACGCCGCAAACAAGGCCAGGGCAGTAAGGGCAGCCGAAGCAATGGCAAAACCTTTACCGGTAGCGGCGGTAGTGTTGCCAACGGCATCCAGAGTATCGGTTTTTTCCCGCACGTCTCTGGGCAGTTCGCTCATTTCGGCTATACCGCCGGCATTGTCGGCAATCGGTCCAAAAGCATCAATCGCCAGCTGCATGGCAGTGGTAGCCATCATACCGGCTGCGGCAATGGCCACGCCATACAGACCGGCCATTTCGTAAGAACCCCAGATACCGGCGGCTAATACCAGAATAGGCAGAAACGTAGATTCCATACCCACAGCCAGTCCACCAATCACATTGGTAGCATGCCCGGTTGCCGACTGGCGGGTAATGGAGTTCACAGGCCGTTTACCCATAGCGGTATAATATTCAGTAATGATACTCATCAGCGTACCGACCACCAGGCCCACGATGATGGCACCAAACACCCCATTTTTAGTAAACTCAATACCTCTTAAAGACAGGGTGTCCGGCAGCAGCCAGTTCACCAGGAAGTAGGAGGCAATAGCGGTTAATATAATAGAACCCCAGTTGCCCATGTTCAGGGCTCTTTGTACGGCAGCGGTGCTGATACCGGCTGAGTCGGAGATACGTACAAAGAAGGTTCCGATTATAGAAAAGATGATACCGGTGCCGGCGATCAGCATCGGCAGCAGGATGGGCGAAAAACCGGCAAAGTTGTCGCCATTGGCAATGGTTTCCTGTCCTAATACAATAGTAGCCAATACAGTAGCCACATAAGACCCAAACAGGTCGGCGCCCATACCGGCCACGTCGCCAACGTTGTCGCCTACGTTATCGGCTATGGTTGCGGGGTTGCGGGGATCGTCTTCCGGAATGCCGGCTTCTACCTTACCCACCAGGTCAGCGCCTACGTCAGCTGCTTTGGTATAAATACCCCCGCCTACACGGGCAAATAAGGCAATGCTTTCCGCACCCAGCGAAAAACCTGTCAGTACTTCAATCGCCCGCAGCATGTCGGTAGAATTGACACCGGCATCGGCCGCAAAATACTGGTGCAGCACAATAAACAAACCGCCTAAACCTAAAACGGCCAGTCCGGCTACGCCCATGCCCATGACCGCACCACCGGTAAAAGAAACGTTGAGGGCTTTGGACAGGGAAGTACGGGCCGCATGAGCGGTACGTACATTGGCCTTTGTGGCGGCACGCATACCAATATAACCGGCAAGGGCACTAAAAAAGGCACCTACAATAAAAGCAACGGCAATCAACCAGTGGGAGTGCGGGTTGCGGCTGGCCATCAGGCCCAGCAAAAGTGCTACGATCAAAACAAAATACGTCAGGATCTTCCACTCGGCTCTTAAAAAAGCCATAGCCCCTTCGGCAATGTAGTGGCTGATTTCTTTCATACGGCTGGTACCGGCATCCTGCCTGCTTACCCAATTGAACTTATACAAGGTGTACAACAAGCCAAGTAAACCCATGGCGGGGACTAGATACACGTAAGAATTCATACAATCGTTGTTAGGTTTTTTTTAACAGTTGACAAATATAATGGTAGAACTTCATTTTGTCACAAGGAGGTAAGTTAGAAAGAAAAACGGTTGTAGAAGCGCCTGTCAATTAAATGTGAGTATTTACTATATAAAAAATGTGACCTGTGTTTTACCTTTTTTTGCTTTAACGTTTGCTGCTGTGCTGCGGATGGTCAACTTGATTGTAAGCCTTCCGTTCTGTTAAAAAACTATATCGCTTCTTTTTATGTATGGAGTTTTAAAACAATTTCCATTTTTGCATGGCTCTCGCAGAGTTTTGTGCAAATAAAAAAACCGGGAGTTAAAATCTCCCGGCTTGTAATCTTTCGGCTATTGCTCTTTCCACATCGACAGGTATAATGCCTGCATCATCATCAATTGCGACCAGTCGGCCTATACTGGAGTCCCAGGTGAAAATGTGTTCATCACCACCATTGTACCTTACTTTAAAACGGATTTCTGTATTAAACTCAAATGGTTCGGCATTTACGGTATAAGGAACGCCGCCTACTACCATGTCAAAATTGTGTTCTGCCATAATCGAGTATTTTAGAAATGGACAACAAAAAGGAGTCCAATTCATGAACACAGTCCCTAAAGCAATTACTTAGTCAGCTGAATAAATGTTTGTGGAATGAACTGTACCAGATCTGTTGCCAGCATGGATTCCATACTTAAAACCTGAGCCGCTAAATCACCCGCCCAACCATGCAGGTACACACCCAGCAGGGCGGCTGTGGCCGGTGTATAGTCCTGTGCCAGCAAAGCCGTGATCATGCCGGTTAATACATCGCCACTGCCGCCTTTGGCCATGCCGGCATTGCCGGTAGTATTAAAATAAGCGTTACCATCCGGCAGTGCAATCAGGGTATGATGACCTTTTAAAACAATGATCACTTGGAGCTCCACCGCTTTTTGAATGGCCCGTTCCAGGCGTTCAAAATCATCTTTGCAAGGGCCAAACAAGCGTTCAAATTCTTTAGGATGCGGCGTTAAAACCGAATGCTGCGGCAAGGCCTGCAACACATCGGGGTTCAGGGCCAGGCAATTCAAGGCATCGGCATCCACCACTATGGGTTTTCGAAACTCTTTTACCAGTTCCACCACGGATTGTTGCGTTTCTTTTTCCGTTCCTATACCCGGACCTATGCCAATGACCGAGTATTTATCTACCTGTTGAGGCGCTTGCGTGATAAAGTTTCTGGCAGCATCCATCAGGGCCATTGCTTCAGGTACCGCCATTTGCATAATGGTATAACAAGCGGCCGGTATAAAGGTAGTGACGAGGCCGGCTCCGGTACGCAGACAGGCCTTTGCCGCCAGCACGACTGCACCGGTCTTGCCATAGCTCCCGCCTATAATCAGGGCATGGCCATACGTGCCTTTGTGTGCAAAGCGGTTGCGGGGCTTATACAAAGCTTTTATGTCATCGGCTTTCAGTAAATAAAAAGGCGTGGTTTGCTGTTGCAGAAAATCTTTGTGCAGTCCTATATCCAGCACCTGTACCTCGCCGATGTAAGGCGCGTTTTCCGCTACCAGCAACGCCAGTTTGTAACACTGAAAGGTTAGGGTGTAATGGGCTTGTACAATAATATGGCCTTTTGAAGAAACGTCCATAAAAAGACCGCTGGGCACATCAATGGCAATGATTGTAGCACCACTGTTGTTGAGATGCTGCACCAATGCGGCACTTAATCCTTCCAATGGTTTGTTCAGGCCGGAACCGTATAAGGCATCAATGACGAGAGCCTCTCTTTGCAGCGCCGGAAAGTGGTCTTCGGACTGTATAAAAACAATCTCCACATCCAGCGGATGCAGGCGCTGCAAATTGGTTTGAAAGTCGTCGCTGCCTTTTTTGCCAAACTCCAGTATATATACAACGGGCTTGATGCCCTGCTCGGCCAGCAGCCGGGCCATCACCAGCCCGTCGCCACCGTTATTGCCTTTTCCGCAGCAGATGTGTATGGGCTGTTGAACAAAGGGCTGCTGCAACAGCCAGTCCATGCAGCGCTGTGCCGCCCGCTCCATCAAATCAATAGAAGCCACCGGCTCGTGCTGAATGGTGTACTGGTCCCAGGCTTTTATCTGTGGTGCAGAAAAAATTTTCACTTGGCAGCCGTTATTTTTAACTGCTTAAAGTTATTCTACTTCGCCTATATGATTGGCTTCATAATCGCCAAACGAGTTGTACATTTTCCGGGCAATGGTATAAACATTCTTGTTGAATTTATTGACCAGCATCACAATGGTCACCTTTTCATCGGTGAGGCGGGCAAAAGCGGAATTAAAGCCATGCCAGCGGCCGTTGTGATACACCACCTTTTTTCCCTGCGGGTACACCAGCAAACGCCATCCTAAACCATAATTGTGCAGCGATGGTTTTTCGTGGCTGTAAGGAGTAAATGCCGAATCCAGCAGTTGCCGGGAAACGACCTGGTCGGTATACAAAGCCTGGTCCCATTTAAGCAGGTCCTGCGGGGTGGAGTAGACATTCTTATCGCCATACACCCCATCACTGAAATCCATGGCCCACTGGGCACCGTTCCAGTCATACGACTGGGCGGAACGGGCTGTATCGTTGATGGTAAACACATAGGTGTTATTCATTTGCAGCGGCTCAAAAATGTTTTGTTTCATGTACTGCGGAAAAGGCATGCCGCTGACTTTTTCCACAATGGAAGCCAGCAGGGCAAAATTGGTATTGCAGTAGTCAAAACGCGTATTGGCGCGGAATGAACGGGGCGGTTTCCAGTTGATGATGGCACGGATCACATCATCATTGGTGGCGTAGGTATTTCTGTTCCAGCCGTTCTTTTCAAAAAAGTATAAGTATTCCGGCAAGCCGCTCCGGTGGTTCAGCAGCATTTTTACCGTAATGTCTTCGTAAGGAAAACCCGGGAAAAACTGGGCTACCGGGGTTTCCAGGTCCAGCTTACCCTGCTGTACCAGCTGCAGTACCGCCGCACTGGTCATGGTCTTGGAGGTAGAAGCAATTTGCAAAGGAGTTTGCGCCGTTAACGTGTCTTTGGCGCGGATGTTTTTATAGCCCAGGTATTTTTCGTATACCACCACACCGTTTTTGGCCACCAGTATTGCCCCGTTAAATTGATTGCGACGCAGGCAGCTGTCGAAAAAACTAGTGGCCAAAGCAGCATATTGTTGTTGTTCTTCCGGCGATAAGGCAGGCTCCGGTACCGAGGCTACCATTGCCGCATTCAGGTTTTTTTCAGGGTCGTTGGATGAATGGCAACCCAACATCATCAAAGAGATGCCAAACAAGTATATATGTTTCAAGTGGGACTTTTTTGCAAATTAAAATGGTTATCCATGAAATTCCCGTAAGTTTCTGCAAAAACAAATCCAATTTTTAAGCAGTTAAGTAGATTTATTGATCGATATTATTACGCATATTTGTAGCATGGCTACTACAGATACCAGTTATCCCAAAGAAAAAATCAATGTTTTACTGCTCGAAAACATTAGTCAGGCTGCAGCCGACAATTTTACCAGGCATGGTTACACGCAGGTGCAACGCTTAAGCAAGGCCTTATCCGAGTCCGAACTCATCGCCGCCATTAAAGATGTTCATATTTTAGGCATACGATCCAAAACCAATGTTACACCCAAGGTGTTGGAGGCGGCCAAAAAGCTGCAGGCCATTGGCTGTTTTTGCATAGGGGTGAACCAGGTAGATTTAAACGCAGCCACCCAGCATGGCGTGGCGGTATTTAATGCGCCTTACTCCAATACCCGCTCGGTAGCCGAACTGGTGATTGGAGCGGCTATTATGCTCATTCGCCGCATACCCGATAAAAACCTGTCTGCACACAAAGGCATCTGGCAAAAGGAAAGCAGCGGCAGTTACGAGCTCCGGGGCAAAACCCTGGGTATTATCGGCTATGGCAATATCGGGTCGCAGGTAAGTGTACTGGCAGAGGCGCTGGGCATGAAGGTGCTGTTTTATGATATTGAAACCAAGCTGCCCCTGGGCAATGCCGTCAGCAATGCCTCCTTGAAAGATTTGCTGAGCAAATCGGACGTGGTCACCCTGCATGTACCGGAAAACGAACAGACCAAAAACCTCATCAATAAAAGCACCCTCCGCCATTTTAAAAAAGGGTCTATTTTAATCAACTATGCCCGGGGCGAAGTGGTGGACCTGGAAACCCTGAGAAACTATATCGAAAGCGGGCATATATCCGGCGCTGCCATCGATGTGTATCCGCTGGAGCCGCAAAAAAACGGCGACCCGTTTACCACACCGCTGCAACACCTGCCCAACGTATTGCTGACGCCGCACATCGGCGGCTCTACCGAGGAAGCCCAGGAAAACATCGGCGAGGATGTGAGCAACAAACTGCTGAACTATTTGGAAAAAGGCATGTCTTTCGGATCTCATACCGTACCGGCCCTGTCATTACCAGCCCAGGCGGGTTCGCACCGGGTACTGCACATTCACAAAAACGTACCGGGTGTACTGTCGCAGATCAACACCCAACTTTCGCAGCACGACATCAACATTTTAGGCCAGTACCTCAAAACCAACGACCAGATTGGTTACGTAGTAGTGGATGTAGACAAGCAGCTTTCCAAAAAAGCAGCCCAATTACTGAAAGAAGTTCCTCATACCATAAAGGTGCGATTATTGTATTGATAGCTGTTAATGGTAAGAATCAAAGACAGTTATATTATGAAAGTAATCATTGTAGGAGGGGGTTTTGCCGGTCTTCGGCTGGCCCGCAAGCTGAATAATAAGCCAGGTTTTGATGTTATTTTAATCGATAAGTTCAACTATCACCAGTTTCAGCCACTGCTGTACCAGGTAGCCACCGCGGCCCTGGATGCCAGTAATATCTCCTTTCCGCTCCGAAAGGTCTTTCACCACAGTAAAAACGTCCGCATCCGGGTAGAAGAGCTGCAGCAGGTGGTGCCGGCAGAAAACAAGATCATCACCGAATCGGAAGAATTATACTACGATGTACTGGTGCTGGCCACCGGGGCTGATACCAATTTCTTTGGCAACCAGCAAATGCAGGCCAATGCCTTTCCTATGAAATCAACCGTAGAGGCCCTGCAGCTGCGGCACCGGCTGATTCAAAATTTTGAAGATGCCCTGCGGGCCAAGACGCCGGAAGAAAAGCAGCGGCTGATGAACATTGTGGTGGTGGGTGGCGGCCCTACCGGTGTGGAAGTATCGGGTGCGCTTGCCGAAATGAAAAAATATGTGCTGCCCAAAGATTACCCGGAGCTGGATTTCAGCTGCATGAATATTTACCTGCTGGAGGGCGGCGACCGCACCCTGGCATCCATGAGTGCCAAATCGTCGGAAGAGTCTTGCCAGTACCTGAAAAAGCTGGGGGTAACCATTATGACCAAGGCCCTGGTGAAAGACTATGATGGCGAGTGTGTTTACCTTGCCGATGGTCAAAAAATCTCATCCAATACGGTGATATGGGCCGCCGGTATCAAGGGCAATGTGCCGGAAGGCATCGATCCATCGCTGGTGGTAAGAGGCAACCGCATTAAAGTAGACCGCTATAATAAAGTAGAAAACAGCAGTAATATTTATGCCCTGGGCGACCTAGCGTATATGGAAACGCCGAACTATCCAAAAGGCCATCCACAGGTAGCCAGCGTAGCCATTGCACAGGCGGACGTCCTGGCGCAAAACCTGATAAGGATGGAGCGAAAGTCCGGTGAGTTTTTTGAGTTTGAATACCACGACAAAGGCTCTATGGCCACGGTAGGCCGCAATATGTCGGTGGTGGATATTCCCAAGCCTAAATTACACTTTAAAGGCCTGCTGGCCTGGCTCATCTGGATGGGATTACACCTGTTCCTGATCCTGGGCGTTAAAAACCGCATACTGATCTTTATCAATTGGGTATACAGTTATATGACGTACGACCAGAGCCTGCGTCTGATCTTTAAAGAATTCTATAAGCCCCGGGTGCCGATCGATAAAACCAAGCAGGACCAGGTAAATGCACCCATACCGGCCGATACAGCTATCAAAAACCCCGAAGCGCAGGTACAGCAGACAACCGCCTGGAAGATTTAACCCAAAAGTTACTTACCCGCCAGCTGCAGGCGGGCATTTTGCGCCCAATTAATGAGTTGCAGGCGCTGGGCATCGGTCAGGCGGGCTTCCGGATGCATCCAATGGTAGGAGGGCAGGGGCATTTCCTGTTGCTGGATGGTTTCGGCAATTTCTTTCAGTTTATGATCCCGGCGTTTGGCATTGTATTGTGCAAAAGCGGAAAGGTTCAGTTCTGCCTTTCCTTCCTTTACATGATGATTGAGCCACCACCCAACGGGGTTTACTTCAGCATACCAGGGATAGGTAGTTTGGTCCGAATGACAGTCGTAACAAGCCCGCTGCAACAACTGCCGGGTAGGTTCCGGAACCGTAACCACATGACTGATGTCTTGCGGGGTTTGCTTGCACCTTTGTTTTTAGCCGGCCGGATGAACTGGATCAGGACTAGTACCACTATAAAGCCGACCAGGACTTTTTTTGCCATACCCATCGTTTTATCCTTAAAATAATCATAAGTGCTAAAAAAAGAGGTGAACAATATCTATATAAAAGTTTCAATAATTTTTGAAAGTTTAGAAGTTTGTTTACATTTGAAACATGAAACTCGCCGACGCCAAAAAAGGATTTATACAAACCTGGGCCCGCCTGGGGTCGGAATGGGGCATTAACCGCACCATGGCGCAGGTGCACGCCCTGCTGCTGGTAACGGAAAAGAGCCTGAGCACAGAGGAGGTGATGGAAGAATTGAGCATTTCCCGCGGCAACGCCAACATGAACCTGCGGGAGCTGGTGAACTGGAACCTGATTTATAAGGAACTGTTGCCGGGCGACCGTA
>JAEWAC010000160.1 GCA_023391895.1 Bacteroidota bacterium
AAACTCGAAAGCACTAACACAGATCTTTTACACTTCAACAGGTAACTATTAAAACTGTAAAGCTTCCTCCGGAATTACCTGTAAACGTTGCTCCAGAATGACCTGTAAAGCATCAACGGAATAAACATGAGGATTTTAAACTTGACAAACGTTTATTGAATGCAGTAACCGAGCTCGGTTATACAACGCCTACCACCATCCAGGAAAAAGCATTTCCTGTGGTAATGAGTGGTGCGGATGTTTGTGGCATTGCACAGACGGGAACCGGTAAAACACTGGCTTATTTACTGCCGCTGCTGAACGGCTGGAAATATACCAAATCAAAAAAACCGCAGATACTGGTGATGGTACCCACCCGCGAACTGATAGCACAGGTAGTAGCCACGGTAAAAGACTTAGCAGCACAGTTAAGTGTCAGTGTCATTGGCGTTTATGGCGGCGTTAACATCAATACCCAACGGCTGGAACTGCAGCCGGGTTGCGATGTACTGGTGGCTACCCCGGCCGCCTGTACGACCTGACCGTAACCGGCGCTTTCAAACTAAAGTCCATTAAAAAGCTGGTGATTGATGAAGTAGATGAAATGCTGGCCCTTGGCTTTCGTGCCCAATTGCAAAACATCATGGACCTGTTGCCGAAACGCCGGCAAAACCTGTTGATCTCAGCTACCCTAACAGAAGAGGTAGCCCAGTTGCTGAACGATTACTTTGATCACCCGGTAAATGTGGAAGCTGCACCAGCCGGCACGCCGATTAAACAGATTGAACAGGCTGCTTACGCCGTGCCGAACTTTTATACCAAGGTGGCCCTGCTGAAGCTGTTACTGAACAAAGGCAGGACCATGGTAAAAGTGCTGGTGTTTACCGCCACTAAAAAGCTGGCCGATGAGCTGTACGCCGAACTGGAAGAAGATTTTGCAGGCACACTGGGGCTCATACATTCCAATAAAGCACAGAACGATCGCTTCCAAACCGTAAAGAACTTCAAGGAAGGCGTTTGCCAGTTGATGATTGCCACCGACATTGTGGCCCGGGGTATTGATATTGTCGAAGTAACGCATGTGGTCAATTTTGACCTGCCGGAAAGCCCCGAAAATTATATTCACCGCATTGGCCGTACGGGCCGGGCCGACAGCCCGGGCCATGCCATCTCTTTTGTTACCGAAAAAGACAACGGGGTAAAGGAGGAAATTGAGGCGTTCATGAAAGAGGAGGTCCCGATGCTGGAATTTTCGCCGCACCTGGAAATATCTACCCAGCTTACAGAGGATGAAATGCCCAAGGTGTACATGAAAGTACCACCTGTAAACCTCCCTAAAAAAGAGGAGCGCGGTGCTTCCTTTCATCCAAAGTTGGCCAAGAACAGCAAGGTGAATAAAAGGGTAAGCCATAAAGAGAAAATGCAGCAGAAGTACGGCAAGCCTAAAAAAGAAAGGGAAAAAAATAAAACTTATGACATCATACGACCCGCTACATGGTAAAACCTGGAGGCCATCCTGACGCACCTGGTCGCCCATTTCGGATGGGATGAGTTGGGGCGACGTATCCGGATCAATTGTTTTATCAGCAATCCCAGTATCAAATCGAGCCTCACGTTCTTGCTTAAAACACCATGGGCAAGAAAGAAAGTGGAAGAACTCTATATCCGTACTTTATAAGGAAACACCGATATAGATAGTAGACACATCAATTCCCAGTCTGTACATTATATTGTTAGAAGTCCACCTTGGGTCTTCGCAGATGTCTTTGCGTCAGGGCTATGTGGCAAGTCTCTGGGGCAAACAAAAGAGATTTTTTGACCTACATTCAGTTTAAATCTATATTTGTATTGCAAACAGTTATAATCATAATACCTAATTATAAAGTCGGTAGTTTGCCTTTGCTCTTTGATAGATTGCATCTTAAAGAGGTGCTGGTTGTTATCTCTGCTCATTTAATTATTGACAAAAACCATAAGGCAATGAATATTCTTAAATCTGTCATGATACATCTCATATTAAGCCTAGGCTTCACTCTTTTCGGAAACAATATTTCTTCAATAGGAGGAATGTGTTCTACAATTACGTCGTGGGTTGGAGCCGGAGGGGGGAGCTAACCTCCAATTCTACGCCTAATTAAATGCTAGTCTATCAAAAGGGTAGGTGTAAATCGGTTCAACTCCGGCTCCGCCCCACATTTAGAGCTGCCTTCGGGCAGCTTTTAATTTTCATTTGTTCTTTCGGTTGAATTGCAATTCGGACCTTTCAATTACCGCACAAACAACTTACTGAAGGCATAACTGCATGCAAGTTTGTACAGGTAGTGGATCTGGTGGTTGGTGGCTATTCCTGTTGCAGGCATCACTATCCCAGGTCTCGCTACAAGTCCTGCACACCAGATCAGTTGCAAGGATCTCTGGTGGACGAAGTTATATTTTTTATGGAACCGGCTGTAGTGCTACTATAAAACGTCTGTTGCGTCGCACTCTTGTACGTTCGGGAAAAAAAATAAACAAGGAAAATATAAGTTTTCATACATTAACTTTAGCAACTTAGTAAGTACAATGGAACAATTAACACTATTCCCACAGTATATTGATATTTCAGAAAAAGAACATATAGAGTTCCGATATGAAATGACTAGCTATGGCGCAGATTATCCAGTAGATTCAATTGTAAAAAGGATAAAAAATAAGACAATATTTGTCCCTCCCTTCCAGCGGAGATTTGTGTGGGATATCTATGAAGCATCTAAATTCATTGAATCATTGATACTTGGCCTTCCTGTCCCCGGCATTTTTCTTTCTAAAGAAAATGACACTAACAATCTTTTAATTGTAGATGGTCAACAGAGGTTACTAACTCTATACTATTTCTACATGAACGATTTTAAAGGAAAAGAATTTAGGCTTACAGAGGTACAGGCAGACTTAGAAGGGAAACGTTATGAAGATCTGTCGCTTGCAGATAGAAACCGTTTAGATGATTCAATTATCCACTCAACAATTATAAAACAGGATGAGCCTGATGATGATAATAGTAGTGTTTATCAAATTTTTGAAAGAATTAATTCTGGAGGAAGACCACTATCACCTCAAGAAATTAGAGCATGCATTTACTATGGAAAATACAATGAGCTACTAAGTGAGCTTGCAAAAAATATCCAGTGGAGACAAGTGATCAACACTCCTCATAATGATAGATTGAAAGAAGAAGAGCTTATACTTAGATTCTTTTCATTGCTTTTTGACCTTGAATATTATCGAAAGCCAATGAAGGACTTTTTGAATAAACGAATGTCAGCCAATAGAAACTTAGAACTTCATGATGATAATAAACTACAAAATTCTTTTCAAAATACAATTAGCATTATTGCAGCAGCATTAGGCAATTCCGCATTTCGGGTTCAAAAAGGAGTTCATACTGCTGTATTCGACTCTGTGATGGTAGCAACTGCAATGAGACTTAATAAAGCACCTATAACAAATTTTGAAAGTTTTAGAGATGCTTATGAGACATTATTAAGAAATAAGAAGTATCTGGAGGCAATCAATACTGGTACGTCAGATGATAACTCTATAATTAATCGAATAAAAATAGCCGTTAAAACTTTTGAAATGGTTTTGTAATGAAGCTTAGATTAGAGAGCCAAGAAAAAAGATTAGATGAGCTTTTTAAAACCGTGGAAAAAGTTACAGATGACGAATTGAAATCATTACTTTCCAAACATCTTTGTGTCCGTACTTCTGGTTTTATAGAGACTGCATTGAAGTCTCTAATAAGCGACTATATGTCTGGAACAAGTCCACAGCCAATTCAACAATATGTAACTTTAAAATTAAAAAATGTTACAAATCTACGATTTGAAAAGCTGTCTGAGTTTCTATCAACATTCAATGCCTCGTGGAAACAGCAATTTGAAATAGGGATGACAGATGAACGAAGGGCTGCGCTAAATTCCATTATCAATAATAGAAACAATATCGCTCATGGGGAGAACGACTCAATAAGTTATCTAAGTATGAGAGATTACTATTTACATGCAAAGGAAGTTGTTATGCTATTGAAGTTGATTATTAAAAAGTAGTTTCTAAGAGCTATAGAACTTTTGCCTGTAGCTTGCCTGTTGCTATATGTAGTGTTCCTTGAACCTTGGAATCGACAATCTGAGTCTTTGACTTAGGTCCAAGCTTTTAGCTTCCCTTTGAAGATATTATCATTCCACTCAATGTATCTTTCATTTGGTCTATCAATAAAGGCCCGTGCTGGCAAGTAGTATAAGATTTTCCATGATATTGGTAATATGATTGGTAAGAACATTGCATCCAAATGTCAGATTAAGATTATGCTTATCGGTTTTATATGTCGGCTTCCCCCATCTTCGGCCACGGAAGTTAGAGTTACCAACGAACTGAGTTGTTAACTTTAAACTTAAACAGATGAAGAAGCGATTTAAAGAAAGTCAGATTGTTGCAGCCATCAAGAAACAGGAAGTTGGCATAGCCGTTAAAGAAATATGCCGGGAGCTAGGCATTAGCGATGCCACCTTTTATAATTGGAAAGCCAAGTACGGCGGCATGCAGGTCAGTGATGTCGCCAAACCAAAGGAACTGGAACGGGAAAATGCAGAACTGAAGAAGATGTTTGCGGAAGCCAGCATTGAGATCCGGGCCATGAGAGAAAACCTGGTTGAAAAAAGCACTGACGCCTGAGATGAAGCGGGAGGCTCTTGGTTTTCTAGCCAAAGAATAGCAGCTAAGTAACCGAAAAGCGTGTCAGCTGGCGGGACAATTCCGAACCACCTATCAGTACAAAAGAAAAGCAAAAGATGATAGTACCCTTCAAGAGGCATTGACCACACTTACGACCAAACATCCGGCGATTGGCTTTTGGCAGTGCTGCTACCGGCTTTGGAACAAGGGCTGCCCTTGGAATCACAAACGTGTGTACGGGGTCTATACCAAAATGCAGCTGAATATCCGCCGCAGGGCAAAGAAGCGTTTGCCTGAGCGGGTGAAGCAGCCACTTACCATACCCGCGGCTCCTAATCAGATGCGGAGCTTACAAATGGATAAAAGTTGAGTAAGAAACCTTTGCCTTCATATTGCAGATACCCATTACAGGATTGTGCTTTTGCCAGTCATTTCGTGCCTTAAACACAGAAGCGATAATTAAACAAATTAGAAAAAGAGTAAAAATGCTTCTGAGCCAGAGCAAAATCATCACCAAATGATCAGTAACTTTATAGAGATAAAAAGCTCTTTTACATTACTTTGCCCAAAGTGCTGGCAAATTGCTGGCAAAAATGAAAATGGTCACCGAAGTGACCATTTAAAAGATTGATTATCAGTGCTCCCCCTGTTGGACTTGAACCAACGACCCTCTGATTAACAGTCAGATGCTCTAACCAACTGAGCTAAGGAGGAATTTCCCGTTTTGGGATGGCAAAAATAGGGCTTTTTCTATTTCAACCAAATGAATTTTAAAAGGTTACTGCATTTTTTTCTAAAATATTCAAAAAAGTCCCATCAAACTCTTAGCATCCAGGCCTACAAATACACCCGCTTCATTCACTTTCACCGGCCAGTGCTTCAGATAGTAACCTTCACCCGTTACATTCCTTCCGTTCTTCATACAAAACTGGTAGCGGTGCAGCGGGCATACCACATTGCCCAAAGCGTCAATAAAGCCATGGGCCAACTGGCCGCTGGCGTGCGGGCAACGGGCGGCAAAGGCATAGATCTGCTCTTTATAATGGGCCAGGCAAATGCGCTTGCCGTCGGCCGTTACTTCTGCCAGGTGGTCATCGTTAAACGGAATGTCGGAGATAAAGTCGGCTACTTTTATCCAATTGATTTGTTCACTCACAGGTTAATAGAAAAATTCGGTTTTGTAAGGATAGCGGATGCGGTACAACTCCCGTACCTTCTCCAATATGGTTTTGCGCAGTTGATCAATATTGGTGCGCTCCAGGGCCGAAATAAAAATGGCATTGCCGCCGGTTTGCCGTTGCCAGCGTTCTTCCAGGTCGCGTAAAATTTCCTGCTTGGTGCCTTCTTCCAGCCATTCGTCAAAAGTATGCTGCTCGTACAGGTCCATTTTATTGAAGATCATCAATATGGGCTTTTCAAAAGAATTCAGTTCCTGCAGTGTTTTGTTCACTACCCCAATCTGGTCTTCGTAATTAGGGTGCGAAATATCCACCACGTGCAGCAAAATATCAGCTTCCCGCACTTCGTCCAGCGTGCTTTTAAAGCTTTCTACCAGGTGGTGTGGCAACTTGCGAATAAACCCTACGGTGTCGCTTAACAAAAAAGGCGTGGTTTCATACACGATTTTGCGGGTGGTGGTGTCCAGTGTGGCAAACAGCTTGTTTTCGGCCAGCACCTCGCTTTTGCTCAGCAGGTTCATCAGGGTCGATTTGCCCACGTTGGTATAACCCACCAGCGACACCCGGATGTATTCGCCCCTTTCCTTGCGCTGGGTAAAAGCCTGCTTGTCAATTTCAGCCAGGCGCTTGCGCAGCAGCGAAATCTTGTCGCGCACAATACGACGGTCGGTTTCAATCTCGGTTTCACCAGGACCCCGTGTACCAATACCACCCCCCAGTCGTTCCAGGTGCTTCCACATACCGCGAAGGCGGGGTAAGATGTATTGATATTGTGCCAGCTCCACCTGAGCCTTGGCCTGGGCGGTTTTAGCCCGGCGAGCAAAAATGTCCAGGATCAGGTCGGAGCGGTCAATGGCTTTAATACCCACCTCTTTTTCAATATTGTTGATCTGTGCACCGGTTAGCTCATCGTCAAATATCAGTACGTCAATGTCTTTATCCGCTACATAGTTTTTTATTTCTTCCAGTTTGCCCTTGCCTACAAAAGTGCGGGTATCGGGGTGGGGCAGTTTTTGCATAAAACGCTTTACGGCTACCGCGCCGGCGGTTTCGGCCAAAAAAGCGAGTTCATCCAGGTATTCCTTTACTTCATGTTCCTTCTGATCTTTCTGCATGACGCCCACCAGTACCGCCCTTTCTTCCAGGTTAATTCTGTTCTTTTTTTCAATCATATAAAGATTATAAGCTGTTGTAAAATTAAAAAAGCGAACCGTTACCAGTTCGCTTGTACAAGAAATGTGCAATATATTTTAAAGACGTGTTCGTAAAATGGATAATGAAAAATTAAAAATGTAAAAAGATCAAACCGAACCGTAGGATGCCCTTTTTACTTTTTCATTTTGAATTTTACATTTACAGGCCGCTCAGGGTTAAGCCAATGGTCAGCGGTCGGATGGTGGGTGCCTGGCCTTCTTTAAACAAAGGCGTCAGCTGGTAAGAACCAAACAGGCTGAAGTGTCCATAACCAATGCGGCTGGTCAGCGAAATACGGGTGGTATTAAAGTAGCGCTTGCTAAACTCTTTTACTTTATAGTCATTCACGGTATTGCCGGCTTTGTCTTCCAGGGTTTTTCCTTTGGTGTGGGCATTCAGCAGGGTACCCACCTTGGCACCAACGGCCACTTTTACGCTGCGGCGGTCATCCTGAGGATTAGAGCGGAAGCGCAGCTCCACCGGCGCCTCAGCATAGGCGGTAGCCAGTTTGTATTTTTTAAAGCTGTTGGTATCAGACAGGTTGCGGAATACCAGGTTGGTGGTTCGGCCGGTAATATCCACAGAGCCTTTGTCAAAATACACATTATCGGTAGCAATACCGGCGCCAATCGCTACGCTCCAGCGCGGGTTGGATTTGAAAAGAAAATCAAACATCAGGTAGGCATTAAATGAGCGGGGAAAGCCGCCGGTGGCGATAGAATCGGGAGCTCCCTGCCAGCTGGTATACCCGAACTGTAACAGAAGATGATCGCCTGGACGAGGTAGCATGCCGGGCTTCAGAACATTGCGATTAACAGTAGTATCATTTTGAGCAAAAGCTGCACCAGTAATAAAAACAGCCAATGCAACCAAGAAAAATTTCCTCATAAAATTGGTTAATTGAACAAATGTATTTTGATAACGGTTAATGAAAGGTTAACAGTTCACTATCAAAGAGGGGCAAAGTTGCACATCTTATTGGTATGACACTAATAAAAATTATGCCCATTCCAAAAAGGCGGGCTCAACGGGTAAGTGCATAAAACCCTAACAGCTGCTGCAGACAACGGTCAATTTATTTTGTTTCGGAATGCGGGTTGCAGTTTTTGAAAGTCCTGCCTCGAAGGAATAAAAAGATGCTACATCATTGGCTGCGGTTAAGCCGTTTGCATCAAGCAGGATTGGACCTGACGGTTACCGTTGTTGTTGCGGGTCTTCGTCATCCTTCTGGGCCCTATAAGATGCGAACCTCTATTTGTAATTTCTTCAAAACCCTATGCCGTCATTCTGCACCTGTAGCCAGCATTCGTTAATACAACAGCCGCCTGTAAATGGTTTCTTTGGACAACAGTAAAGCAACCGATGCCATTGCCTGGGCCGGCACCAGTACTTGAGCGTGGCGGTGCCAAAGGGATTTGATAAAAGAGGATTAAAAAGGTGAGCGTGATGATCAGACCTCCGGGTTGGGTACAAAATACGTTGAGCCGTTGATCAACAGGGAGGGCGGCCGGAACGGCTATATGGGTTTTTAAAGAAGTTGCTCTTGATGCCACTCTTTGCCAAAGCAGGCTAACCCCGTTATTTTACCGAGGTAGGGGTACCAATGCGATTGAAATACGGCTGCTGCCGGAGGGCTCAAAAGTGAATGTCGGCACATAAAAACGCCCAAGCACCTTTGATTTTTCTTTTCTGGCCCAAAACCGGTGACTAAGCCCGAATTAGTCTATAGCTTTTTGCTTTTTCAGCTCCTCCACAATTTCCTGTATTACCCCCAGGTTGCCGTCTTTAAGGTTGCCGCGGCTGGAAGTGGTCGCCCCCTGTTCGTATGTAAATATCAGCTCCGGTGGCAGGCTGGCCAGAACCCGGTCCTGATAACTGCAGAGCGGCACTGCCTTATATTGTCCTTCCACTTTAAAAATGTCGAACTCTACCTCTTTATACTTGATCACATTGCCGGGACCATGAAACGGCACCTTCACATTTATCCCGGCCAGTTTATCAATAGTGGCCATAATATACAGTTTACATACTACTCAGCCATCAATTATGGTGCCCGCTGAGGTTGCCATTTCCATAAAATTATATAAAAACCTTATGTGGCTGATATTGTGTTTTGAAGAAGTTGCTACAGCCGGCATGAGGGCAAAGAAACCCCATTTTACAAGGGTTTGGGCAGCAATTTTTTCCTCAATGTGTAGGGGTGGGATTTATAGGGACAAGTCGCTGTTGAACGATGAAAGAGCGATGGTCATTGCAGTGACTCTTTTGTTTTCTGATGGTTGTTTTTGCCTAGGCTGTGGGTTTTTCACCGGCCCCGGGTGCCTTTATCATGAGGGCTATACTGGCCGAGCCCACCAAGGCTGAAAAGATCGGGCATTTTGGTTTTGCGGGTCAAAAATCTGTTTGCGGCCTGCTCATTAACCCACAGGTGGTGAACCAGTCCTTAAAGATTAAACAAAAGGAGGGCGGTAACTTCTTCAAAAGTCTATATAGGGTTTTAAAGAAGTTTGAGCTGTGTTCCTTCGTGTTTCTGTGGCTTCCTGCTGTTGCCATTAACAACTCTTTCAAATTCCCCTGGGGCCCCTCCCTCTGATCCCTCCCCGGAGGAGAGGGAGGCCGTACAATAGGTTATAATTCAGCTTTGGAATTGACGTATGGGCTTTTGAACCATTCTGGGCTAAACTGGGCAAGCGGTCAACTTCTTCAAAACCCCATATACATTTATAAGTGCTCTATTAAGCAGGAGATGCCGAAACAAGTTCGGCATGACAGGGCAAGATGTATTTTTAATAGCAGTTCACTTGAAGTTACTATCCAACTCTTTCGAAAATCCATGGCATCCCCCATCTGGGTAATCCTTTCGTCAATCTGCGAAATCTGCGTTCCCAAATACCACATAACCCTTTACAATGGAGTATTGACGATTCACCATTGACCATTCACGTCTGTGGACTGTCGACTGTCGTCTGTGGACCATTCCTCACCTACACCTTCACATAGATCTTCTTTTTATCCATCCAGTATACAATCAGCCAGTAGAAAAACACCAGCGAAAGGGCGTAAAACAAAGAGCCGTTTTCGGGTGCACCGGGTACCAGGTTGCAGACTTTTTGGTAGTACCAACTAAAAGGGGAAAGGTATTTGGGGGTGCCGTTTTCGGCCACGCCATTGGGTATGCGAATCAGGCCCAGCAGGCGGGGCAGCAAACCACTCAGCACAAAAATAAAAAGCGGGTTTTTGCCAAACACATCAAAAAACCGGCTCCACCAGCCCCTGGCACTTTTTATTTCAATGGCATAGATCATTGTGGTCAAAACCGCAATGGCCAGGCCGGTGGTTACCAGTACATATGAGCTGGTCCATATCTTTTTATTTATTGGGAACGACAAGCTCCAGGCATAGCCGGCAAACAGCAGGGCCACGGCAGCCAAAAACAGCCCGGTCAGCATTTGAAAAGGTCCCAGTTGTTTTACGGCCGGGTTGTCATCCTGCGCATAGGTTTTTCCTTTTTTAATAATGTAGTCGCCCACCAGAAAGCCAAAGATCACCTGCGTAATGGCCGGTATTGTGCTCATCAGGCCTTCGGGGTCAAAAATATAAGGTTTGCTATTCAGACTTTCGCCCCGGTACAGGTGGGCCGTGCCAAACACCGCTTTGTCGATATCGGTGCCAAACCAGCCGGTCAGGCTGTAGGGATCGGCCGGGTTGCCCACAATGCAAAGGGCCCAGTAAATGAGGAGCAATATAGCCCCCGCCAGGAAGGCACCCCTGGGTTTGGCATAATAAATAATAATGGAAGCAAAAAAGTAACAAAGGGCAATGCGCTGCAGCACGCCCGGAATACGGACGCCTATGAGCTGGCCGGAACTGGAAGTCGATTCCCATGGCCGGAACGCCAGTTGGGCACCTTCCCAGCGCACAAAAGGCGCCCAGTGCAGCAGCACGCCAATGCCAAAGATCAGCAGCGTACGTTTGGTTACTTTTTTCCAGAAGGTAGCATCGCCGGCCGTTTGGAACCGGGGCATCACAAAAGCCATGGCATTGCCTACGGCAAACAAAAAGAACGGAAACACCAGGTCGGTAGGGGTAATGCCGTGCCAGGGGGCATGGCCCAAAGGACTATACATGTGGGCCCAAGAGCCGGGATTGTTCACTAAAATCATCAGGGCTACGGTGGCGCCTCTGAAAACATCTAAAGAATAGTATCGCTGGTTCAAAAGCAGTTATTTTGATAAAAGTAATAAATTGACCCTTTTTGAAAACGCTAGATGTTTTACGATGTTTTATACACCCTACGGCGGTAGTGGATGCAGGTGCTCAAATCGGGGCCGGCACTAAGATATGGCATTTCTGACACCTGATGCCAGGGTGCCAGATAGGGGTCGGCTGCAATACTGGTCAGAATGTATTTATTAATAATAAGGTAGTTATAGGCAACAGGGTCAAAATCCAGAACAATGTATCGGTGTATACCGGTGTGGTGATAGAAGACGATGTGTTTTTGGGGCCTTCTATAGTATTTACCAATGTCATCAATCCCCGAAGTTTTATAGGGCGCAGGCAGGAGTTTCAGCCCACGCTCATTCGAAAGGGCGCCTCTATCGGGGCCAATGCTACTATTGTGTGCGGGGTGGAGGTGGGTGCCTATGCTATGGTGGGAGCCGGGTCCGTTGTTACCAAAAATATTTTACCTTTTGCCCTGGTTTACGGCAACCGGCGCGGCAGCATGGATACATTAGTAAAATGGGTTATGCATTGGTTTTCAACGACAAAGGAGAAGCAACCTGTACCGGTGACCAAATGGTTTACCGCCTGGTAGAGGGTGAAGTACACCTTGTTTCGTAACCTATTCAAAATCTGTATTTTTTATAGGTTTGTCAGTCACAAGGCGTAACCTATATTTGCAACCGCATCTACTCAGCTAACCAGTTATAAAAAAGCTTTGTGACTGAGGTGGCGAAGCTATACCAAATGCTAACCGTATGAGTTCTAAATGGTATGCCGTGTACACCCGGCCCCGGTGGGAAAAAAAGGTGAATAGTTTATTGCAGCAGAACGGTATCGAAAGCTACTGTCCGCTCAATAAAGTGCGGCGCAAGTGGAGCGACCGGATCAAGCTGGTGGAAGAGCCGCTTTTTAAGTCCTATGTATTTGTAAAAGTAGACGAGGCGGGTCGTACCCCGGTACGGATGACTGATGGCGTGATCAATTTTGTGTACTGGGATGGCAAGCCGGCTATAATCAAAGAAAAAGAGATCCAGGCCATCAAGTTGTTTTTGGAAGAACACGAAAACGTGGAGCTGGAAAAAATTGACATCAAGCCCAACGACCATGTGCGGGTCATTGCCGGCCCTATGATGGACCAGGAAGGAAGAGTACTGGAAGTGAAAAACAAAGTGGCCCGGGTAGCCATTGAAAGCCTGGGCTATGTATTAGTTGCCAATATCGATAGAAGTAAACTCATTTCAACACCCTCAAATAAACCCTAGACCGAATGCGTTTAAGCATTGTTTGGATCGCTTCTCTGCTGGTAGTTCTCATGGCATCATGCCGACCCCAAAGGGCTGTTTATAATTACCTGGAAGATATCAATGATACATCATTTAAGAAAAGTGTTTACATAGCAGAGCCCACCATACAGAAAAGTGACTTGTTATCCATCCGTGTGTCCAGCGCCTCCCTCGACCCCGAGGTTGACCAGCTGTATAACATGCGTATGCAGCAAAATATGGGTGGATCGCAAAACAGCCAGCTGATGGGTTACCTGGTAGATGTGAACGGAAATATTGAGCTTCCCCGCATAGGTAAAATTCATGCAGAAGGAATGAAAAAAAGCGAGCTCGAGGAGGTGATTAAAGAAAAATTAAAAGGTGAGCTGAACCAACCTAGTGTCACTGTACGATTCATGAACTTTAGGATTACGGTACTGGGTGAGGTGGGAAGTCCTGGCGTATTAACCATTCCTACGGAGCGGTTATCCATTATGGAAGCGGTAGGCATGGCCGGGGGCATTACCCAGTTTGGGAAGATAAAAGAAGTCAAGATCCTGCGGGAGAACAATGGGGTGCGGGAAATGGGCGTGCTGGACCTTACGTCTAAAAATATTTTTGAGTCACCCTATTACCAGTTGCAGCAAAATGATGTGGTGCTGGTGGACCAGACCCCTTATAAACTGCGACAGACCGAGCAGACCCGGATTATGCAGCAAATAGGCTTCGCTCTGACGATCATTACCAGTATTACCTTGGTTTACAGTATTTTTCAAAAATAATCTTTATATCCACCTGAATGCAGGACCCATTTCAAACGGCAAGCACGGATAGCTATAAGAAGGCCAATCTGAGCGTAAAGGAAATCTTTTTCAAATATGTGCGGTTTTTACCGCTCTTTGTTCTTTCTGTTGCCCTGGCTTTACTGATAGCTTACCTGTACCTACGCTATACCACGCCTACTTACCGGTCCAATGGTGCTTTGATTGTAAAAAAGGACAACAGTAGCGGGGGGGGGGGAGGCCGAAGCGATGAGTTCCAGCAAATGTTTGTTTTGGATAATTCTATTAATATTCAAAATGAAATAGAGTTGCTGAAATCGCGGGCGCTGATGGAGCGGGTAGTGGAGGATCTCAACCTTAATTTATCTTATTTCTCTAAAGGAAAGATCGGAGAGACCAATCTTTATACCAGTTCGCCTTTAAAGCTGGAAGTACTGCAACTAAACGACTCCAGTGCAGCCTTTACTTTAAACGTCAACATTGTGAATGAAGGTAGCTTCCGGTTGGGTGAAGAGCAAAAGACCATTGTTTTTGGAGAAGCATTTCAAAACAAGTCAGGTAGTTTTCGCATCATCCGTAATTTTGCCTTTCCGCTGGTGGTCAATGAATATAAGATCACCTGGCAGCCAACCGCCCGTGTTGCCAGAACGTTGGCAGCGGACTTACTGGTAGCGCCCAAAGGTACTACCGGCATTTTGCTCATCAGCCTTGACGCAACCCATCCACAACTGGCTGCCAATGTCATCAACCAACTGATGCAGGAATACCAGGTGGTGGCCCGTGAAGATAAGAATGAAACCAACCGGCGCATGCTGGAGTTCATCAATGGCAGGCTGGGAGATGTGCAAAAAGAGCTGGATAGCGTTACCAGCCAGTTATTGGCTTATCAAAATGCCAATAACATTATCAATCCGGAAACCCAGTCGGCCTCTTATTTTTCCAGGATAGAAGAAACAGATAAAGCCATTAATGAACAGCGGGTGCAGGACAATATTGCCCAGATGATTGACAGCTATTTACGTGATAGTAAAAATGCGAACAACCTGGTGCCTTCCACGCTGGGTCTTACGGACCCCACTTTGGGTACACTGATAGCTGCTTATAATGTGGCTCAACTAGAGCGTAAGTCGCTGATAGATGCCGATGTGCCTCCTACTAATCCAAGGGTACAGCAAAAAGACGATCAGGTTGAGCGGCTGCGGGTTAATATCCTGGAGAACCTTCGTAACCTGCGACGCTCCATTGGTGCTTCTATTGTACAACTGGAACAAAGGGGTAATAGCGCCCGTTCCTATGTACGTTCCCTGCCACTTAAGGAACAAAACCTGGCCGAGATAAGAATGCAGCAGCAAACCAAGCAGGCAGTGTTCAACCTGCTGATGGAAAAGCGGGAGCAAACCGCTATTTCTTTGGCCGGTACAATTTCTAATATGAAGGTAGTAGAGCAGGCTGGAGTGAACTGGGTTCCTGTGTCGCCTGACCGCCGTAATGTGCAACTGATAGCCATAGTAGCAGGATTAGCCTTGCCGGCTTTGTTCATTTTTGTACTGGAACTGCTGAATGATAAGGTGAATACCCGTTATGATGTTGAAAGGTTGACCTCTACACCTATTGTAGGAGAAGTAGGTCACTCCTTTAGCAAAGAAGCGTTGGTTGTAAAACCCAACAACAGGGGAATTATTGCTGAACAGTTCCGCATCATTCGTTCTAACCTGCAGTATTTTTTGAATCATATTCAAAAGCCGGTAATAATGGTTACTTCTTCTTTCAGCGGAGAAGGTAAATCCTTTATTAGTACCAACCTTGGAGCCGTAATGTCGCTGGCTAATAAAAAAACAATTATTCTGGAATTTGACATCCGAAAGCCAAAGATCCTGACACATTTGAATATTCCTAAAAAGCCTGGGATTACCAACTATATACTGGGCAAAGCAACAGCAGAAGAATTGCCCATTCCTATACCAGGTTATAATAATCTGTTTGTATTAGCGTGTGGTCCGGTACCACCCAATCCTGCCGAGCTGTTGTTAGATCCAAAAATTGACGATCTTTTTGCTTACCTGAAGCATACATTCGATGTGATCATTATTGACACAGCGCCTATTGGTATGGTTAGTGATGCTATGGCATTGAGCCGCTTTGCCGATAGCACCCTGTATATTGTGCGGCAGGGACATACCTATAAAAAACAGATTGGGCTTATAGAGGAATATCATAGTGAAGGCAAACTGCCTAAGGTATCGGTTATCTTAAACGATGTAAAGGCGCAATCTGGCTATGGATATTATGGTGCCAGCCGCTACAGCTATGCTTATACATATGGATCTGGCTATTTTGATGATGACGATATGCCGCCACCTACACTGCTTTCCCGGTGGTTTGGCTGGCTGGACGTAAAAAGGTGGCAGAGGAAAAAAAAGAAAGAAACAGCATGAATATACTGGTAACTGGTGGTGCAGGGTTAATTGGAGCTAACCTGGTAGAGGCATTGTTGAAGCTGGAGGGAGTGAAAAGGTTCGGGTACTGGATAATCTGGCAACTGGCAGTACCGACAATATTGCTCCTTTCCTTAATAATAATAATAATAATAATGAACGTTTCTAATTTCTAGAAGGTGATATCCGCAGCTACGAAACCTGCCTGCAGGCGTGTGAAGGCATGGATTTGATCTCGCATCAGGCAGCGCTGGGTTGCGTACCTCGCTCTATTAACGATCCCCTGACCAGTAATGAAGTAAATGTAACCGGATCGTTAAACCTATTTACGGCGGCTAAAGAAAAAGACATTAAAAGAATTGTTTACGCGGCCAGCTCGTCTACCTATGGTGACCATCCGGGCTTGCTTAAAGTAGAAGATCAAATCGGGAACCCGCTTTCGCCATATGCAGTTACCAAGTATGTAAATGAATTGTATGCCAGGGTATATGCCGATGTATACGACCTGGAACTAATTGGCCTGCGGTATTTTAATGTGTTTGGGCCAAAGCAAAATCCAAAGGGTCCATACGCAGCGGTAAAACCGCTATTCATCAAGGCTGTTCTCAATAATGAGCCGCCCCTGATCAATGGGAATGGGCAACACAGCCGCGATTTTACTTATGTAGCCAATGCGGTGCAGGCCAATTTTCTGGCACTGACCATGCAAAATGCAGCAACACTCAACCAGGTTTACAACATTGCTTGTGGTACTCAAACCAGCCTCAGCGAGCTGTTTGAAGAGCTTAAAAGTATTGTCGGGAGTGACCTGGCGGCTACATACGGCCCGGAGCGAAAAGGATATGTAAAGCACAGTTTGGCCGATATATCTAAAGCGGCTCAACTTTTAAATTATCAACCAACCATTTCTGTAAAAGAAAGCCTGAAGCAAACTTTCGAATGGTACAGGTGCTTTCACAACTTTTCGTATTCTGTTTAGTTGAGAAGTTGAGAGTTGAGTTGTTGAAAAGTTAACTGCTGCTGCCTCAACTAACTGCTAAGCCTGGTAAAAAGTTTATATGTTACGTTGCTTAAAATAACCTGCTAAATTCCTCCTGTATCCATGTATGTTTACCCTTTTGAAAAACTGGAAGTATGGCAAATCGCAAAGAAGCTTGTTGTTGCTGTGTATGCTGTTACAAATGAATTACCGGCTGAAGAAAAATTTGGCTTAGTTAGCCAAATGCGGAGGGCTGCAATTTCTGTTTGCTCTAATTTAGCTGAAGGTTCTGGAAGAAACATCTCGAAGGATCAGGCTTACTTTTATGGAATGGCTTATAGTAGTTTAATGGAATTACTAAACCAATGTTTGATTTGTAAAGATTTAAGCTGGATAGAAGAAAAAGAGCTATTAAGTATCAGGTCACAAATAGAATCAATTTCTATTAAAATCAATGGCTTGAGAAAGTCAATCTTCAACAATAACACAAGTAATAATCAATTATAGTAATGGTGATTTCTGAACCACTCAACTCCTCAACCTCTCAACCTGGCAAAGCCATCCTCATCACCGGCGGAGCAGGCTTTATAGGCTCCCATGTAATAAGACTATTTGTAACCAAGTACCCGAATTATAAAATCATCAACCTTGATGCCCTTACTTATGCCGGTAATCTGGAGAACCTGAAAGACATAGAACAGGCACCCAATTACGTGTTAGAAAAGGTGAACATCCTGGATACGGAAGCCCTGGAAAGGGTATTTACGACCTACCAGCCGGATGGCGTGATTCACCTGGCAGCAGAATCGCACGTAGACCGCTCTATTCTATCGCCCATGGATTTTGTTTATACCAATGTGGTAGGGACCGTAAACTTATTGAATGGCGCCAAAAAACATTGGACTGGCAACTTTGAAGGGAAGCGTTTTTACCATGTGTCGACTGATGAAGTATATGGTGCCTTAGGCGAGACCGGCTTTTTTACAGAAACCACACCTTACGATCCTAATTCACCTTATTCTGCCTCCAAGGCAGCCTCTGATCATTTTGTAAGGGCGTATGGCGAGACCTACCACCTACCCATTGTGGTTACTAACTGCTCCAACAACTATGGACCCAACCACTTCCCTGAAAAACTAATTCCTCTTTTTATCAATAATATTATTCATAAAAAACCCTTACCTGTTTATGGGGATGGATTGTATACTCGCGACTGGTTGTTTGTAAAAGATCATGCAGCTGCTATTGACCTAGTATATCATGATGGAAAAGAAGGCGAAACCTATAATATTGGTGGCTTTAACGAGTGGAAAAACATTGACCTGGTAAAGCTGTTGTGTAAACTAATGGATGAAAAGTTGGGTAATGATCCTGGAACCAGTGAAAAGCTGATTACTTATGTAAAAGACCGTCCGGGTCATGACCGCCGCTATGCCATTGATGCTACCAAGATCAACAGGGAACTAGGCTGGAAACCCAGTGTTACATTTGAAGAAGGTTTAAGTTTGACTATTGACTGGTACCTGCAAAATACCGAATGGCTGAACCATGTGACCTCTGGTGCTTACCAGCATTATTATGAAGAGCAATATTCGAAACGTTAATATCTTTCCTTTTTGCGCTACCCTAAATAAAACTCATATATCCATGCGACCCATACAAATGGTAGATCTGAAGCAGCAATACCAAAAGATCAAATCTGAAGTAGATGCGGCAGTTTTAAATGTTTTAGAA
>JAEWAC010000192.1 GCA_023391895.1 Bacteroidota bacterium
GCACAAGGAAGAAGTTATAAGTGGTAAGTAATAAGTTATAAGTTATGGAGCGTCCTATGGGTTTTTCGAAAAAGTTCAGGTCTTTTTGCGTGTTGAGGTCAACTACTGCAGGCGCTGTATCCCGCTACGCAATTCCTAAAGCAATAAGAGTCTGAAGCTATCGCGGAATAAGGCGCTGCACCCTTCCTGTTTTACATTTTTAAATTTTCCTTCTTAATTCTTCATTTTGCCTTCTGCTTTCCGCCTTTAGCCTTCTGCCTTCCTTACTTATTACTTACCACTTACAACTCCTCTTTTTCCGCTGGGGACTGTCCTCTGTCGACTGTGGACCTTTCCCTTCCCTCGCCTGTCAACTAAAAAACATTTCACCACAACAACCATTTGTTCCCTACATTTGCGCCACGTTATTGGTTGGCGCCACCAGCGCCATTAAAAGGGAAGTCCGGTGTAAATCCGGCGCTATCCCCGTAGCTGTAAGCTCCCGGTGAGGAAGATAACCATCGCTAAACCATAAAACGGCTTGGCGCACCACTTATCCCACCTCACACTGCTGAATCTTCATACCACTGTGACGCCGGCGTCATGGGAAGGTGTTCAGCAGGCAGCAAGCCAGAAGACCTGCCAAGTAACCGATTCATCAATCCAAGCTTTCGGGTGAAAAGCAGGAATGTAAAAGCGACCTTCGCATTTATATTCACATTCTTTTTCCGGAGGCAGTCACAAAAACTGCAAACATGAAAAAAAGATTTTTTGCTGTGGCTGCACTATTATCAGGCAGCCTGCTACACGCACAGGAAGACACGACCTCACAACCGCTGAACGAAATCATTGTAACCGCCAACAAGTTTTTACAAAAGCAAAGCACTACCGGCAAGGTGATTTCCGTAATTACCAAAGAACAAATTGAAAGAAGCGCAGGCCGCACCATCGGGCAGTTGCTGAACGAGCAGGCAGGCATTACCATTAATGGCGCCCTCAACAACCTGGGTAGCAACCAGACACTCTATCTGCGCGGGGCCTCCTCCGGCCGTACGCTTATTTTGATGGACGGCATCCCGGTCTACGACCCTTCGCTGATCAACAATGAGTTTGACCTGAATTTGATTTCGCTCAACAATGTAGAAAGCATTGAAATCTGCCGCGGCGCCCAGTCCACCCTGTATGGGTCCGATGCGGTTGCCGGTGTGGTCAACATCATCACGGCCAAAAAAGACATCACCAAACCGCTTCATGTAAAAGCCACGGCTACTGCCGGCAGCTATGATACCTACAGGGGCAATGTGCAGGTGTATGGCAAAAAAGACCGGTTTACTTATTCTACCCGCTATGCCAAGCTAAAAACCAAGGGATTTTCTGCGGCCTACGACCAGGATGGCAACAAAGGTTTTGACAAAGATGGGTACAACGGTGATGTGGCCAGCGCCGCCCTGCAGTACCAGGCCACGCCGGAATGGTTGTTTAAAACCTATATGCAATACAGCCGTTATAAAACAGAGCTGGATGCTGCTGCTTTTACCGACGAAGCCGATTACACCATCAACAACAAAAGCCTGATGACGGGTGCCGGTTTTCGTTATCAAAAAGCCAACGTCAGCCTGACCGGCAACTTTCAGTATAGTGATATTAAGCGCAACTATCTTAACGACAGTTTGCATGTGCCCGGCTTTACCAAATTTGCCACCGACGACTATTTTGGCAAAGGCCAGTTTGTAGAGTTGTATGCTAACATCGGTTTGGGCAAAGGGTTTAGCATTTTGCAGGGGGCCGATTACCGCCAAAGCAGCATGAACAGCCAGTACTTTTCGCTCAGCTCTTTTGGCCCCTACACGTCGGGATTTAAAGACACCTCGCACAGCCAGGCTTCTTTATACGCTTCCTTGTTGTACAATGCACCCAACGAAAAACTGAACCTGGAACTGGGTGGCAGGTTGAACGTGCACTCGCAGTACGGCAGCAACCACACGTTCACCTTTAATCCTTCTTATAATTTCAATCATCATTTCAGGGCATTTGGCAGCATTGCCACCGGCTTTAAGGCACCTACCTTGTACCATTTGTATTCCTCTTACGGACGGAGGGACCTGAAGCCCGAGCAATCGGTAACCTATGAATTAGGAGTGCAGCAACAACACGCCCGGTTCAGCAACCGCCTGGTAGTGTTTCACCGCGTCATCGACAATGGAATTGAATTTGACAACGTGCGTTTTAAATACTACAATTTTATTGAGCAAACCGTAACCGGTCTGGAGCTGGAAACCAGTGTAAAACCGGCCGAAGGCTTTACCCTGACCGGTAACTACACCTACCTTAACCCGGAAGAAAAATCGCAAAGCCGCCTGACCGCAAAAGATACCACTTACCCGTATTTGTTAAGACGGCCGGCCCACAGCGCCAACCTTACTGCCAGTTACCACTTTAGCAACGGTCTGCTGGTAAGCGCCACCGGCAAATATGTAAGCAGCCGGTATGATATGGGCGGCTACCAGGTTCCGGATGTAGTGCTGGATGATTATTTTTTACTGAATGCCTACGCCGAATACAAGCTAACGCCTTACCTGAAGTTATTTGCCGATGCGCAGAACATCACCAACCGAAAATTCTTTGAGGTCAGGGGCTACAACGCCATTCCTTTTTTGCTCAATGGCGGCGTCACCTTTAACTGGTAAAATGATACAACCGGCCCCAGGGCCGGTTTTTTTATGGTGCAAGATGATGTTTTTAAAACATGAGGAGCAGCAATAAAGATCCTTTACACGATAATCCTTTTTACCTAATGGTTTTCACTTTAGCCGGCCGGGGGTTTTAGCAGTATTTTTGCAGGACGCATCTGTCAGTATACAAAGGTGCCGGGCAACCATCCGTCCCTTTGTTTGTTACCCACATACTTATGGAACTCTACCTCATCAGACATACAACCCCGGATATCAAAAAAGGCACCTGCTATGGGCAGGCCGATATTGGCACGACCGAAACTTTTTACGAGGAGGCCCGTGACATTGCCCCGCACCTGCCGCCTAACATAACTACGGTATACAGCAGCCCTTTAACCAGGTGCCGGCAACTGGCAGAACATTTATTCCCCCAAAAAGAAATTGTATTTGACCACCGGCTGAAGGAGATCAGTTGCGGCGAATGGGAGCTGCGGCTGTGGGACGAAATAGAACCGCCACACTTGCAACAATGGATGAACGACCGCATTAATGTGTGCATGCCCGGTGGCGAAAGCTATGCGCAATTATATAGCCGGGTGGTACATTTTTTTGACAGCCTGCCGCAGCAGGGACATATTGCCTTAGTATCACACGGAGGCGTTATCCGCAGCTTGCTTTCCTATATCAACCAGGTTTCCATTAAAGATTCGTTTGATGTTTTTTCCATCCGGTACGGCTGCGTGGTTCATTTAAAAAAGGAAGAACAACAGTTCCGGCATGCTGTTTTGCACAATCCGTTTACGGAAAAAGAACAGCACCGTCCCAGCTATTATTGATGTGATTAGCTTCATTACATTTGCCGAAAGGATTTGTTATGAAGCTCGATATTAAAGAATTGCTGACAGTAACATTTACGCTCTTTGCGGTAATTGATATTATAGGATCGGTACCTGTGCTGATATCGCTGAAAAACAAGCTGGGGGGCATCCGCGAGTTCAGGGCCACCATAGTCTCCGGCGCCCTGATGATTTTATTTTTGCTGATTGGCGAATCGTTTTTGAACCTGCTGGGGGTTGATGTACGCTCCTTTGCGGTGGGCGGCTCCATTGTTATTTTTATCATTGGCCTGGAAATGGTGCTGGGGGTAGAATTTTTCAAAAGCGAAAAAGACATCCGGGCGGCCACGGTAGTGCCGATTGCCTTTCCGCTGATTGCCGGCTCGGGCACCCTGACCACCATTATTTCCCTTAAAGCCAACTACGAGCAGACCGTGGTCTTTGTTGCCATCCTGGTCAACCTGGTGATCGTGTTTATCGTGCTGAAATCGCTGCGTTTTATAGAACACATCCTGGGACCGGCCGGACTTTTGGCAGTTCGTAAGTTTTTTGGCGTAATTTTGCTGGCCATCGCTGTAAAAATATTTGCCACCAATGCGCAGGGGCTTATAAAATAGGTTTCTATTTATGGGCCAACATCCCTAATTTTGCAGCCATTCAACGGCCTCGTAGTACAATGGATAGTATAAGAGTTTCCGAAGCTCCAGATACAGGTTCGATTCCTGTCGAGGCCACTCAGGTTTGATTATATGCCTTATAAGCTTGTTCTTATGAGGCATTTTTTTTGCCTGCCTGAAAGGCTTTGTTAACAACCCAATACCTACACCCAGCCGTGTTTGCCCGTAAACCAGACAATCCTTAATTTTTGATGAATGAAACCGGCTTCTAAAATCATCCTTGTTGTAACCCTTATTGCCTACCTGTTCATTTTATTAAACGTTACCGTATTCAGATCCACTATCACGATGTTCAACAATATATTTTTAGCGGAAAACAACTATATCACCTCTGTGCAAACGGCACTTGAGCAGGCCAATTTTAAACCCTTCCACGCTGTTCATTACTACCTCATCAGCCAACAGGAGCCACTCAAAGTAGGCATTGCCAATACCTTGGGCAATGTACTTTTATTTATCCCACTGGGCATTTTCCTGCCTTTACTTTGGATGCGGTTCAGAAGTATAAAAAGTGTACTCCTGGCGATTAGTTTTACCAGTCTGCTTATTGAAATCACCCAGTTATTAACAGCCACCGGCGTTTTTGATGTAGATGACATTTTACTGAACACCTTCGGTGGTGTTATCGGCTATGCGATTTTTACAACAACCGCCAACGCACGGCAAACAGAAGCCACCAAAAAGCTATAGCAAACCGGCAGCACGCAACCGCTCCAAAAACAGTCTACCATTGGGAACCAGCCTCATCTTTTGTTGCCAAGGCTGTTCGCAGCGCATCTTCAACAGCAAATTAAACCGCAGGATGTTAAGTCAACAGCTATGATGGCTGCCATTACCTCTAAATCCATCTCAGCGCTGTATGAGCAGCCGATCAACTACGGCTTTTCAGCTTTCCAATCAGCGACAACTATCATCAAAATTGATGACAACAGTCATTTCAAAGCGCCCCTCACTGATTGTTACTTTGAAGATCAAACCACCAGCTTGCGGCAACCTCTACCGTGATCATGGATTAACCACAAGCGTGTAAAAACAATAAGGGTATGAAAAACTTCTTATTGCCGGTGTTGCTACCGCTGGCAGCACTGGCCATACCGCCACCAACTTACCAACCAGCCCTCCAGCTTCAGGCCCAAGAACAGGGAATAACCTGTACAGCTTTAAAGGTTGACACAAAAGAAACAGGAACGACCCCTCTGCAGCCAGAAAAGCCCACTGAGAATTTTCGAACTCCTATTCATTACACTTTGCGCAGAGATGTTATGGATACGGTATGGTTTGAGTGTACAAATGAAAAAGTATATTTTTCGGGACAAGAACTTATTCAGGTAATCGGGTGGTCCAAAAACAATGGAAAAGTACTGGTAGAAGTGTCTTTTGAAATGAAAGACGTTACAGGCGTTGGGCTTACTTCCGGAAAATCCTATCGCGCAAAAGAGGATTATAGTGTCATTCTCCAGGGTTATTTTCAGGACCGCAGGTTTATTAAAGATTTTCATTTTCATTTTGCGGTGGCTAAACCCGGCAGTAACGAATTGATTATGCTGGAAAGTGACCGCAATTTTTTGCTGCAAGCCGACGGAGGC
Organism: Bacteroidota bacterium; assembly: GCA_023391895.1. Taxonomy (GTDB): domain Bacteria; phylum Bacteroidota; class Bacteroidia; order Chitinophagales; family Chitinophagaceae; genus Flavisolibacter. Next base: position 5,751 of record JAEWAC010000192.1, read on the forward strand.
ATGGCCCTTGCGCTGTCTCCTTATAAGCATGCCTGTCAGTAAAATATCCGCCTTTCTCCTTACAGAGTTTTTTCAACTGGTAGTGGTTATTCAAAGCATCTATCACAATACAGCAGTCTTTTGCAGGATGCACCTTTTTATGTACATGGACGAGTGGGTACTTGCAGGAAATGGATGCCCCCCGAACGGGTACGCTATGGGTACCGTCGCACCGACGCACTTACGCTATACGGCATGATGCAAAAAGGATCATTTCAGCACCTTGGCTCTTTCCAGCACTTCCACAAAAAGCACCAGTGTAATGGCCAGCAGCACCCCTCCTTTATCCCATACACTTAAAGTTGCTTTTTTCGCAAGCCGCTTCTGCGTATGGTCTGCACGCTTTAAAGAAGCTATCTGTTTTTTTTCGTCCGCGGACGGAGGATAGGGTGTGGTTAACAGCGGCGGTTTTGCGGGGTTAATGGAACCTTCAGCATACAGCTTTCCGGTATGATTAGAGAACTTGGTGTTATTATGCATGGTATCGGGTTACAGCTGATAAAAATAAAACTAACACTCCATTTTTCTACAGCAACAAATCTTTATTTTCTAAAGTAAAAGTAATGGGTTAGTAACAATAGCAGGAAAGTATTATGGTGCCGGTAAAAAAACAGGTAGCTTATTCCAGCTGACGTGATTGTTGTTTCATAAAGTATGTGCATTCAAATTAGTAAAAGCCTCCTGCCTGAGCAGGAGGCCATAACTTTTACTGTCATCTTCAAGGGTTTGTACGGAAAGTTTCTTTGCTTATAATTTGCAATTCCTGTGCCACGCTATCTACTAGTAATTCGGAGCAAGATAGTAAGAACGATAAAAAAGAGCACCGGCAGAATCAGTCAGAATGGTTTGAGAATGTTGAACCGTGGATGCACGATTCTTACCTTATCCTATCATATACTTGGTATTGCTGAAAGTATTGCCGGCATAGGTGTTTCCGGCAATAAAGAGCGAACTGTCCGTACCACTGATGTTGATACCCACATTGGTCAGGTCAATATTTTCAATAGTGCATATGGAGGAAGGATCGCACAAAGCTTCAATCAGCAGCTTGCCTTCGTAGCTGAAACAAATTCGCTTTTCTTCCACTTTTACATTAAGCTGGATTTGTGGATTTTTAGATACATTTTTTTCTATCAACGGTTTACGACGCCCCAATTCATCCTGTGTATATAACCAGATCAGGGGCACATCACCTTTACCTACCAACAGGTAAGGTGCATCATTAACACCAATAATGGCTAATACGTTGATCAAAGTGTTGGAGCAGAAGTTAACGACTTCATACGGAACAAACTCCTTTGGAAAAGTTTGTTTGAATTTCATGGTTTTTATTTTATCGTTCCTGATATCAATTGTCCTTACATCTGAAACTTGCCTTTATCAAGAAAGATATCTTTCCAACACGATATGGCCTGTTGCATAAGCTTCACAAGTAGCAGATAATACCGGTATTTCACAAGGGCTAACGAATGGCTGCAGTTGTTACAAAAGGTGCGGATCTTAAATATCGCCTCTTTCTTTCAAATTAAAACAGGCAATCCTATTTTTTGATTCAGAACAAAATCCCCTCCAATTAACCGGAGGGGATGAAATAGGGATTCGGCAAGGGTACTTGCTGATTTTTGTTTGGGCGAATTTGCAATTTACTTGCAGGGTAACAGACTTAAAAACGGGTTTTACAGCATTAAGACTGTATGGGTTAAAGAAGGTTTAACAGCCTGCAAAAAATTTCAAAAATAAATGTACTGGTGCCTGCTGAAATGTTATTTTGTAGAAGCTGTTGCATAGCGTATTTAAACAGTTATGCGCTTTGATGCCAGCCCTCTTCTTTCAACCGCCATGGCACCTAAAAAGCGCCTTCTAAACAATGTAATTTTCTTGACCTCGATCAATGTTCTTAGTGGCTATATGGGTTTTTGAAAAAGTTGCAGCAAAGACGGCTATCATGCCATACATCCGTCCTCAAAAAAGAAAAGAGTGTTTACACCACTTTATAAAAAAAGCCCCGGGTATGGCACCCGGGGTTTGCATAACTTGAAACAGCAATTGTGTTAATTGCAACCGCTGTAAGAAAAGGTAAAATAGTTATCGTTATTGTTTCCTTTCACTGTGGTCACAAAGCCTTTATCATTGGCGGCGTAACTGAGGGTGCGGGAAGGATTGCTGGTAGACTGCAATAAGTTATTGCTGTTGACAAAAGCCGTTACATCACTTACCCAATCCAGAAAAAGCAACTCCAGTTGGGGCACCAGCTGCTTTTGATTGTTGGCTTTGTCGGCGTAATAAGTGTAGGCAGATGTTTTTTGCAACACGTTTCCGACTGTATATGCTTTAATGGTGGTTATATTACCCTGGCCATCCCAGTCATAGGTAAGATATCCTGCCGGCTCGTAGTTTTTTGTTTCGCCACTAAACTGGTACCGGTCTTCGCGGGTAAGCTTACCGTTGGTATAGGTATACGTGTACTTTTTAACTTTTGTGCCGCCCTCGCCAATGGCTTCCCACTCCGCCAAGCGTCCATCGGCATAGCGAAACTGCTCGTAAGCGCCATTGCCATACGTCATTTTATCAATCTTGTTGTCGGCATTGTAGGTCACCGTTTTGGTAGTGGTTACTCCACCCTGGGTTTTGTCCAGCTTTACCACCCTATTCTGATCATTATACGTAAAGGTGGTTGTAGAATTTTTACCATCCACGGAAGGAAACTCGGTTAATGACTGGATCTTACACCCGGCTACCGGGTTTTGTGGGTTCTGTGGATTTTGCGGGTTTTCAGGCGTCTGCTGAACCGGATCTTTTTTACAACTAAAAAGGCTAACTACCAACAGGGCATAAAAGAACTTATTCATAAGGTTGTTTTATAATACGAATTAGGCAGGGTAAGATGTTTTAAACTTTAATACAGGTTTTTAGAACCCTTAGCCTAAGATAATATTAAAAAATCGGGCCAGCCTAATTCGATTGATTGAACAACTATGGAAAGTTCTTTTTTTACCCATAACCCAACTACCTGACAGTTACCCTGCCGGTTAAACAAAATGCTTTTTGGCAACGGTACTTTTCCGGTGTGCAGGGAACGGTATTTTTCTACAGATATTTTACAATAAAGCAATAACCTTTTTTGCGCAGGGCTATTTACTTTTCATCTGTTATAAAACCCAGGTAAGTGGTGCACTGGGGACAGAACAATTCAATTTCGGAAATGGTGTTGAGGAAGATATAGTTCTTTCGGGTTTCATGCACTTTACCTTTCCAGCCGCAACATTTACAACCGGAAGCTTTTTGCATAAATAATCCCTGACCGGCCGTTGGTATGGGCTCCATCACTTCTTTGTAGGAGAGGTATGATAAATGATTTTTCATATAAATAAAAGTAAGCCGGTGCAAATAGTTTAAGACAACGTCTGACATGGTTAGTTTTTAGGATAACGGATTAGGATCAACTGCCTGATTGCTCAAACAATTACTGCAAATTTATATGGGGAGGCAGACTGCAGCAATGGCATTATTGCCTGAATTTAAAGCTGCCGTAAATACTACGCCTATCGTATAATACCAAACTTCAGCCTCGTAATAGTACGCTCCTTTTTTTAATTACATCTTGCAGCTACAAAAACTGGTTATGGTATCGCTATTTTATGCTATTAAAAAACTCTTTGCGAAATAGCAGGAGGCGTGCAAAATGAAAAATTTAAAAAGAGTGGAGCATGGGGTTTACCTCACCCTTGGCCCTTCTACTGAAGGAGAGGGAGGCCGGGCTGTTGTTCTGAATTCAGCATTAGAATGGACGTATGGGCTTTTGAATAATTCTGAGCCATGCTGTACCAGTTATCAACTCGTTCAAAAACCCATATCGGAAAGTTGACCGTTGGCAGTTGATCATTGACAGACAGAAAGTCTTTCAAAACCTCATACTGCTTTTCAATCTGTGTAATCTTTTCTTTAATCTGTGTAATCCGTGATTCAACTTCTTTAAAAACCCATACGCAACCACTCAACTATTCAACTTATCCACTCTTTCACCTGCTTCAAATACCCATATTGTTTGTGCAGGAAGGGTTGTATGAAAACAGCACCAGGGCTGCTTTTGTTCAGGACTGTGTTCTGATCAGGCTGCTTTTAAAGACTGAAGCCACTGAGGTTCTTCCTTCGTCGGGATGACAAGGCAAGCCGCAGATGAAAACAACAACCCACCCGAAAGTGCAACAAGGAGAGAGCAACTGCTTTAAAAGCCCATATCAACTTCTCAACAACTCAACTCTTCAACCTTTCTACTCTTTCAAAACTCCATAGGGTACTTTTTTTTCATTTTACATTTTTCCTCTAGTCCCAAAATCAGCTCCGGGTCCGGGCAGTTGGCCAGGTATTGTTCCCGCTCCGAAAACCGGCACACACCGGGATAATCGCCTTTGTGGCCCTGCATGTCAATGATCAACTGAAAGTGCAGGTGCGGCGGCCAGTGCCCGTTTTCCATTGGTTCACCAAAAGCAGCGATCCACCGACCTTTCTCTACAAACTCACCTTCTTTTTTATCCTGTATGGAGGCCAGGCTTAAATGCCCATAAAGCGTATGAAAAAGAAAACCTTCTATCTCATGCTGCACAATGAGGGTAGCGCCATAATCGCCATAGGCATCGTTGAAGGCAAAGCTGTGCACCACGCCTTCCAGGGGTGCATAAACCGGCGTTCCGGCGGCTCCCCAGATGTCAACCCCCAGGTGCAGACGCCGCGGCTCCTCGCCGGCGGGTGCATCAAATACGCGGCTGCGGCTGTAAATGGTGCGGTGCTCGTTATAGCCGCCAATACCGTAAGTGGCACCGGCTTTTTGTAATTGTTCCTTCACATAGGCGGAGAACAAGGCGGTATCACCCAGCATTGCATCGGTCAGGCCCGTATTGTTTTCGGTAAAGTCCATCAGCAGCAATTGGTCTTCTTTATCCAGTGGTACTACACGATGAAAACCGCTCATATATTTTTTTACGCTTTCCTGAAATCCGGTATTCTGCTGCATAAGCTTATCCTTAACTTTATCGGGCCACTAAATTAAAAACTTCTGATATGCGGAAATTTGCACTGTTGATTCTTTCAGCCCTTACGGCTGTGCCCCTGCTGGCGCAGGAAACGCCCCTTTGGATGCGTTATCCCGCCATTTCACCCGATGGCAAAACCATTGTATTCAGTTATAAAGGCGACTTGTACAAAGTACCCAGCAGCGGCGGCGAGGCTTACCCACTGACCCTGCACGAAGCCCACGATTACATGCCGGTATGGAGCCGCGACGGCAAGTGGATTGCCTTTGCCTCTGACCGCTATGGCAATTTTGACGTGTTTGTCATGCCGGCGGCCGGCGGTGAGTCCCGGCGGCTGACCTACCATTCGGCCAACGATGTGCCGTACGATTTTACACCTGATGGCCAGTCGGTTTTGTTTGGTACTAACCGTAACGATATTTATACCTCAGCCCGCTTTCCCCAGCGGGGCTTGTTTCAAAAGCTGTATCAGGTGCCGGTTACCGGCGGCCGTTCGGTTATGTTTTTATCGGCCGGATCGGAATTTGCCCGCTTTAACAGCAAAGGCGATAAAGTGATCTTTCAGGACCGCAAAGGCTATGAAGATGCCTGGCGCAAACGCCATACCTCCGCCGTCACCCGCGACATCTGGATCTACGATACCAAAAAAGAAGATTACGTACAGGTATCCAATTTTGAAGGCGAAGACCGCGAACCGGTATGGGGTGCGGATGACAATACCTTTTACTATTTGAGCGAAAAAGACGGCGCCCAGAACATTTACAAAAAAACAGTGGGCGGAGCCGAACAGCAAAAACAACTCACCCAGTTTAAAAGCCACCCGGTGCGCCACTTAAGCCGGGCTACTGATGGTACGCTGGCCTTTACCTATGATGGTGAAATATACACCTTGAAAGAAGGCGGACAACCGCAAAAAGTAGCCATCCGCATTGGGACCGATACCCGCACCAATGCCGAAAAAATTCTGCCCATCAACACCGGCATCACCCAAACGGCCCTTTCGCCCAATGGCAAGGAACTGGCTTTTGTGGTGCGGGGCGAAGTGTTTGTGACCTCGGTGGAAGGCGGCATCACCAAACGCATTACCAATACCCCGCAGCAGGAGCGCAACGTGGAGTTCAGTCCCGATGGCCGGTCGCTGTATTATTCCACCGAGCGGGGCAACAGCTGGGACATTTACCGCGCCACGATTGAGCGGAAAGAAGAACCTTATTTCTATGCTTCTACCGTGATCAAAGAAGAGCCAGTGGTGGCTACCGATGCTGATGAATTTCAACCCGAGATTTCACCCGATGGTAAAGAGATCGCTTACCTGGAAGAAAGAAACGTGGTGAAGGTGTACAACACCACGACTCAAAAAAGCCGCACCATTGTACCCAAAGGCATCAACTTTTCGTATGCCGATGGAGACCAGGACTTCAAGTGGTCGCCCGATGGTAAATGGATTGCCTTCAACTCGGCCGAAGGCCGCTGGGGCACCTACGAAGTAGCCCTGATGAAAGCCGACGGCAGTGGTGAAAGAAGAAACCTGACCCAGAGCGGCTTTTTTGACGGCAGCGCCAAGTGGGCCTTTGGTGGCAAAGCCCTCCTGTGGACCACCGACCGCGATGGTAAAAAACCCCTGGCCTTCCAGGGTGCCCGTGAAGTGGATGTGTACGCCATGTTCTTTGACCAGGACGCCTACGACCGTTTCCGCCTGACCAAAGACGAATTTGCCCTGCTGAAAGAAAAAGAAGAAGCGGAAAAAGGCGCTGCTAAAAAAGACACCGCTTCTAAAATAAAAGCGCCGGTCAAAGGCTGGGAGCCGCTTTTTGAAGGGCTGGACAACCGCAAAATGCGCCTGACCATCAACTCCGGTAATATTTCGGACTACCTGCTGAATGCCGATGGCGACAAGCTGTTCTTCCTGGCGCGGATGGAAAAAGGCTATGACCTGTGGATGACCAATCCCCGCACCAAGGAAACCAAACTGGTAGCTAAAATGGACGGTGGCCCGGCCGGCATGGATGTTACTAAAGACGGCAAGTCCCTGTTTGTGGTAAGCGATGGCAAAATTGTAAAAGTGGATGCCGAAAGCGGCAAGATCAGCCCAGTAACCGTAAACGGCGAAATGGTGCTGAAAGCCGACCAGGAAAGAGCTTACATTCTGGACCATGCTTGGAGACAGGTAGCCAAGAAATTCTATGATCCTAAAATTCACAACCTGGACTGGAACCAGTACCATAAAGACTATGCGAAGTTCCTGCCCCATATCAATAACAATTATGATTTCCAGGAATTGCTGAGCGAGTTTTTGGGCGAGCTGAATGCCTCTCATACCGGCGGCCGTTATTCACCCCAGCAGCAAAATACCGACGCCACCGCTTCTTTGGGTTTGCTGTACGATGAAATGTACTCCGGCGCCGGCGTAAAAGTAATGGAAGTGCTGGAAGGCGGGCCATTCATTAATGCCAAAACCAGGCTTAAAAAAGGTGTGATCATTGAAAAAATAGACGGCGAAAGCATTACAGCGGATATGGACTGGGCCCGCCTGCTGAACCGCAAGAACGGCAAGAATGTATTGTTAAGCCTGTACGATCC
>JAEWAC010000228.1 GCA_023391895.1 Bacteroidota bacterium
GTTTGATCCCCTCTTTTATCCAAAGTTCAAAAAGGTGTGCGATGATTATTTTGTAAATACGCACCGCAATGGCGAACGCCGGGGTATTGGCGGTGTTTTTTACGATTATCAAAAACCCAATGCGGAACGTGGTGTTGATTTTTGGATGGGTTTTGGCCAGGCCTGTGGCGATGCATTTATTCCGGCTTATTTGCCCATAGTGGAAACACGGAAAGCCATGCCGTATACGGAGGCACACAAACACTGGCAGGAAATTCGTCGTGGCCGTTATACAGAATTCAACCTGGTGCACGACCGCGGCACTTTGTTTGGTTTAAAAACCAACGGCCGTATTGAAAGCATTTTAATGAGCCTGCCACCCACCGTGCGTTTTGAATACAACTATCAGCCAAAACCCGGCAGCGAAGAGGATCAATTGCTGCAGGCTTGCCTGCACCCGAGAGAGTGGGTATAGGATGATTATTTAGTAAATTTGAAAAAAAGATTTTATGGGCTTTGCAGAAAAAAAAGTGGAGCTTTTTCAAATCGTTGCAGATGCTGATGAAGAAATGACTGGTAAATTGATTGAGTTTGCCCGTCAGCTACAAGGCAAAAGCGAAAAGTTCTCTGCAGAAGAACTGGCGGAATTTAACAGGAGAAGGGATGAGTACCTTAAAAACCCCGAGATGGGAATTTCGATGGAAGCATCAATGGCACAAATCCGCAACCAACTGGTAAAATGATCTATGAGGTAGTTATTTTGCCACTGGCAGAGACAGAAACCCATGAAGCAGCCTTATATTACGAAGAACAAAAAGCAGGTTTAGGCCTGGCGTTTTTAGATGAGTTGGAAGTTGCCAGACAGCATTTAAGTGACCATCCCAACACGACTCCTTTATTTCGGAAGAAAAAACCATCCGTCAGATTTCTTTACGCCGCTTTCCATATCAATTAATTTTTGAGGTTCGTGGAGACAAAGTAATTGTCTTCTCTGTTCATCACGAAAAAAGAAAACCTTTACAATGATTTTACAAAGAAGAAACCGAATATTGAGACAATCACCAGCCATTCGTTCGCTGGTAGCAGAAACCATCTTAACCCCAAATGATTTTATTGTACCGCTTTTTATAGACGAAGGCGAGAACGTAGCAACTGAAATTGCTTCTATGCCCAACTATTACCGCCGTTCTTTAGACCTTACGGTAAAAGAAGTAAAAGAACTGTGGAGCATGGGCATTAAATCTGTTTTGCTTTTTATTAAATGTAAAGACGAATTAAAAGACAATACCGGCAAAGAAGCCTGGAACAATGACGGCCTGATGCAGCGCAGCATTCGCGCCATTAAAGAGGCGGTGCCTGAAATGTTTGTAATGACAGATGTGGCATTGGACCCTTATTCTTCCTATGGCCATGACGGCATTGTGGAGAACGGAGAAATTGTAAATGACCCTACCGTAGAAGCCCTGGTAAAAATGAGCATCTCCCATGCCGAAGCCGGTGTGGACATGGTAGCACCCAGCGATATGATGGATGGACGTATTGGTGCCATCCGCGAAGGACTGGAACAAAGCGGTTTTACCAAGGTGGGCATTATGGCGTACAGCGCCAAATATGCATCCTGCTTTTATGGCCCCTTCCGTGATGCGCTGGACAGTGCACCGGGCTTTGGCGACAAGAAAACCTACCAGATGGATTATGCCAATCGCCTGGAAGCGATTAGGGAAGCGCAAATGGATGTGGAAGAAGGTGCTGATATTGTAATGGTAAAACCAGCCCTTTCTTACCTGGATATTATCCGTGAAGTAAAAGATGCGGTACCGGTTCCGGTAAGTGCTTACAACATCAGCGGCGAATACGCCATGATCAAAGCCGCCGCCAAAATGGGCTGGATCAATGAAGAAAAAGCCATACTGGAAACCCTGACTTCCATGAAGCGGGCTGGTGCCGATCTGATCGCCACCTACTTTGCCAAAGACGCCGTAAGACTACTCGGATAAAACTTTTAAGTACAGAAGCACAAAGACGCAGGGTGGCACTAAAACTTTGCGTTCCTTTGTGCTTCTGTGTTTTTGTGGTAAAAAAAAGAAGCAAAATGAACATCAATAAAAGTCAGGAATTATTTCAACGGGCACAGGCCAGCATACCTGGTGGTGTGAACTCACCTGTGCGTGCTTTTAAAAGTGTAGGCGGCACACCGCTGTTTATGAAAAGTGCCAGAGGTGCTTATTTGTATGATGTGGACGGCAACCGCTATATAGACTTTATCAACTCCTGGGGCCCGATGATCCTGGGTCATGCCTTTGACCCGGTGGTAAAAGCCATTCAGGAAAAAGTGCTCGACTCTACGTCTTTTGGTGCGCCTACCGAACTGGAAATAGCAATGGCGGAACTGGTGAAAAGCATGGTGCCCAACGTAGACCTGATCCGTATGGTAAGCAGCGGTACCGAGGCTTGCATGAGTGCCATTCGGCTGGCCAGGGGTTATACCGGCCGCAATAAAATCATCAAGTTTGAAGGCTGCTATCATGGTCATGCCGATTCTTTTCTGGTAAAAGCCGGAAGCGGTGTGGCGACGTTCAACATTCAAACCGTGCCGGGTGTCACCGGTGGTGTTTCTGCAGATACGTTGACCGCACCTTATAATGATTTAAATGCCGTACAGCAACTGGTGCAGGAACATAAAAATGAAATTGCCGCCATTATCATTGAACCCGTAGCCGGCAATATGGGCTGTATTTTACCACAGCCCGGTTTTCTGGAAGGCCTGCGCCAACTGTGTACCCCAGAAGGCATTGTTTTTATTTTCGATGAAGTCATGACGGGTTTTCGCCTGGCGCCGGGTGGTGCGCAGGAGCGCCTGGGCATTGATGCCGACCTGGTGACGTATGGAAAAGTCATTGGCGCCGGCATGCCGGTTGGTGCTTTTGGCGGCAAGCTGGAGATCATGCAGCACATAGCACCTTTGGGCAATGTTTACCAGGCCGGAACATTAAGCGGAAATCCATTGGCTATGATCGCCGGTTATACCCTGTTGTCTTATTTAAAAGAAAATCCTTCTATCTATAACGATCTGGAAGAAAAAGGCCAGTACCTAGCCGATGGATTACAAATCATTTTTGAAAAAGCGGCTACACCTTTTGTGCTGAACCATTTAGGCACCATGCTGAGTGTGCACTTCAGTGAAAAGCCGGTGACTGATTTTGCGTCGGCCGCTGCCGCCAACAATGCCTTGTTCAACCGGTTCTTTCATGCCATGCTGAAGCGGGGCGTGTACCTGCCACCTTCGGCTTTTGAAAGCTGGTTCATGAGCAATGCACTCACCCAAAAAGACATGGACATTACCATTGATGCAGCAGCAGAAAGTTTAAGGGAAATCCTTTGAACCTGACCAGTGATATGGGTTTTTGAAAAAGTTAATTAGAATGATAAAAAAAGCTGGCTTTGAATAGCCAGCTTTTTTTATTGAATGAACGACCATGTTCAACTTCTTCAAAAACCTATGCCTCACCCTCGGTCCCTCTCCTGAAGGAGGGGGAGGCCAGGCAGCTAATAGGAATTTAGCTTTTGTAATGACGTATGGGCTTTAAATATTTTTCAGCCGGGAAGTAAATACATCAACTCTTTTAAAAACCCATATAGCTTTTACGAAGAAGTTTCTATAGCTTATCCAAAATCATTTATTGCAGCCACACTCCCACCGGTACGTATCAGAAAAGCTAATGGTGATTTGCGCCACCTTTGCGTTTGGTTGAAACACGGAAGATGGTATGGTGAAACCAGCTAAGTATCCAGATAGCCATTTGATGTTTCCGGTTTTTGCATCGTAGCTATACCTGCCGGTTGGTCCATCATCCAGCCAGCGATAAGTACCGTCTGCTTTTAATTTAAAATAGCCTTCCGGCTTATAGTTAAACTGCGGGTTGGCATTGGGACCGTTCCAAATGGTTTGCTTGCACACATAACTGCCAAAGGTTAGCTTGCCACCTACTTTTTTGGGTTCGGCAGCTTTCACTACAGGCTTTTTCGCTGCTTCCTTTTGTTGATGTATTGCTTTAGCAGCGGCTACGTCTTTGGCATATTGTTCTTTCAATTGCGCATCGCCGGCAAAAGCTTTAGCCAGGTATTGAGAAGCGTCTTTGCCTTGTGCGGCTAACGATACTCCCAGCAAATAATTGGCATAAATATCTTCGCCATCGTTTTTCACGGCAAACCAAAAACGCTGTTCTGCCGATGCAAAGTCTCCGGCTTCATAATAATCCCATCCATACATTACCTCCTGGCCGGAGGTAAACATAGCCGTTTTTGGTCCGCTGGTTGCCCTTGAATATTTCAATGCTTCCAGGTAAGCAAGCAGGCCTTTGGCTGTTACCTTTTTATTTTCTGCCGGCCCTTTATTTTCTGTTGATGCAGGAACTGGTCTTGTTGTGTTCGTATTTGTGGCCTGCGGTATATCCGCAGCAAACCTTGTTTTTAAATTGGCATTGAGCGAAAAGGCTTTTTGCAGATAAAGTTGTGCCTCCTGTGCCTTGTACTGATCGTTTTGTTTTAATAACGCAATAGCCAGTTGGTAATTAAAATAAGCATTGGTGGAGTCTCCCTTTTGTGCCCGCATAAAATACAGGGCGGCCATGTCGTAATTTTTGGCTTCAAAATAGCCCTGGCCGTACATAAACTCAGCACCCGGAGACATAAAAGCGGTTTCGCTGCCGCCGGTAGCTTCTGATTTTTTCAGCCGGTTAATGTAGTTATCCAGATCATCCTGTGCAAAGGCATGGCCTATTGAAAAAAGAAGGAACAGGAAGATAGAAGTTGTTTTCATCAGAGTAGTAATGGTTGCAATCAAATATAATAAAGTAAAATGATTTGACATAACCCTAAGCAGTTGTACCCTAATGCAGAAAGAAAGAAATAATACCCACAATGATCAGCACCAAACCACTGATGCGTTTTTCATTATGCTCAATAAATTCAGTCGGCAACAACTTTACGCCTTTGTACCCCAGGTTCACCAGCAACAAAATGCCGCTGATACTAACAATGGCATAAATAAGGCCCAGCAAAGAAACCAGTCCCATGCCATAAACGCCGGCAGACAGAAATAAGCTTTCCACCTCCAGGCAGGGCGAAAGGAACATCATGACAATAAAGATGAGAATCCATTTTCTTTTAGAGCGTTTATAAGCGGCTACATCCTGCTGCTCGCTGTGGTGGTGGTGCGGCAGGTTCACGGTATAGTAAATCAAACCAAATACAATCAATAAAACCGAGGAAGCCATATAAACGGCATTGCCGTATTCTTCCACCAGTTCTTTCCCGATCAGCCCCAGCACCAGGCCCAAGGCTACCGTACCCAGCACATGCGCCAACGCCGCCAGCAGCGTAACGCTGGTTACATCTTTGGGCTTCCATTGCTCGGCACGGGCCACGGCCACCAGCGGCAGCCAGTGATTGGGTATCAGCGCATGAACAATAGCTAATAATATAGTACCGGCAATTACAGAGAACATTAAAGAAATTAAAAGTGGAAAATTTAAAAGTAAAAAATGAAACAGTCCTCAATGCAAAACTTATTCAAAATCCCATACCGTGCCAGTAAACAATTTTTCATTTTGCATTTTTACTTTTTCATTTCCTCAGCGCAGCAGCAGCTCGCACGGCTTAATGCCGGTATGCTTTTTAAAGGCGGTAGAAAAATGTGATATGGAAGAGTAGCCCAGCAGCAGCGATACTTCGGTTACGCTCAGGCCTTTTTCGTACAACAGGTACTTGGCATGCTCCATGCGCTGGCTTTGGTAAAATTCAAAAATGGTGGTGCCAAACAGCTCCTTAAAGCCTTTTTTCAAATAGCACTCGTTAATGGCTACTTTTCGGCTTAGTTCTTTAATGGTAATGGGTTCGCCAATTTGCTGTATCAGGATTTCCCTGGCTTTGACGATCTTCTCCCGGTCTGCCTCGTTAGCCAAAAACTTACAGCTGATGGTGTTGATTTCCTTTTCGCCCAGCATACAGTCCAGGCTGTACAGCAGCAGCATCTGGGTTTGGGCATTGACGTAAATGTTCTCCAGCGTATCGGTATAGTTATGATTGAGCAGCCCTTCTAGGATGGCCCTGGTACGGTTGCACAGCGGAATTACCTTGGTAAAAGAAGATGTATGCTTAAACGTCAGTACGTCTTCGGCCAGGGTATCGTTACCGGTTCTGGATTTGACCAGTTGTTGCAAAAGCGTGGAAGAAAATACAAAACTCAATACATCCACACTTTCTACTTTTTCCGTACAGTTGACGGCCTGGTGGGCCTTGCACTGGTTACAATCGCCCGGCAGCTGGTTGCAGTACATATTGCCGGTAAGGCAAAAACGAAGCTCCAGGTAATGATCGGCCGGCGAGGAGGTGCTATAATGGTAATTTAAAGCACCCATGTCTTCAACAAACTGGTTGGCCGACTTGCCAAAACGCTGGAAAGTATAATTAACCGTACCCGGAATCTGCCGCGTGGTTTCGGCCAATAAAAGCTGCATCGTATTTCCGCTGCTGGTTAACGTCGTCATGTGCAGCAAAATTAAGGTTACAACATCAGTTTTCAACTATGTTAAAAGGTTCAAAAAGTCATCAAAATGTTATATCTGCCATTTTACCTTTTGTTTGGCCCTTTTATCCGGCCTTTTTGATAAGACGCCCGCCTTTACAGGTGGTATAAATTTGGTTGTCCCCTCTTTCAAATTTGGGCTGTTGTGAGATTGTTTCATACTTTCGCCGCATGCTTTTGAATAGTAACGGTACAACCGAATTTCAGCACACCCTGGCGTCTGAAGTTTCTATCAGCGGCGTCGGCATTCATACCGGCCAGAATGTAGAAATGATTTTAAAGCCGGCCGCCCCTAACAGCGGCATTCAGTTTAAACGCGTAGACCTGCCCGGCGAGCCTGTAGTAAAGGCTGATGTAGACAATGTAGTAGATACCACCCGCAGCACCACTATTGAAGCCAACGGCGCCCGGGTAAGCACCATAGAGCATTTGCTGGCGGCACTGGTAGGCTGCCAGGTAGACAATGTGCTGATTGAAATCAATGGAGGCGAAGTACCCATACTGGATGGCAGTGCGGCGCCTTTTGTAGAAGTCCTGTCCAAAACCGGCCTGCAGCAACAGGAGGCACCCAAGATCTACTATACCCTGCAGCACAACATTTCGTTGGTGGATGAAGGCAAAAAAGTAGAAATGGTAGCCATGCCTTACCATGAGTACCGCATCAATACGCTGATCGACTTCAACTCACCGGTACTGGGCACCCAGCACGCGGCCATCAAGCATATTTCTGAGTTTAAAGACCAGATTGCGCCTTGCCGCACGTTTTCGTTTTTTCACGAGCTGGAGTACCTCATTAACAATAACCTGATTAAAGGTGGCGACATCAATAATGCCATTGTGGTAGTGGACAAGCCCGTAACCGACGACCAGGTGCAGCGCATTTCCAAAGTATTTAAAAAGGACAATGTAAAAATTACCGAAGGCGGCATTTTAAACAACCTGGAGCTGCGCTTTCCCAACGAGCCGGCCCGCCACAAACTGCTGGATGTGATTGGCGACCTGGCGCTGGTAGGTTTTCCTTTCAAAGCCCATGTTATTGCCAACCGTCCGGGCCACTCGTCCAACGTGGAGTTTGCCCGGAGAATAAAAGAACACATTAAAAAGAACCGCCACAAGCAGCAAATTCCGATTTACGACCCCACCAAACCACCGGTGTATGACGTACATGGCATTGAAAAAAAGCTGCCGCACCGCTACCCGTTTCTGCTGGTAGACAAGGTCATTGAGCTAACCGACAAGCATGTGGTGGCCATTAAAAACGTTACCTATAACGAGCCTTTCTTCCAGGGACACTTTCCCGGCAATTGCGTGTTTCCGGGAGTATTGCAGGTAGAAGCGCTGGCACAGGCAGGCGGTATTTTATGCATTCCGGACGATCCGGATCATGACTACGACACGTATTTCTTAAAAGTAGATAATTGCAAATTCAAGAACAAAGTAGTGCCCGGCGATACCATGATTTTAAAAATGGAACTCCTCAATCCGGTACGCCGTGGTATTTGTGAAATGAAAGGGACTATTTTTGTGGGCGATAAATTAGTAGCTGAAGCAGACCTGGTTGCTCAAATTGTAAAGAAACCCAAAGTAAAACTATGATTTCACCGCTCGCATCCATCCATCCGAATGCAAAACTGGGCAACAACGTAACTATTGAACCTTTCGCTGTTATACATGATCAGGTAACCATCGGTGACGACACACACATCATGTCGCATGCTGTTATCATGCCGCGCACCCATATCGGCAAGGGTTGCCATATTTTTCCGGGTGCGGTTTTGGGTGGTGTGCCGCAGGATTTAAAGTTTGTAGGCGAGGAAACCACGGTAGAAATTGGCGATAATACCACCATCAGGGAATACGTAACCGTTAACCGCGGTACAAAAGATAAATGGAAGACCGCCATTGGCAGCAACTGCCTGCTGATGGCGTACTCGCACGTGGCGCACGACTGCATGATCGGCAACCACGTTATCATTGCTAATTCGGTACAGCTGGCCGGCCATGTGGAGGTGGGCGACTATGCCATCATCAGCGGCCTGGCGGGTGCCAACCAGTTTACCCGCATTGGAGCCCATACCTATATAGCGGGACATACCGTGGTGCGCAAAGACGTACCGCCCTTTGTAAAAGCAGGCCGCGAACCCATGAGCTATGCCGGTATCAATATTGTAGGTCTGCAACGCCGCAATTTTCAGCCCGAGCAGATCCAGACCATCTCGCAGATCTACCACCTGTTGTTTGTACAAAAGCTGCCGACCTCCACGGCCGTGAGCATGATCGAGGAGCAGGTACCCGACGGCGAGCTGAAACACCAGATCCTGAACTTTGTAAAAGAATCTAAAATCGGCATCATCAAACGCTACTCAAAAAACGAGGTAGTCGATGGAGATTAAACTTTCGCAGGCTGGCAAACGTTTCAACCGCGAATGGATTTTTCGATATGCTGATCTTGAATTTACGGCCGGCACCTCCTATGCCGTCACTGGCCCCAATGGTTCCGGCAAGTCTACCCTGCTGCAGTCGATTGGCGGCATGCTGCAACTGAGCGAAGGCACCCTGGCCTTTACCCAAAACGGCAAAGCAGTGGCGCAGGAAGAGGCTTACCGGCACCTTTCCTTTTGCGCTCCTTACCTGGATGTGATTGAAGAAATGACCCTTATTGAATTTCTGCACTTTCACCACCAGTTCAAAGCGCCCATCACCGGCCTGGATATTCAGCGGATGATTGAAATCATAAGCCTGCAGGCCGCCGCCCAAAAGCAGATCCGCTATTACTCCTCCGGCATGAAGCAACGGGTAAAGCTGGCGCAGGCCATTTTATCCGATACGGCTGTGGTACTGCTGGACGAGCCCTGCAGCAACCTGGATGAAGCCGGCATCCGCCTGTACCATTCGCTGATCCAAAACTTTTGCAAAGACCGGATCGTGATCGTCTGCTCCAACGACGAAGTGGAATACGGTTTTTGTAAAGAAAAAATTGCCATCACCGATTTCAAGGCCAGCTCTTCTGCAGCAGCATCCTAGTTTTTATCAAGGCATACTTTTGTTGAAAGCAGCTTCGTTTTAACTTACCGCTACTTTAGCGGCCACTTCTTCAAAAGCCCATATAAGTTTACATTAATGCATAGCGCTGGGTCCATAGATCGCCTGCGCCATGCCCCGCTTTTCAGTCGGATAGCTTTCGGTGATGATCGTTTACGAGGTTTCCAGCAGCGCACCACCTCCTAAGCCCTGCAGAAAGCGGAAAAGCACCAGTTCCCAAATGTCATTGGCATTGCTACACAAAAAAGAACATACAGTAAATAGTACAACGGAGGCTGCAAAGTAGTTGCGCCGGCCAAACTGCTGGGACGGCCATCTGGTCATGGGTACGATGATCACATTACCAATGGCATAGTCGGTAATGACCCAGCCCACTTCCGACATGGTAGCCCCCAGGTTACCCCGCATATCATTCACCGCCACGTTTACAATGGATGCCCGGCAAAAAGATACCTGTTTTATTGTATGGCTCTTCCTGGAAAGTTGAAAAGAGAGGCTTATTGCGCTATTGTATGGAGCGGGAGCTGGAGCCGGATTTTAGCAGCGAAGCCTTCAAGAACATGCCTGGTTATTACGTCTATAGTATAGAACTGCAGGCAATAAAATAGCAACAGCAAATGATGAAATGTGCGCCAGACGCTGGTGCCTTCACTTAATATTGTATTGCAGCAATACAGGCTATGCATTACTTTTCAGCGCAAAATCACTGTTTATAAATCAATAGGAAATAAACAGCAGTAACACAAACTTCCTGTATTGCCAGCAACACCTTTAACTGCTCGGAGAGCAGCTTTTTTAACAACTAAAGATTTGAAATCAATCTCTCGATGCCAGTTTGGATAATAAGCGCAGCATCTCCAGGTACAGCCATACCAGGGTGACCAGCAAACCAAAGGCACAATACCATTCAAAATATTTGGGAGCACCGTGCGTCGAGCCTTGCTCAATACGGTCAAAGTCCAGAATCAGGTTCAGGGCGGCAATGGCTACAATAAACAGGCTGATACCAATCCCAATCATGCTGTTGTCGTGCAGGTACGGCATTTGTACGCCAAAGAGGCGCAGCACCATGGCGATAAGGTAAAAAATAGCAATACCGGCCGTAGCGGTGAAAATGACTTTTTTAAAGAGAGGCGTAGCCTGTATAACCTTAAAGTGATACAAGCCATACATGGCCGCCGCCGTGCCCAGTGTTAACAATACCGCCTGCATTATAATGCCCGGGTAGCTGGCGGCAAAAGCAGCATTGAAAACAGCAGAAATAGCCCCGATAAAAAAGCCTTGCAACAGGGCATAACCCAAGGCCAGGTAAGGCGCCCAGGTTTTCTTAAACGTAATGATCAGCGCCAGCACAAAGCCGCCGATGGCCGAGCCAATAGCAAAGGGCATCACATTCACGCCCTGGTAAAACAAGGTCCAGGTAAAAGAAGCGGCGCCCAGCACCATAATAAAAAGCAGCCCGAATTTGTTGACAGTGCCTTTGGCGGTCATCCGCTCCTGGTTCAGTTCCAGCAGCGAATCGCTAAATGATTTTTCAGAAAGAACGGGATTACCGGATTTAAACAATGCCATAAATGAAAGTTTAGGTTTGAAAATAAAAATATTCTGCAGCAATTCCAATAACCGCGGATTAAAGGATGGGTAGGATTAACAGGATTCCTCAACGTTAGTTACTCTTTCTCCTTTTAACAGCCTTCAATTGATAAGTATTTATAAGCAACAACAGATAACGCGAAACCACTACCAGCTTATGATTTGGGTTTGGATATTCACCATTCACCATTGACGGCAGGATTTTAAAAATCCCATATATCCAAACGGATCCTTGTATCTATCAACTTTTAAATACCCGTAATTTAAAAACTGCTAAAAGGATAAGGAATAACTGACTCTTAAAAATTCCATTAATCCAACCTATCCGTTAATCCGTGGTCATCGTTGGCTCGCAATCAGCAAATTCAGATCGGTATACTTCAGGCCAAAGCGCTCGCTGAGGTAAAAGTTGGTCAGCGCCCCTTTAAACATATAGATGCCGCTGCGCAAATGGATCTGGTGCCAGATGAGTTTTTCAAAGCCGCCTTCTTCACCGGCCTCCAGCAACAGGGGCATCAGCACATTGGAAATAGCCTGTGAAGCCGTACGGGCAAAGCCCGAGGGAATATTGGGCACGCAGTAATGGATGATCCCGTACTTTAAATAAATAGGGCATTCATGCGTGGTAATTTCAGAGGTTTCAAAACAGCCGCCGCGGTCAATGCTCACGTCAATGATCACGCTGCCGGTGCGCATGTTGCTCACCATTTCTTCGGTTACCACTACGGGGGTGCGG
>JAEWAC010000287.1 GCA_023391895.1 Bacteroidota bacterium
CAGCTTTATATTGCCACCTACGAACATGGGCTGATGCAACTCAATACGACCACCAAAGACTTAAAGCCATTGACGGGCGCAAAAGACACTTCGCTATCGCATGGCCTTGACGGACTGGTGTTTTGGAACAATACCCTGATTGGCGTGTACAACGCCGGCCCTGACCGTTCCACCAATGCCATTGTTCAATATACCTTAAATGACAAAGGCGACCGCATTATCAAAGAAGCCCTGCTCGCCAAAGGCCATCCTGCTTTTTACGAACCCACGACGGCGGCTATAGCAGGCACCAGGCTGATAGTACTGGCCAACAGCCACCTGGCTGCTTATAATGCCAACCAAACTTCTACAAAAGGCATTGAAGCGCAACTAACGCCACCCGCCATTGTGGTTTGCTTTTTAAAGTAAAGACCAGCAGCCTTTGCTTCTTTTGCGGCCTGGTTGGCTGCTTTGCGGTATTTTTGTGAGCGCGGATTAAAGGATTTATAAGATTTACTGATTTTTAATGCCTTGCGGTCGCCTACAGCGGTAAGTGGATGGGCTTTTAAAGAAGTTTACCCTGCACGGCTTTGGCAACAGGATGATAGGATTAGCAGACCGAAGTCTGCCCATCGTGGACCAACAGTACAAGTGTGCGACGCAACAAAAGAAGATAGTAATAAGGAAGTGAAAACTTAAAAATATTAGAACATAAAAAATGACAACGGAAAGCAATACGGATCAAAATGTAACAGCAGGGACTAGTCAGCCTCCTAAAAGATACCTGATTACCTCGGCCCTGCCTTATGCCAACGGCCAAAAGCACATTGGCCACCTGGCAGGCGCTTATATACCGGCAGATATTTATGTACGCTACCTGAGGGCCCAAAAGCGCGATGTGGTGTTTGTGTGCGGCTCGGACGAGCACGGAACGGCCATTCCCATCCAGGCCATGAAAGAAGGTACCACGCCCCAAGCCATTATCGATAAATACCACCAGCAGATCAAGCAGAACTTTGAAGACCTGTTTATCTCATTCGACATCTACGACCGTACCAGCAACCCCATTCACCACGAAACCACGCAGGAGTTTTTTACCTACCTCAACGACCGGGGCGAGCTGGAAACCAAGGAAACCGAACAGTATTACGACGAGCAGGCCCAAACCTTTTTGGCCGACCGCTACATTAAAGGCACCTGCCCCAACTGCGGTTTTCCCGGTGCCTACGGCGACCAGTGCGAAAAATGCGGCACCTCATTAAGTCCGGACGAGCTCATTAACCCGGTAAGTACGCTCAGTGGCAACCCACCGGTAAAAAGAGCAACCAAACACTGGTACCTGCCGCTGGACCGGCACGAAGACTGGCTGCGCAACTGGATACTGAACCAGCACCAAAGCGACTGGAAAACCAACGTACTGGGCCAGTGCAAAAGCTGGATCGATGCCGGCCTGCAGCCCCGTGCCGTAACCCGCGACCTGGACTGGGGGGTAAAAGTACCGCTGCCCGATGCGGAAGGCAAAGTATTATATGTATGGTTTGATGCGCCCATTGGCTACATCAGCGCTACCAAGCAGTGGGCGCTCAATACCGGCAACGACTGGAAGCCCTACTGGCTGGATAAGGACACCAAGCTGGTGCATTTTATCGGCAAGGACAATATTGTGTTTCACTGCATCATCTTCCCCATCATGCTCAAACTGCATGGCTACGTGATACCGGATAATGTGCCGGCCAACGAGTTCATGAACCTGGAAGGCGATAAAATGAGTACCAGTCGCAACTGGAAGCTGGATATGCAGGATTATATTGATGATTTTATAAAAAAAGACAATGGCGGTCCGCAACTGGCCGATGCCCTGCGTTATTACCTTACCACCATATTGCCGGAAACGAAGGACAGCGAGTTTACCTGGAAAGGTTTTCAGGATGCGGTAAACAGCGAGCTGGTCGCCATCTTTGCCAACTTCTTCAACCGGACTTTTGTACTGATGCACAAGCTCACCGGCGGCAAAGTACCCCGGTTTCATAACGACATTGCCGATGCCCGGGACAAAGAACTGATTGGAGAAATTGAAAAATCCAAATCAGTGATTGAAGGTTTGTTGGAAGAATACAAGTTCCGCGATGCCTTGTTCATGGTGATTGACCTGGCCCGCAAAGGCAACAAATACATGCAGGATAAAGAGCCCTGGATCAAGGCCAAGCAAACCACCGCCGAAGGTGCAGTAACCGCAGAAGCGCAAGCCCAGATCGACAACTGCCTGCACATTTGCCTGCAGCTGTGCGCCAACCTGGCCATTTACATCAATCCCTTCCTGCCCAATACCGCCCAAAAAATGTGCTACATGATGAAGGTGGTTGATAAAATGCTGGAGTGGGAAAACGCCGGCAAAACCAAGTTGTTAAGCGTAGGCTACTCTTTACGGGCACCGGAATTGTTGTTCCGTAAAATTGAAGATGCCGAAGTCGCTCACCAGGTAGAAAAATTAAAAACAGGATTACAAAAAGCCATGGAAAATAGTTCACAGTTGACAGTTGACAGTTCACAGCAGGTAGCCGCCGGCACGGCCAACGACCAACCAACAACGGCCAACGCATTCGAGCCGGTAAAAGACGAAATTGTATATGACGATTTCGGTAAGCTGGACCTGCGCATCGGCACCATTACCGCTGCGGAAAAAGTAGAGAAGGCCGACAAGCTGCTGAAGCTGCAGGTAGACCTGGGCTTTGAGCAACGCACCATTGTATCAGGCATTGCACAACACTTTGCACCGGAAAACTTACCCGGCAAACAGGTGATTGTAGTGGTTAATTTAGCGCCCCGCAAAATGCGTGGCATCGAAAGCCAGGGCATGATACTGCTGGCGGAGCAGGCCGACGGCAAGCTCGTGTTTGTAAGCCCGGATGCCGCTACGCAAAACGGCATCGTGGTACGCTAGTACATTCCATCTCCTTTATAGTTCAGAGCCAATAACAATTTATTGGCTCTTTTTTATGCCTTCCTTGTTTTCACCGCAGCCGGTTAGTAATTATATTTAAGTCATGAAACGTCCTGTTATACTGCTCATCTTGCTGCTGTTGCTGTCGGTTACCGGCTGGTATGCCTACACCCGGCTTTATGGGAAAGTGCCCTCTCTCACCCAGGTGCAGGCCGACGTTGCCGTAACGGCTGACGCCCTGTTAACCGCTTTTGAAAAAGATTCGACCAGTGCCAACCAGCAATACCTGGGCAAAATCATTGCGATCAGCGGAATGGTGAAAGCGGTTGAAAAAGAGGCCGGGGGTGCTACGGTGGTTTTGGGCAAAGCAGACGAGATGGCATCGGTACGATGCAGCATGGACAGTACCCAGGTCACAGCAGCAGCCAGCCTGCAGGCCGGATCCATGGTTACTATCAAAGGCGCCTGCACCGGCTATCATCCCGATGACCTGGGCCTGGGTGCCGATATTGTTTTGAACCGTAGCGTGATAGTGTCAAACTAATAAAATGATCTTACCATGAAAAGCTTTTTGTTTCTGGCGTTAACCCTTGTACTGATTCCCGCCCTGGCACAGGCGCAGGATAAGTTTTTTACCAAAAGCGGCCGCATCAACTTTTACTCCAAAGCACCGCTGGAAGATATTGAGGCCCGCAACAAGTCAGCCGTTACGGTGCTGGACACCAAAACCGGCACCCTGCAGTTTTCGGTGCTCATTAAAGGCTTTGAATTTGAGAATGCCGAAATGCAGGAGCATTTTAACGACCACTACCTGGAAAGCCACAAGTTCCCGAAAGCGGATTTCAAGGGTACCCTTACCAATAACCATGAGATCAATTACGGCAAGCCCGGCACTTACCCGGCTAAAGCCAAAGGCCTGCTGACCATCCATGGCGTCACCAAAGAAGTGCAAACCACCGGCACCATCACCGTTGAACCTGCGGCCGTAAAAGCCGCCTCCAGTTTTAAGGTGCAGGTAGCGGACTATGGCATTAAAATACCGTCGCTGGTAAAAGATAAAATAGCGAAAACCGTGACCATCTCTGTCGATACCCACCTGGAGCCAGTGAAATAAAATGCGGGCAGGAGTTTTAGGTTTTAAGTAATAAGTTTTAAGTTGGATAGCAGTTTTCACAGATTTGATAAGGATTTCGCAGATGTCTGTACCATGATTTGGGTGGATTAAAGGATTAGGAAGAAATAGGAATTAAGAATGAAAAATGAAAAATGAAGATCAGCCAGACATTTCCTGCGCCTTATCCCGTGTTAGTTTAAAACATCTATTGCTATAGGGAAAGAATAGCGGGAAACAGCGCCTACAGTATTTGAGCATAGCACGCAAACAGTTTAGAACTTCTTCAAACCCCCATAGGACGCTCCATAACTTATTACTTACCACTTATAACTTCTTCCTTGTGCGTGGGCAAGGCCAAAGGGGCCGAGCCATCGGGTTGGCCTTGAACTTTTTGCTCCCCTTTTTTGGGGAGAAAAAGTAAGAACGGCTGACTACGGTTGTTCAGTAAATAGTCCTAGGAACTCAAAAAGAACTATCATATGGGGTTTTGAAGAAGTTAGAATGAGAGGCTGAAAACCTGTTCAGCATGACAGAGATGAGAGTACTACAACTTCTTGAAAAGTTGATATAACTTCTTCAAAACCCCATATAAACTAAAAGGTAAATCACGGCTGCAAAAAAATGCCGCGTTGGAGCACACAACTCCACCCGTCACAACAACGGATCAGACCGGCCCGGTGCCTTTTACAAGACAGGATAATACAACCGGGTAATCCACTTGCTGGTGTCCCCTTCCGCCAGTCGGTTGGTTACCAGCGACTGAAACGGAATAGCCGGCGGCGTCAAACTGTTCTCCGAAATATAATGCTCCATTTGCAGAAACCCTTTTTCAATAGCGTACCGGCCGCCGTTGACTTCAGCGGTGAGTATCTTGCCCGGCACCATGCGCTTGACATCAATACCATCACCTTCTGGTATTATTTTATTGATAGGTATGGCAACCATGGTTTCATACTGGTTGCTGTCAATGGCCAGGATGTTCAGCATAGGGTAATTGGTTTGTTGGGCACCCTGTCGTTCCACATGCTGCTGCAGCTTTTGTATCAGTTCGTAATAAGCCGCGGTTGACGGATAGGCAGAGGTGCTCATTTTAGTGGTGACCAGCAGGGTATCGGTAACCATGGTGTTTTGAATTTTCAGGCCGTATACCTGGTCTTCGTTTTTCATGAAGCTGGAAAACTGATCCAGGGCTGCCGCCATCTGCTTTTTCAGTTGCCGCCCCTGCAGGTACTGTTGCACCCGGGCAAAAATATTGGAGGTGGCCGGCCATTCCGTTTTCCATTGCACTAGTGCAGAATCTTTTGTCAACCCCATAATCATCAGGTAGCTTTTTACCGCGTCCTTATCTGCACCTATATCCACCGCTACAATATTGTACATCTGGGGCTTCAGGATAAAAACATCATCGCCTTGGCTTACCCGCACACCCATTTGCCCGGCCTGTTGCACCGTTGTATGGTTCTCTTTCCACCACTGCCTCACCACCTCTGCCGAGGTCAGGCAACGATACGCACTGAACGGACTGGCATTGACCCCCGCCACTTCTGTAATCTCTACTTTAGAGGGAATGAATGCATAGGCACCCGCCAACAACAACAGCAAAACAGCCAAAAGACCAAGGATCCATTTTCTCATAAAAACACGTAAACAGTTCCAATAAAATTACCTTCCTTTTGCTTACCGCCAAATGTTTTTATCTACTCCTTGAACTCTTTAGAGGCAGACCTGCTTTTAATGTATATTAGTTGTTTCCTGATTAAACAACGCTTATGAGAAAAATACAACGGTGGCTGCTGGTCGGGTTCGCCCTTTTGCTACAGCTGGCCAGTCCGGCACAGAAAACAGATGGCTGGATCATCCAACCCGACTCCATCAACCCAGCGAGCTATTATGGCATTACGGTTGCCAATGGCATGGTGGGCATTGTTTCTTCACCGGAGCCTTTTAAAATAAAAGACGTGGTGCTGGCCGGCGCCTATGACCAGTATGGCCGGGGCCGGGTGTCCAATTTTTTGCGCAGCTTTAATTTGCTGAACATGTACCTGGACATTGATGGCCGCCGCATCGATGCCAA
>JAEWAC010000382.1 GCA_023391895.1 Bacteroidota bacterium
CCACTACCGTAAGCTCGATCGAACGTGCCAGCACCAGTCCTACGAATTCCTCAACGGTAGCGTATACAGTCACTTTTGCTGCACCGGTCAGCGGCGTTTCAGCGAGTAATTTTTCGATAGGCGGAACTGCTGGCGGCACCAGTATAAGCGCTGTAACAGGATCGGGCACCACCTGGACAGTTGTGATAAACACGGGTTCCGTCGATGGTACGGTTACGCTGGCATTGGCTAATGCAACCGGTATTTCACCAGCCATCAGCACCACATTACCTTATTCTGGTCAAACATATACCATCGACAGGACCTCTCCGACACTAATGATCACCAGTGATAAAACGCAATTGAAAGCCGGTGAATCCGCAACCATCACCTTTACCTTTAGCGAAGACCCGGCATCTACCTTTACCAATGCTGATGTAATGGTAACAGGCGGCATTTTAGGTCCTATTGCAGGAACAGGAACAACACGAACGGCTGTTTTTACACCCATCGCAAATGTCAACACTGGTACGGCAAGTGTGACCGTTGCAGCAGGTTCCTATAAGGATGCTGCCGGGAATAACGGAGGAGCCGGCATAACGCCGATGCTTATTTTTGACACACAAGTGCCAACGGTAACATCCATCAATACTGCTGGTACAAGTCCAACGGCCGCAACATCGGTAAATTATACAGTTAATTTTTCTGAAACAGTTACAGGTGTAGACCTGGCGGACTTCACCCTAACCACTACTTCCGGTACCGCCACCGGTACGGTAGCTTCTGTAACCGGTTCCGGAACTATGTACTCCGTAACCGTGAATAATATTACAGGAGCAGGAGGGTTACGACTCGATTTAAGAAACAGCGGTACAGGAGTTACAGATAATGCCGGTAATGCTGTTGCAGGCGGGTTTACTTCGGGCCAGTCTTATACCATTGGTTTCGGCCCCGCTACCATCACTTTTGCAGCCATGCCGGACAAGATCTATGGCACTGCTGATTTTGATCCGGGTGCCACCAGCACGAATACAGGAACCCTGATCACTTATACCAGCAGCGATCCTTTAGTTGCCACGATTGTAAGCGGAAAGATCCACATTATGGGCGCGGGAACCACTATTATAACGGCTTCACAGCCAGCTGGAAATGGTTATAGTGCAGCTACGGACGTGCAGCAGTCTTTAACGGTAACCAAGGCCAACGCTACCTTGACGTTAAGTGGTCTTACGCAAACTTACGACGGTACAGCAAAGGCGGTTACTGTAACAACCAGTCCCTCAGGACTGAGTGGCGTAGCCATCACTTACAGTGGCACCAGTACTGTACCAACTGCCGCAGGCAGTTATGCAGTAGTAGCGAAACTGACCAACAGCAACTACACTGCAACAGATGCTGCCGGTACATTGATCATTTCAACCGCTACACCAACATTAACCTTTAATGCACTTCCAATGAAGGCGTATGGTGATGTAGATTTTGCTCCGGGTGCAACGAGCAATAATACCGGAACACCAATCACCTATACCAGTAGCAATACTTCAGTGGCTACGATCGTAAGCAACAAGATCCATATTGTTGGCGTTGGTACAACTATTATCACCGCCTCACAGGCAGCAGGTGCCAACTATAGTGCAGCAACAGGCCAGCAGCAGTCGTTGACAATTAATCCGAAGAGCCTGACCGTAACGCTGAACAACACACCAGCGATCAGCAAGATCTATGACGGCACAACTACTGCAATTGTAGCAGCCGGCAACTATACACTGAATGGCGTGGTGGGCAGCGATGCCGTAACTGTAAGCGGTACGGCCTCCTATGACAATGCCAATGCCGGCACGGGTAAAACAGTGACGGTAAATAACTTTATCTTGGCTGGCGCCCAGAAAGATAACTATACCTTATCGACCACCAGCGCTACCACCACGGCTATTATCAGTGCGCGCCCGGTAACTGTAATGGCCGATGCGAAAGGCAAAGTGTATGGACAGAGTGATCCGGCACTAACATACACATCAAGTCCGGCACTACTGGCCGGTGACAGCTTCACCGGATCACTGACCCGTGATGCGGGTGAAAATGCAGGCACTTATGCCATCACACAGGGAACACTGACTGCTGGCAACAATTACAGTATCACCTATGCAGGCGCAAACCTGGCTATTACACGGGCCGTCATCACCATTGCAGCTGATGCCAAGAACAAAGTATACGGCGGGAGCGATCCGGCACTGACATACCACATTACTTCAGGAATACTGGCAGGCGGAGATACCTTCAGCGGAACCCTAACCAGAGATGCCGGGGAAAATGCGGGTAGCTATGCCATCAAACAGGGTACGCTCAGCCTCAATGCTAACTATACGGTAAACTTTACGGGAGCTATCCTCACCATTAACAAGGCTGCACTAACCATTATCGCTGAAGACAAGAGTAAGGCATACGGTCAGCTTAACCCAGTGCTTACTGCCAGCTATAATGGTTTTGTAAAGGACGATTCGCCTTCCAGCCTGACCACACAGCCAACACTGACTACAACGGCAACGGCCAGCTCATCTATAGGCAATTATACGATCACTGCCAGCGGTGCTGCTGCTTCCAACTATACAATTAGCTATGTTGAAGGCAATTTTTCTATCACCCAGGCTACGCTAACCATTACGGCAGATAATAAAGCAAAGGTCTATGGCGCCCCTGATCCGGAATTAACCTATACCATTGATGGCTTGTTTGGCAGCGATGTGGTAACGGGCAACCTCGCACGGGTAGCGGGCAATAGCGTTGGCGTATACACGATTCAACAGGGAACCGTATCTGCAGGAGCCAATTACACTATTACTTACAATAGTGCTGATTTAACGATCAGCCCGAAGGTAGTTAGTGTAACCGTACAGCCGCAAAGCAAGGTTTATGGTGATGCTGATCCGGTATTTTCCTACACCGGTTCACCAGCCCTGGTTAGTGGTGATGCCTTTAGCGGTACACTGGGTCGGATGGCAGGAGAAGACGTGGGGGCCTATGCGATCCATCAGGGCACGCTGACACTTTCTTCCAACTATATTCTTATTTATACGGGTGCTCAATTAACGATTACAAAAAAAGCTATAACCATAACAGCCGAAGCCAAAACAAAAACGTTTGGCGATGCCGACCCGGCACTAACCTACACCATATCGCCTGTATTGGTGAGTGGAGATAGCTTTACCGGTGTATTGAGTCGTACAGTTGGAGAGAATGTAGGCACTTATGCCATTATTCAAAACACACTGGCATTAAGTAGTAATTATGAGATCACCTATAGGGACGCTGGTTTAACCATTGGAGCTAAAAACGTAACAATCATTGCTGACGCAAAATCAAAAACCTATGGAGATGCAGATCCTGCATTGACCTATACCGTAAGTGGTCTGGTGGGCAGTGATGCTCTCAGCGGCACGCTGGTACGCACCACGGGTGAGGATGTAGGCCACTATGCTATTTCCCAAGGCAGTATCACTGCGGGTGACAACTACCTCATTAACTATAGCGGTGCGGATCTGACCATTGCCTCTAAAGCGTTGGTGGTTAGCGCCGATGTTAAAACGAAAGTATACGGCGATGCCGACCCTGTACTAACGTATAATATCAGTGGCTTAGTAGGAAATGATGCTGTAACAGGTGAACTGGCACGTACACCTGGCAATAAGG
The DNA here is from genome assembly GCA_023391895.1 of Bacteroidota bacterium. Lineage (GTDB taxonomy): Bacteria > Bacteroidota > Bacteroidia > Chitinophagales > Chitinophagaceae > Flavisolibacter. The sequence goes on from JAEWAC010000382.1 coordinate 3,667, forward strand.
TAGGCACCTATGCCATACAGCAAGGTAGCCTTACAGCAGGTACGAACTATACGATCTCCTACACCGGCGCCAATCTAACCATTATACAGAAAGCAGTAACCGTAGCGGCGCAGGCAAAAAGCAAGTCTTATGGCCAGCCAGATCCATCCTTTGCTTATACGGTAACGCCGGCCCTGGTCAATGGCGATGTATTGAGCGGTGCTTTATCCCGTACGCCCGGTGAAGATGCAGGCACCTATTCTATTAAGCAGGGCAGCCTTACTAACCCGAATTATGCCATTTCCTTTACAGAAGGTGTGCTTACCATAGAAAAAGCCGCACAGCAAATTACCTGGGTACAAACGTTGACTGCTGGCTGCGATGGTATATCGCACATGGCACTAACAGCTACAGCAAGTAGTGGCCTGCCGGTTAGTTACAGTTCACCAGATGCTACTATCGCTATTATAAATGGCAATGAAGTAGTGATGACAGGAGCAGGTACCGTGACCCTTACGGCTACACAACCCGGTAGCCACAATTACCTGCCGGCAACGCCTGTAACAAATACAATGACGGCCAAACTGCCGGAACACCTTGTTGTAAAACGCTGGGACGATGTATTGGTCTTTGATAATAGCAGCAATCAATACACAGCGTGGCAGTGGTATAAAGACGGGTTGCCAATAAATGGTGCCGCCGGGCAGTATTATTATGAAAGCGGAAAGTTGAATGGCTCCTATCAGGCAGTAGTAAAAACCATAAACGGAGTTACACAACAAACTTGTCCGGTAACGATTACACCTGCCAACACCTTGGTTCCGATAGCTATTTCTCCCAATCCTGTGGCCCCGGCCCAGACCATTACAGTAAAAACAGGATATACCTCTGCAGAGTTACAGGGTGCCACTATAGTTGTATCCAATATGTTGGGAGTGGTTGTGCAAACCGTGCAAACAGTAACACCGCAAACCAATATTACCATGCCACTTGCACAGGGATTGTATGTCATAAAACTTCGATTGGCCAATGGCGTTACGGCTTCTGTAAATGCATTGGTAAAACCACAATAATGAATAATTGAATAAAACAGATACTTATCTCTATGATTAAAATATTTACCGCTGCTGTTGTTTCGGGCCTGCTTTTTTTACTTGGCACTACGGCAGCAGCGCAGAACAAGGAGTTCAGCCTTTCGGCCGGTGCTGGAGTGTCGGGCCTAAACTATTCCATCAATAAGGGAACCCGTTCCATAAAACCCGGATTTCAAGCGGGTGTTGGTTATACACATTTTTTAAATACCCATTGGGGAATAGCGACAGGCCTAGAGTTGGGTTACTGCCATACAAAAGCCAGGCTTGATCCCAATACCGTCTTTGCATCTTATGAAGTGGATAGCGAAGGGAATGCTTTTGAATACCGGGTGAAGACAAAAGCTTACCAGGAAAGGCAGAACCTATATGCTGTAAACATTCCTTTGCTATTGCAGTTTCAAAGTTCGTCCAAACACAAAGCACAGTTTTATTCATTGGCTGGTGTTAAATTATCGCTGCCCGTAAGCAGCCGGTATAAGACGCATGCTGATGAAATAAGTGCTGCGGGATATTATCCCGATGTGAATGCAGAAATAACCAATTTGCCCGCACACGGCTTTGGTACCCTAACCAACTGGAAAAAAGAAGGAGCGTATAACTTCAACCTGGCATATGCTTTATCAGCAGAAGCCGGAACAAAACTTCGTCTTTCTACCCGCAGCTATTTGTATGCTGGACTCTATGTGGATTATGGGTTAAATGATTTGAAAAAAGAGCAGGGCTATGCAGCCTTGCTTACCTACCATCCTACAGCATTGGATCAAAGCCAGGCAACAGGCGCCTTTTCACTTGCCAGTACCACAGGCGAAGTAAGCTTGCTGGCCTATGGCATTAAATTGCGCATGTCCTTTTCTTCCATCAAAAAGAAAAAAGCGGTGAAGCCGCTGCCGGTTCAAAATGAATTGCCGGTTCAACCGCTGGCTCCGGTAAAAACAGAAGAGCAGCCAAAAAAGGATACTGCCAGCACTCCGGTGATAAAAGCAGAACACACGGAAAAGCCAGTTCGGTCCACTTTTACTGAGGCGGAAGAAGCTATCCTGAAAAGGTCTATTCACTTTAGCAAAGTGGGTGACACGACCCTATCTGCAGCCATCAAAACACAAGCCGATAGCCTTGCAGCGATTATACTGCGCAATCCCCATACGAGTCTTGTGATTGAAGGACATACCTGTGAATTGGGTAATGATGCCATAAACAGTAGGGTAGGAAGGGCCAGGGCCAATAGCGTAGCCACCTATTTTAAGGAAAAGGGAATTGATGCAGCGCGTCTGCAAGTAATATCCAAAGGTGCCGACGAGCCGCTGGTGCCCAATACCACTGAAGCCAACAGAAAGCTAAACCGGCGTGTGGTAATTAAAGTAAGTAGCTTGTAAACGTAATTGCGCAACGCTGGTGGTAACAGGCCAGCTAAAAAGTAGAAGTCATGATCTAAGCAGGGTCTCACAGAGCTTTGTAGCCAGGTGAGACCCTGCTTTTTTGCAAATGGGCATAAGGACCCACAAGCACAACAACAATTTTGAATGCCTTAGTTGTCAAAAGGAAGTAGCAAGCCTATCATTGGAGGATACGTCCAATTCCGGTTCAAGTCCAGGTGGAACAGGAAACACAGCACCCTGAGTTGGTAACACCAGGCTTAGAGTGGCTTTAAATTATCCTGGTAAGATTAAGCGGCTTGTAACGATAGTGGCTGCAGTTTTTATCAATAACTCGGCAGTTATAAGAGGTTTGGGGCCGGCCATAAACAAGTAAACCAGGATGCTGGAAAAGGATACCTCTTACAGGGCGCGGAACTTCATCCGCCTAATGATAATGCTTGTAAAGGAACTTCACTACCGGTTTGAGGACTTGCAGGAGATAAATTGTCCTGTTTTGGCTCTGGTCGGTGAAAATAATAGGATCAAAGCGAAGCATACCAGGGGAACTTTGCATATTAAGCCCAAAGAAACACACTACTTTCCTGCCCATAAGCGGGGGGAGTTCAATGGAAATGTTTTGCAATTCCTGAAAAGAACCTACTGAAGTGTCGCACTGAAACAAGCTGAAACGATCACCCGGCAATTTCCATCAGGTCAGACAAGACAACGGCATATCACTTCTCATCCTGTGTTAATCATTCGTTCATATGAAAATCAACCAGAGGCAGTAGTGGGTAGAGACGAAAGCCGCTGATAACAGGTGAAAGTAACGGATAAGAGTGCTGCTTCATTACTACCATGAGCAAATAAAGCAAAGGTAGGATAGAAGCTATTGATGAAATGGATGTCAGGATCACTGCATCCCTTGTACGGCCACAAAGTTAAACACGGAGCTTCTGGCGGGCTCAATAATTTGTTCATGAAGCGGGAAGGGGCCACCTCAAATATTGTATGTCTTTAAAACAAAGTGTACCAGTTCTTAGAGAGGGTTTTGGTTGTTTAAATTAGGCCAGCCTAGGCGTGCTTTTTATGATATGCTAGCGACAGCACCAAAATTTGGCAGCTGCCTACTGTGTGCTCACCGGATGGTCACAACATTAGATCATCATTTACCCAAATCAAAATATCCCATTTATTCTACAGTTCCGATAAACCTAGTGCCTGCCTGCCTCGAATGTAATAAACTCAAAATTGCAAAGGTTTTATCTAGCGCTGATGAACAGACATTACATCCTTATTTTGATGATATAAGTACTTTTCAATGGTTAGAAGCCCATGTTAACCAAACAAATCCTGTTTCCTTTACATTTCGAGTGCGACCTGATGCGACGTGGGATTCTACACTGACAAATAGAGTTAAACTTCATTTTAGGACCTTAAAGTTAGGCGCATTATACGGTGCAAATGCAGGAAGTGAACTTTCAGGAATTAGGTTACTATTACAATCTTACTTTAATGCCGGCGGTTTTCGTAAGATAAGGGCCGAGCTCGAGTCAAAGCAAATATGCTTTATGGATAGCAATTTAAATTCTTGGCAAGCAGCTATGTACCAAGCACTAAATGCATCTGATTGGTTCTGCACTGTAGGAGTTTTATATTAATGAAGGTTATTTAACTACAGGTTAATTTATCCATTTAACTATAGTTTTAGCTGCTGGCATAGTATTGTTGCAATGCAGCCAGTAAAGTTTGCGGCCCCATCATGAACTTGACTGTTTCATGCGGACGCGGGACAATTCAGTAAAGGACCGGATTAAAGGGTTCCTTTGGGAAGGCAGCGTTCATGTCCGCCCCTGCATACGCAGGTCAGCTAATGCTTGATGGGCAGTTTGTAGGTGACTGGGTGGCCGGTGCCATGAGTATGCTAAAAATGGAAGTGCTATACATTCAAAATGGGATGTCCGGTTCGACTGGATTTTAGAGGGTAGGGCCCTACATGATGTTTGGATTACCCCCGTTCGTAACAACCATCCTGGTAGGGTGGCCTGAACCCTGTTATCATTACAGTACCACTATCTGTATTTTTGATCCCAGGTTGGATGCATGGCATATTTTATGGATCAACCCTCCGAATGGGTATATTATCCATCAACTGGGACGCAAAATTGGCAATGAGATCCTTCAAACCGGTGAGATAGATGAACAAGGACAACAATCCCTATGGGTGTACTGGGATATTCAACCAGACAACTTCAGGGGGTATAATGAAAAAACAGTTGACCAGGGCAAATCCTGTAAGTTTATGCAGGAAAGGAATGCAAAAAGAACTTATCCCTGACCTGTTTCTTTAACTTATTTGTACGCCCGTTCACTAATTGCTTACCATAAAAAAGATAGAGTCCGTCAAAGTCTTACCTGTCAATGGGGAATCTTTGGTCAGGTAGTTACATTGGGCTACATAAGAGGCTTTTAGATGGCAGGCCTCTGTTTCTTTCTAAATGGGATTTGTTCTTTGCCGGAGGTAGTAGAAGTACTTTGTGAAAGTACTAACTGCCTGATAATGAGTGTTGAAGCACAAAGATTTTAACCGGAAAAACATGGTTTTGAACCAATACCTATGCCCTTTGGGCGAAACCCTGTTACATTAGGGGATCCCCTGGTGTAGCTTTGTGTAATCCAATTATCCATTACCTGAAAAGAAAGCCTAAACAAAACCGATTGTCCGAAAATCCAAAGTATCCGGTGAAAGCCGTTTTGAGTACAAAGTCCGATTGAAAGCGATTCACTTGGAAAGTTAAGGCGTCCACCATTCCTATGTGAAAACCCAAACCGTCCATGCGCCTTACCTCATTGTCCCCTCTTTTCAGAGGGGATTTTTGTTGCAAACATCATGTTTCTTATTTTAAAAAAGTTGGGCCAAGATTATTGTAAGAAGTACTTATTGCTGTTTGACCCTTAATTTTCTACCGCATAACTTTCTAATAAGATGATGCAAAATGCCTGAATAAAGTATCTGACCACGAAAATATTTAGTTGGTTACTCTTTACATGGAAGAAGGCTCTAGTCGGTAGGTGGCAAATAATTGTTTTGGTAATGTGTTGGCGCAGTCGTTTGCCAAATATATTACTGCAAAAGAATTAGGAAACATCTTTGAAATCTAGTTTGTATTCTTTGTTGCCCATTTCAAAATAGGATTTTTTTAATTTAACCGGTTTGTGTAATATTTTGGATACGTTGCAGTAGTTGTAAATTAAAACTATGTATATAAGCTTTGCTCCATAAAAGCAAGTTGTATTATGCCATTGAAAACATTTTTATAAGAACAAAAAACTGGAGAGTGGTACAATAGGCGCCTTACTAAATAAATTTATTGACAGCATAATTGGAACTGCTCAATAAACTACTTGCACCGAAACTGGATATGAGAATCTATTTGCCTTTAAAGATTTGAGTTGGTCTAAATAAGACGTTAGGAGCAGCATACTGCCAAAAAAAATAGTACAGGTTAAAATTATTGTATGAGGGAAAAAGGTTATGTCCACCACTTCCATTTTCAACAGCATTTTTGAGATATGGAGACCATCAGGATTGAGAATTTAGCCAGTTTTTGGAATATTTTTGATACTTCAGTATTGGCCTTTAAAATGGACGGTACAAAAATAGCATTTTAACAATAAGCACAATTCCTTTTCTGGATGTTCAATCCAGTTTGAACTACTGGCAGTATGCGCCTTTTAGGGTGCCCTCGAAGGCTGTAATATATAATACAAATGAGCATTCAGTCTTTGGAGGGTTGGAAGTGGAAATCTTTATCAATTAGTTTGTGGTTCTTTTTAAAAGGATAGGTACTTCCTGAATGATGATCCGTCAATAGCTGCACTCGTATTTATGAAAACTATTGAGTCGCTTTACTTTAAACTTTCTTGCAGTTTATGTTGACCTGTCTTGAAGAATGAGAAGTTTTATATTCAATAGGACTTTGTTTCATTATTTTTTTGAATTGGAGGTGGAAATTTGATAAACTATCAAAGCCACAGGAGTATGCAATCTCTTTAATGGACATTTGATTTTTGAGGATTTTCTGGCAAGCCTTATTAATTCTGACTTCTATTAATAATTCAAGATAGCTTTTTCCAGTCTTTGCTTTAAAATATCTGCAAAATGATTCTTTCGTTAAGTTTGTTAGTTGTGCTACTTGTTCTAACTTGATATTCTGATCGTAGTTTTCAAAAGTAAAATTCATGATTTTCTCAATCCTGATATCATCTTCATTGTTTGATTGATCAACTAATCCTTCACTTCCTAGCAAATCATAAGAAGTTTTGTTGACAATGACGCTTAAAATTTGCAAAAGTAACAATATCCTGTCAAGAGAAGATACCTGCAGCATCCTTTCCATAAGTGGTATTACTTTTTTTTTCCCCTGGTCAGTTAATGCAAGGCCATGCTTTGCAATGCTAAAGAGATATTGAATTTCTTTAAATTCCGGTAGCGCCAAAAATTCTTTTCCCATGAACGTTTCGTAGAATTGAACGACTACGGCTTCGGGTTTGAGGCAACAATCCTGTAAGTATCTTTCTTCATGCAAGAAAATATGAGGGGTGTTTTTTCCAATAAGAAATAAATCATTGTCTTCAAAAGTGCCGGTGCTTGTACCAATAATTCTCGTTCCTTCTGATTTTTTAAGTAGTATCAATTCAATTTCTGGATGGTAGTGCCAGGCGTTTTTTAGTTTTTCTCCTGTATCCACCTTAACATTTAAGGAAGATTCATTATGGAAAACCAATTGTCTGAAGATCGGCTTTGGGTTATGATTGATCATATGGCAAATGAAAATTTAGGAAATCGATTTCTAAAATAGCATAAACTTTATGTTCAAAAAAGGTTTTTTGCATTTTTTTCAAAATAATTTACATCTTTACTATTAGGAATTAGCTTTAAAAAAGCTATTTTGTATTAATTTAGAAATCGATTTCCGTTTAAGCTGGTTTTGCAGCTTAGGCCATGGAATTGCGGGACAGCGGAAATAAGGTTGTTCGGGATTCTTTTTACAAAGGATTCCATAAAATAATTACTGCTGTTATGACCAAAAGAAAAAGTAAAAGAGTAACGATCTATGATATTGCTGAACAAATTGGCATTGCTCCATCTTCGGTATCGAAGGCTTTAAACAATCACCACTCGGTTAGTAATAAAGTAAAAGCTTTAGTGAAAGCAAAAGCATTAGAATTAAATTATGTGCATAATACAAATGCGGCTAATTTAAGACGTGGCAGTTCAAGAACAATTGGAGTAATTGTTCCAAAGATCAACACCAATTTTTTTTCCAATGCCATAGCAGGAATGGAAGAAGCCTGCTTTACCAATCACCACAATCTCATTATTTGTCAGTCAGATGAATCGTACTTAAAGGAAACACAGGCAGTGTCAACACTGATTCATCAAAATGTTGATTGTATCATCATTTCGCTGAGTATAGAAACAAAATCAAGTACGCATTTGCAAGAAATCCTTCATCATCATGTGGATCTTATCCAGTTTGACCGAGTCGATGATACTGTTCCAAGTCATAAAATTGTTAACGACAATAAAAACGCTGCTTATAGTGCGGTTAAGCACCTCATTGAGATGGGGTACCATAAAATTGCATTTTTGGGGGGGGCTGATTACCTGAGTATTTATAAGGACCGAAAAGAAGGATATTTAAAAGCCATTAAGGAAGCAGAATTGAATATTCCTTATAACTATATAGTGGACAATGCACTGACAATAGAGAGGGGTGCACAGATCGCAAATGATTTATTAAATGGTAAAGAACCCCCAGATGCTTTTTTTACGGTTTCAGATTATTCTGCCTTAGGTGTGTTAAGGGTTGCCCGAGCACTAGGGTTAAACGTACCACAACAAATTGGAATCGTTGGTTTTTCAAATGAAACCTTTACTGAATTAATATCTCCCAGTCTCTCCTCCGTAGATCAAAACAGTCGTAAAATGGGTAAGGAAGCTGCCAATATTTATTTTGACTTTATACTGAAGGAGAAAGCCGGCAGTAAATTCAGGAAGCAAATAATTGAAAGCGCAACCGTCATTCGCGAATCATCCATGAAAAATGAAGATGTCGCTCAAAACTAAGCTGCCACTTTCCATTTTCCAATACAGCCATCCTCAGTTTTCTCAAGCTACTTCTTTTTTGATTTTCCTTTCACATTCAGCGTCTTGTGGCTCATTTTCACCATGGCTCAAAGTTCCTGTTTTATGCTAAAATTTAAGAGCATTAGGATAATATTTAGTAATAAAAGCTAAAGCAAACAAACTTACTTGCATATTCAGTTAATAAGATTATCGCGATTAGTGGATGAATAGGAAAGCTTCTTTTCATCCATAAGAAAGCTATATAGAGGAACAACTCTGGTTTTAATTAGAAGCAGAAAGTAAGGTCACCTTTGTTGTGGAAGCGCGACTGGAGAGAAAAGCATCACCGCAATTTTACTTGCAGGCAGGAATATATTATTAGTTCAATGATGTAAAATCGGAAAAGCCATCCTGACCACAGTGAAAGACAAGCTAATGAAGAGTGGAGAGGAGCATGCTAAAAAGTAGCAGCAATCAACTCAGCATAAGGGATTTGGATGGGTTTTTTCCGCTGGTTGGGAACTTAAACTGTAATACTGAAATCACCATCAACCTTTAGAATAAACTACTTAAAACTTTCAATATGAAGTTTGCCATTCAATACTGGAATAGACTTTTATCTTATCCCTTTAGGAGTTTTTTTATTGCATTATACCGGATGTGTATAATAGATCAGGTTCTGGCAAGGAAGAGTAAACTGCTAATTGTTTTGGCAGTTGTTTTTTTATCATCAGCCTTTCTTTACTCTGGCCACGCCACCGGGAGGGAGCGAATAACACTTTCAAAACAGCATGCAACACTGGACGAAGTATTTCTGGAAATAAAAAAACAAACAGGTTTTGAATTCTCCTTTAATAAAACAGCGTTGCAGAAAGCAAGACGTGAATCCGTCATTGTTAGAGACGCTTCGCTAACTGAAGTCCTTGAGCAATGTTTTGCCGGTCAGCCTGTGACCTATAGCATTCTTGAAAATACAGTACGAATAAGAATAAAATCCTCTTTCAATTTTGAACGACCGCCTATCACTGTTACCGGGAAGGTAAGCAACTCTATGGGCGGCGCACTGGGTGGAATAAGTGTTAAGCTGAAAGGCACTGATTTCGGTACTACTACGAATGATGAAGGTCAATATGAGATCCATGTGTCTGATGGAAAGGGGACGTTGATATTCAGTTCTATTGGATTTGCTACCCAGGAAATAGCAATCAGTGACCGGAGTAACATTGATGTGATATTAATTGAGGAATCTAAAGCATTAAGTGATGTGGTAGTGGTGGGTTACGGAACGCAAAAGAAAATCAATCTTACGGGTGCGGTAACTACGGTCAGTAAAGATATTATTGAAAAAAGAACGGTTACTCAATCATCGCAATTATTACAAGGAGCAACAAGCGGGGTTTCCGTGATACAGAACTCCGGTCTTCCGGGAAGTGACGGAGCCAGTATTACTATCAGGGGCATAAGTACCTTTAGTGGCGCTGGGCGAAACCCCTTGGTTTTAGTAGACGGCGTTCCATCTTCTCTGAATGCCGTGTCCCCCAATGATATAGAAAGTATATCGGTCCTTAAAGATGCTGCATCGGCCTCCATTTATGGTTCACGGGCAGCGAATGGCGTCATTTTGATTACAACTAAAGTAGGTGCAGCAGGAAACCTCAGAGTTAGTTATGATGCCTATGTGGGAAAGCAGGAGGCGACGCAATTGCCTCAATATGTTGACTCATGGACCTATGCGGAAATGATGAATGAGGCAAGGAACAATATCGGTGTTGGCAGTGCATATACGCAAGAAGATATTGAGAAATTTAGATCGGGGAAATATCCGGATGACTTTCCCAATAAGCAACATGTGAGAGACTTGTTTACTTCTGGTAGTGGTTTACAGACACGACATAACGTGACAATGAATGGTTCCCAAGGTGGGATCAGGTACTTGTTTTCAGGAGGTTATTTAAATCAGAAAGGAGTCGTGGAAAAGACCGGTTATGAACGATTTGATTTTAGGTTAAACCTGAATAGTAAGGTGAGTAATAATCTGTTGCTAGGTGTCAAACTTGCTGGAAATTTTTCCAATCAGGAAAAACCTGCAATGATGTCCACGGAAAATGGAATCGGGGGTTTTGATGCCATATTACGATCTGCGGCATCCGCCAATGCCACCGAACCAGGCAGAAAATCAGATGGAACATATGGTACGCACATGGGACATCCAACAGCAAGTGCCGGTGTGAACAGCGCGTCATTTGAGAACGCCAAGGGAAGTTATTTTATGAATAATTTCTCTTTGGAGTGGAATATACTGAAATCGCTAAAGCTTACCAGCAGGTTAGCCTATGATTTGAATTTTGGCAGGACTGACAATTTTGCATCCATTCTTACATGGGATAACCAAACGGCGGTGCGTGGCCCTTCAAAATTACAAGTGAATACTTCCAACAATACTAACCTGACTTGGGATTCGTATCTCGATTATGAGAAAAGAATGGGCAGCAACCATTATTTTCATTTATTGGGAGGCTTTTCCCATATCAAAAACAACTTTGAGTCCCTTGGTGCTTATCGCGAAAACTCTCCCAGCACACAGCTGCATGTTATAAACGCATTTGCAACAGAAAATGATGATAATTCGGGAGGCGCATCCACTGCAAAGCTCAATTCTTTTTTCGGTCGGTTGAATTATCGGTATCAGGATAAATACATGTTGGAGGGCAACCTGAGGTATGACGGGTCTTCACGCTTTTCAAAAGACACGCGGTTTGGATTGTTCCCTTCGTTTTCAGCAGCATGGAATGTCTCCAAAGAAAGCTTCTTCCAAGTGTCTTGGATTGATAATTTAAAAATACGTAGCTCTTATGGTACTTTGGGTAACCAGGAAATTGGCACCTATCCCTACCAGCGAACCCTCAATTTGAATCAGCCCTATCCATTCGGCGAAGTAGAAAGGTTTCTACCGGGAATTGCTTTGACCACTTTACCATTTGAGAACATTACCTGGGAAACTGTTACTGCCTTCGATCAGGGAGTCGATTTAAACATGCTCAAGAGTAAAGTAAATCTTAGCGTAGATTATTATATACGAAAGACATCGAATATTCTTCAGAGTTTAACAGTGTCCAGTGTGCTGGGAAGAAATATATCCGCTCAGAACGCAGGAAAGGTGGAGAACAGGGGATGGGAGTTTGAATTATCTTATAGAGGCTCTGTCAACGATTTCTCATTCAGCATTCAACCCAACTTTTCCATAAATAACAATAAGGTTTTGTCTTTAGGCGGAGTGGATAAGGACATCAACCGTGGACTGTTTGTCGGACAACCGCTCGGATCTATATATGGTTATCAAACCGATGGCCTATTCATTGACCAGCAGGATATCGACAAATATGCCGTTCAAAATTACAATGCAAGCCCTGGACTCATTCGTTATATGGATATCAGTGGTCCGGAGGGGAAGCCGGATGGGAAAGTAAGCGCAGAATACGATCGGACAATTATTGGCACCAGCACTCCTAAATATACTTATGGACTTGGACTTGAGGCTAATTACAAGGGGTTTGACTTGTTCCTGCAATTACAAGGTCTATCAGGGTTTAAAAAGAGGCTAAGCGGAACCCAACTGGCGTTCTTTAATAATGGCAATATTGAACAGTGGCAGGTGGATAACCGTTGGACAAAAGAAGTTCCTAACCGTTATGCTTTATACCCCAAACTGATACCACTTTCTTCTTCCCCGGAAGTGCCTTTTGGTCCTGATTCCGAGTATTGGCTTAGAAATGCCAGTTTTTTAAGAATGAAAACATTGCAATTAGGTTATACAATCCCTTCGAACATTATTAGTAAAACATTTATTAAAGAGTTCCGGATGTATTTAAGCGGACAAAACCTGGTAACATTTGATAACTATTATATGGGTTGGGATCCGGAGATGAGTACCGGTGGTTATGCAAATTCCAGCTATTACCCGCCAACAAGACTCTGGACATTTGGTATCAATGTTAACTTTTAATATAATATAATATGAAATACATACATAAAAGATTTTTTAGAAAATACCCGATTTTTGGTGTTTTCCTGCTGGTTGCAGTTATAGGGTGTAAAAAAGAACTGGATTTACAGGAATACCCAAAAGAGCAGTTAAGTGAAGCCATTTTCTGGAATAATAAAGCAGATGCTGAGAAAGCTCTTACCGCCTGCTATAGAGCAGAGAACTGGACCGGTTGGTGGAATAACTTTAATGGTTGGAATATCTTGGGAATCAAATTCGAAGGATGGACTGATATTTTATCCAATAAGGAGTTAGGAAGTGGCTTTCCGCAAGCCGGAATCGTATCGACCGACCAACAGGTAAAGGATATGTGGAGTTCCAATTATGCCAGAATTGCACGCGCTAATTACTTTTTAGATAATATAGCGAAAGTTACCATGACAGAAATGGAGCGGTCAGAGATGGTGGCTGAAGCAAAGTTCCTGAGGGCCTATAGCTACTTTTGGCTATCCCAGTTATACGGAAATGTTCCCCTTGTGGAAAAAACCTTGACATTTGATGAGGCAAATAGTGTAAAACAGGCAACTCAAAAAGAAGTCGTAGAGTTTGCCATCAAAGAGTTGATGGAAGCAGAAAGAAATCTACCTGTTAGACGTTCAGCTGCACAGAAAGGAAGGGTGGAAAAAGGCGCGGCATTGGCACTCCTTGGACGATTCTTGATGGCTGAGAAACGATGGGCCGAAGCTGCAGAAACCTATAAAAAGATTATTGACCTTAACCGTTATGTTATCGATAACCGTTTCAAGGAACTTTTCCAGGATGAAGGAGATAACAGCGATGAAATAATTTTTAGCCGCAAATATATGCAGGATGTTTTTGGAGAACCTATGACACAACTTGCTTCCGTACCTGGGTGGTATGGTGGCTATACCCAGTTTTCTTTTTTCCAGAATTTCGTGGATAGGTTCTTAATGATTGATGGGAAATCTATTGATGAATCACCCTTGTATGATCCGGCAAATCCTTTTGAAAATAGGGATCCACGTCTTTACGCAACGGTCCTCTTACCTGACTATTCCTTTGTCAACGGCAAAAAATATGTAGGACACCCTGATTCAACAAAACAAACCGGTCCGGGTGTTACGGGTTATGGGTTGAACAAATTTTATGACCCCAGTTATGCGGGCGACAAAAACCGTTATGGTGGAGACTACAAGCTGATGCGTTATGCAGAAGTGCTTTTAAGCTATTTAGAAGCAAACCTGGAGTCCGGGGCCGTTATCACCCAAAGCCTGCTGGATGAAACCATCAATAAAGTAAGAGGCAGACAAGAGATTAAAATGGCGGCAGTTACCGAGACAGACCCCCAAAAATTAAGAACGATAGTTAGAAACGAGAGAGCTGTTGAACTTGCCTGTGAAGGAGGCATTCGTTACTGGGATTTAATAAGATGGAAAATTGCGGTGGAAACCCTGAATCGCAAGTTCTACGGAATGAAAATCACGGATAACCCGGCACAGTATACGGGTAAGTATGTCATCAATGAAAAAGGGGAAATCTTTATTCAGGAACGGAAATTTGAGGATCGGAATTATCTATGGCCTATCCCTCAGTCAGAACTGGATGTCAATCCTAATCTAAAACAAAATCCTGGATACTGATCGGCGTTATCATTTCCAAATGCCGGGAACAAAGGTTTTCTGCATTTGGAAATACCTTATTCCTACAAGTGATAAGAATTTCAAAATGATAAGTGATAATTTAAGACAGACTTGCCATCCTTGGTATTTTGTTGCCGCATAGCATGTAGCTGTTTTACAAGAATCACTATTGTTTGAATCAACAGGAGTAGAGACTGCAAAAAGCCCCTTTTAGCTGCAAAGACTGTTTGGAAATTTAAGGTCAAAAAACGAAAGTCCAACATGTATGAATAGACGAAAATTTTCTGAGTTAACCGGCATGGCACTACTTGGGACCATAATCTATCCTGATCTCTCTTCTCTCAAAGGACAGATAAGTGGTAGCAAAACGTCAAAGTTTTCGCACCGCCTACCGAAGTCGGATGCGCATTATAAAGTCACTTCAGGCTATGTGGAGGATACCCCAGTTGCTGAATACAGTTGGGCACCCGATAGTGTTTATGAAGAATTTCTAGATATTAAATTTGGTATACGTCTGCATTGGGGCTTATACTCCATTTATCATCAGCAAAATGAATCCTGGCCCTTCTTAGAAATGTCCTTTCGGGAAAGGCAAGCCTACCAGGAACTTTATAAATCATGGAACCCAGTAGGCTTTAATGCACAGGAATGGGTTCATTTTTTTGTTGAAAGTGGAGCAAAGATGTTTTCATTCACCTCCAAGCACCATGATGGGTTTTCCATGTTCGATACAAAAGCGAAGGTTACAAGACGAACGAACTGGGTAGCCAACGGAGGGCCATCCATTGAAAATTGCAACCTTTCCTACAGTATTATGGAAACCCCCTTTAAACGTGATGTAGTGAAAGAACTCTGTGAGGAGGCTCACAAACATGGAATGAAGGTCGATTTGTATTTTTCACATCCAGACTGGTATGATGCTGATTTCAGACCCTATAATTATCATCCTTTGCAAGTCCCCAGTTCGGATAAACTAGCGGTTACCGGAAAAGAACTGAAACCCGAAATGAGCCATCCGGAAAAGCGATTTCCCAAATCTGGTGTCGTTATACAGCCCGACCCGACAGAGGATGAAGTTGCGCGTATGATGAAACGACATCGTAGGCAACTCGAAGAATTGATCACCCATTATGGAAAACTCAATATGATTTGCCTGGACCAGTGGTTAGGTCCGACCGTATGGCCTCAATTAAGGGAGACGATGCTGCATCTGAGAAAACTGCGGCCGGACATTATGTTCCGTGCACGCGGAATAGGAAATTACGGTGATTATTATACCCCTGAAGGTTTTGTGCCCGGGAGCAAGGAAAATTCTGATACCCCCTGGTTTGTTATTTATCCCCTGGGCGGTTCGTTTTCTTATGAAGCAGATGGTACCCAATATAAAGGTTCAAGATGGATCGTAAGAAACCTAATTGATGCTACAGCCAAGGGGGGAAATTTTATGGTAGGAATTGGTCCGGACGGGAATGGTCAATTTCATAGTAAAGCGGTAGAACAACTGAAACAAACAGGGGCCTGGCTCAAGATCAATGGCGAAGGTATCTACGCAACACGTCCAAGGGAAGGAGATCTCTGGAAAGAAGGAGATAATATCCGGTTCACCAGATCAAAAGATAAAAAAACCATCTATGCATTTGCGTTTGACTGGCCAGAAGATAAACTGGTATTGCAATCAGTGAAGCCAAGAGCGAATGCTAAAATTTTTTTATTGGGGATAGAGACACCGCTTAAGTGGGGATACGAGACTTTTGATAGACTAGTGATTCACTTGCCTGTCGATCTTAAGAAACGGCTTCCGGAGTCAGCACAATTGGCGTACGGCATTAAGATAGAAGTGTAATGTAAAATTAATGAATTAAAAATGCACCGGATAAAAGATAGTACTTCACATAAATCACGCATGCGTTGGATAATGTTGTCCTTTGCATTTATTGCAACCGTCCTGAATTATATTGACCGTTTAGCATTCAATTACTTAAGCACTGAAGGAGAACTTAGAAAATTGATTCCGGATGATGTTTTTGGATATATCGGTACCGCTTTTTTTATAGGCTATCTCGTTTCCAACCTCCTGTCCGGCTATGTCATTGATAAACTCGGCACCCGATTGGGGTATTCCTTATGTATGGCCTTTTGGACCACTGCCTCTCTTTTACAGGCATTCGCAACCTTGCCCTTTCACTTCGGGATATTTCGGGCTTTGTTAGGTATTGGTGAAGCCGGTAATTGGCCTGCAGCCATAAAATTAACCAGTGAGTGGTTTCCTCCGGAAGAACGCTCTACCGCTACTGGCATATTTAATAGCGGAGCGGCAGCAGGCGCAATCATTACGCCTCCACTTATTGCTTGGTTAGGAAGTGCATACGGATGGCAATTTGCCTTTATTTCAGTCGCAGTACTGGGTTATATCCTGCTTGCCGCTTTTTGGTTTACTTATTATACGCCGGCCCATTCCCTTAAGGAATCAAAAGCAAGGGTGATTCCTCCGATGAGACTGATAAAAACTCGATTTGTATCCTGGTTTACCCTTTCCAAAATGTTCATGGATCCCATTTGGTATTTCATTACTTTTTGGATCGGCAGATACCTCAGTGATGTACATGGCTGGGGATTGGAAAAAATCGGCTGGTTTGTAGTACTTCCGTTTATCGTTGCCGATATTGGGAATATTCTTGGGGGCCTATTTACGCAATATATTATCAAAAGAGGTACGCCGGTTCCTAAAGCGAGGAAAATCGCTGTTGGAATTTTTGGTGCTCTTATGGCGTTTTCGCTCATCTTGGGCCCCTTTGTCATAACCTCTCCAATATCGGCTCTCATCATTCTTAGTCTGGCAGGATTTGGTTATGCTGCGTACACGTCCAACACAATGGCCTTTCCTGGCGATGTAGTTCCCCAAAGTGCCACAGCCTCTGTATGGGGCATTGCCAGTGTAGGGGCAGGTTTGGGAGGCGTGCTTTTTCAATCACTTTCGGGAATCTCCGTAAAAAATCTTTCGGCTGCTTATAACTATGCCACCGCATATAATGCCGTGTTTATCGGCTATGGCATCATAGCGTTAATTGGCCTATGTATCGTTTTATTTTTTATGGGTCCTTTGGTAAAAAACGAACTGTTATTCAAATATGTCAGCGTAGAATCCAATACAAAATCGGTAACATATAGTTGATTGCGTCATGTTAAAAATCAAACTCCTGCATCCTGATATTCTTTCCGTATTAGCCAGTAACGGACACGGTGCAAAAGTGCTGATAGCAGATAGTAATTATCCGTTTATCACCGGTACATCCCCTGCTTGTAAAAGGGTGTTTTTGAACTTGTCTCCTGGTCTGTTAACCGTCACAGATGTTTTAAAGGTTGTCAAAGATTATATTCCTATTGAAGCCGGCATTGTGATGGTTCCACCAGGCGGGGATTCACAACCGATTCACAATGAATTTGCGGAACTGTTAGGCTCGCAAGTGAAACTCACTGCTGAAAAAAGGTTCGATTTCTATCGCGAAGTCAAATCTGAGGAGACTTGCCTTGTCATTGCAACCGGGGAGACCCGAAGATTTGCAAACATTTTACTGGTTATAGGGAGCATTAAACCTTAGCTCATTTTAGGCTTAATCGAATAAACAACATAAAACATCGAGAACCAACCTTCGGTGAATTTCGTATAAGAGGAGCCATGTTAAAATCTATGAGAACTAAGATAATATATAGTATGAATAGCTAACCTAAAAAAGCGTTCTTGCATGCATACTCGATTAACACGATCAATCAGATATATAATTTGAAGAGGTGGAATAATAAAGGCTGTCCTTTGCGGAAAGCTTCTTTGCTTCCTTAAGGAGGTAGTGACAGCGGCCTTAAATAGATAATGCAATGCCGAGTGAAAAAAAACTTTATCCACTTAAAGGATGTTTTTTCATTACTTAAAAAAACAGGCAGTAAAAAGTGCTGGACACGAAGCAGCCTTTTATTTGTGCAGCATCATTCATGTACCTATAGTAAAAACAGGCTTAAAATTTTTTATGAATTTAGTGAACAAAATCGCAATCATTACGGGTGGAACACAAGGCTTAGGAGCAGAAACCGCTATTAAGCTGGTGAAAGAAGGTGCCAGTGTAAGTCTGGTTGCCAGGAATATTAACAACACAGCTATTAAGCAAAAGATAGAGGCTTTAGGGGGGCAATGTTTGCTCCTGTCAGCTGACGTAAGTAAGGAAGAAGACTGTAAAAGAGTCATTGATCAGACTTATGATCATTTTGGAGACATCGATATACTGGTCCACAGTGCAGGGGCATCAGCACCCGGCAGTCTTTTAAATGGTGCAAAGGATGTTTGGTTCCGTGCCTTCGATGTTCATGTGCATGCTGTCTTTCATCTTTGCACCGGTGTTGTTCCTCATATGAAAAAGAAAAAAGAAGGAGCGATTATCTTAATATCATCCGCAGCAGGAATGCGCGGTGTGAAAAACGCCCTTGCATATGCAGTTGTGAAAGGCGCCTTGCCTCAATTTGCCAGAGCGTTAGCCTTTGAGCTTTCAGAACATAATATTCGGGTAAACTGTATTTCTCCAGGTATTATACGTACCCGGTTTCAGGATTATCTTTCTCCAGAACAAGTCAAAAACAATATCGAAAACCGGATTCCTTTACATAGAGAAGGTACTCCTGAAGATGTCGCGGATGCTATATGCATGTTGGTAAAAAATAATTTCATCACGGGAGAAAATTTGGTAATAGACGGTGGTATGACCATGAGAATTGTTTGATAATAAAGACGAAGATGAAAATAGAAAGTATAGAATTATTTAAAGTACCACCAAGATGGCTGTTTTTAAAGATAACCACAGAAAATGGCCTGGAAGGATGGGGGGAACCCGTTGTCGAAGGCAGAGCGGATACCGTAAAGGCTGCCGTTGAAGAGATGGCTAACTACCTTATTGGTAGGGATGCGCGATTCATCGAAGATATCTGGCAAATGCTTTACCGGGGAGGGTTTTATCGGGGCGGACCCATCTTGATGAGTGCTATTTCTGGTATTGACCAAGCCTTATGGGATATCAAAGGCAAGGCCTTAAATGTGCCCGTGTATGAACTTTTAGGAGGTGCGGTACGCAATAAAATGAAAATTTATGGTTGGATTGGCGGCGACAAGCCGGCTAACCTGGTGGAAGAGGCAAAGAGGCGTTTACAGCAAGGATTTGCAGCCGTAAAGATGAATGCCTGCTCAGAAATGGAATGGATCGATACGCCAAAAAAGATCCAAGACGCCGTATCCTGCATTACATCGGTAAGAGAGGCCATTGGATATAATGTGGGTTTGGGTATTGATTTTCACGGCAGGGTTCATAAAGGAATGGCAAAAGGATTTATGCGTGACCTGGAATGCCTGAAACCTATGTTTATTGAAGAGCCCGTACTGTCTGAAAACAAGGAAGCATTTTCGGTACTTGGACAATATACCAGTATTCCTATCGCTACCGGGGAGCGGCTGTATTCCCGTTGGGATTATAAATCTCTTTTTGAACAAGGTGCGGTCGATATTATCCAGCCAGATCTTAGTCATGCAGGAGGTATTTCTGAGGTGAGAAGGATCGCTGCAATGGCAGAAGCGTATGACGTAGCTCTTGCACCGCACTGTCCCTTGGGTCCAATTTCGTTTGCATCGGCATTACAGATTGACTTTAGCTGTATCAATGCGGTCATACAGGAAACCAGCATGGGAATACATTATAATGAGGACGCTGATGTACTCGACTATATTGAAAATCCCGAAGTGTTTAATATAAAAGAAGGATATATAGATCGACCGAAGCTGCCTGGCTTAGGCATTATAATAAATGAAACAAAGGTGAGGAAAATGGCAAAGCAGGGACACAATTGGAAAAATCCAGTTTGGAGGAATGAAGATGGTAGCCTCACGGAATGGTAGATCTGTAATTGCAAATACTTAAGTTGTTTATGAAAGATTTCATGTTAAGTTGTGATTGGGGCACCTCCACTTTTCGCTTATGCTTAGTCCATACAGGCAATGGTCAGCTGAGCGGGCAAATTGTTACAGACAAAGGAATTGCTGCCACATACAATAATTGGAAGGCTGGCTTTGAACAACATGGAATGAGTCAAAGAAAATATTTCTTAAGCCAGTTACAGGAAGCGATTGCTCTGTTGTCTGAAAAGTGTGCTATCTCTTTGAAAGCACTACCTGTAATTGTCTCGGGCATGGCCTGCTCCTCTATTGGCATCAAGGAACTTCCTTATGCACCAGTTCCTTTTTTAGTTGATGGAAGTGATGCCGTAGTTCAACTCCTGGCCGAATCCAACGTGTTGTGCAATCAGGTGTGGCTAGTATCGGGGATCAGCAATACAAAAGATGTGATGAGGGGAGAGGAAACCCAAATGATAGGTCTGGCTAAATCTTATAAAAATTTGGCGAGTGAAAGGGGGGCCGTATGGGTCTTTCCAGGCACCCATAGTAAGCATCTTTTAGTTCAGCAGGAAAGAATAGTTGATTTTCGAACTTATATGACCGGTGATCTATTTAGTTTGCTGAGGCATCACAGTATATTGAAAGAAAGTGTTTCTGAGAAAGTAAATGATCCTGTACTAACAACCGATGATCGGAACGCCTTTCAGCAGGGCGTACAGCAGTCGGGCACCTCAGACTTATTGCATAATCTATTTTCTGTGCGAATTAACCAATTGTTTCAATACGTAAGAAAGGAACAGAATTTCTTCTATTTAAGTGGCTTGTTGATCGGATCAGAATTGATAAATCTTTTAAGCAAAGATATCAGATGCAGGGTATTGTGCTCCGGTGGGCGGTTAAGCCATTTGTATCAACTGGCGTTCAAGGCTTTAGGCTTATGGGATCAAACTATAATCCTTCCGCCTGAACTGGTGGATCGTGCAGTCGTCGACGGACAGATTGAAATATTCAAAAAACAATTGATAGAAATTATAAAAAAATGAAAGAAACTTTTTTCAGCTGGGAACGGTTTTCTTTAATGCCGATTGTTGGAATCATCAGGAATTTATCGCTTGATGAAGTGATTCAGGTGGCCCCGTTGTATGAATGTGCCGGATTAACCACTCTGGAAATAACAATGAATACGCCAAATGCAGAGGATATGATTACTTATCTTAGAAAAAAGCATTCCGGCAATTTAAATATAGGTGCGGGTACGGTTTGCACGGAGAGCGAGCTGGATCTGGCGTTGAAATCAGGAGCCCAATTCATTGTTACACCAGTAATAAATGAACCGGTGATACGTAGTTGCATCGCAAAGAAAATTCCTGTTTTTCCAGGTGCTTTTACGCCCTCGGAAATATACAATGCCTGGCGTCTGGGAGCAGATATGATAAAAGTTTTTCCGGCTACTTCACTGGGTCCTGACTATATCCGGGACCTAAAAGGGCCCCTTAGTCAAATAAAGCTGTTGCCGACCGGAGGAGTGAATCTTGATAACAGCCTCCATTTCCTGGACGCCGGAGCAACAGGCTTGGGATTAGGGAACCAGCTGTTTGTAAAAAGCTTTATCAGGCAAAAAAACTGGAAGGTGCTTTTAGCTCACTTTTCTGCTTTTGTAGCTAAAGTCAGGGAGTTTAAAAACTCTAAAGCCATTGATGTTAGCGACGCGTCAATATGATTTCAGCCTTATTAGTAATAATAAAGTGCCAGGTGGTAGACCGAGTGGAAGAGCATCATTTTGCAAGCAGGGAGAGGGTTTTGAAATAATGTAAATGGATATAGGCACCAACTAACATGATACCATTATTGGAAAACTG
The DNA here is from genome assembly GCA_023391895.1 of Bacteroidota bacterium. Lineage (GTDB taxonomy): Bacteria > Bacteroidota > Bacteroidia > Chitinophagales > Chitinophagaceae > Flavisolibacter. The sequence goes on from JAEWAC010000382.1 coordinate 25,656, forward strand.
GGTGAGGCATAAGAGAAGGGGCGAACAAATAGTGGGAAAGAGATGATAAAAACTAGCATAGATTAGAAGCCTTTGTAAAATGAGGCCTTGTTTTATGGATCAAGTTTTTTATTTTAAATACTGTTTTCAAGTACCTCTAAAAGTGGATTATAAATGAAAAAATTATTTTTAATTACCCTAGTCTTATTTCTTGATATTTCACTTTATGCACAAAGCCGAACGGAGTTTAAGCCTGTAGATCAACCGGATGCAGACGGGCGCGTAATCAGAGGACGGGAAGGCACACACCATTGGCAACCCTACATGAAAAATGCAGACTTAAGCGATTATCATCATGCACCTATTGAAGCGGTAGAACAATTTAAAGATTTGAAGTATGGCATACGGATTCATTGGGGTATCTATTCAATTGTCCATGGCCGTGAATCCTGGGTGTTGAAGCAACCGCGGGATACGGCTTCACTGGCCTACCAGGGTTTTTATCATGATTTGTATAAGAGTTGGTATCCTTCAGCCTTCGATGCTAATGCATGGACAGAAATGATGGTTAAAAACGGGTTTAAGTTTTTTGTCTTTACAACGAAACATCATGATGGATTTTCGATGTATGATACCAAAACAGTCATCACTGAACGATTCAAATTTTTTGGCAATGATGCTGGTGTCATCGAGCACAGTAACTTGCACTATAGCATCATGGAAACCCCTTTTAAAAGGGATGTTACTGCTGAGCTGGTAAAAGCCGGCCGGGAAAAAGGACTAAAAATAGGCTTATACTTTTCTCACCCGGATTGGTATGATGCCAATTTTCGTTTTGATGAATGGAATCTGAACCTGGATAAAACGTATTCTCCTCAAAAGAATGCAGCAGAATGGGTGCGGTTCCAGAAAAGGCACAAAGATCAGATTGCGGAACTGCTCACCAATTACGGAAAGATTGATATGCTTTCATTTGACATGTTCCTTCCCGAATTCGCCTGGACTCATATGCAGGACGTAGCCAGAATGAGCCGGAATTTGCAACCAGAATGTATGCTGCGCTGGAGGGGAATAGGCAATTACGGCGATTATCAAACTCCTGAGAATTATATACCTGGTGATGAAAGTCAGGGAACTATGCCTTGGCAGGTAATTCATACGCTCAGTACCAGAAAGACATTTGCATACGAGCCAGATGAAAAATATATACGCGGAGGGGATTGGATTGTCTCTAAATTAATCGATATTGTTTCCAAAGGAGGTAATCTGCAAGTAGGGGTTGGTCCTGACTTAAATGGCAACTGGCACCCAAAAGTATTAGAATCGTTAGATTATGCCGGCAAATGGCTGGATGTTAACGGGGAAGCTATTTTCGAAACACGTCCCTGTAAAATAACCCGTGAAGGAAAAGTGTACTACACCAGAAATAAAAATAATACTACAACTTATGCGGTTGTTGAAAACTGGCCCGGTGCTTCATTGTTTGTTGCCCATGTAAAACCTCCACGCAACTCTAAAGTTTATCTATTGGGCTATGATCAACCATTGAATTGGAAGCAAGCTAAAAAGGGAATTACTATACAGCTTCCTGAAGATCTGCAAATAAAAAGCAAGAGACCTTGTGAACAAGCCTTTGCTTTTAAGATTTCTGGATCCCAATTATAAGACATGCTGTCTCAATAAGCATCATTAGGTTGCTTAAGGCTGGCCGCAAACCTATAAAATGCACTATCGGTGGTGAAGAAGCTGTTGAAGGAAAACCTCAGCACATGAAAAGACCATAAGCTGTCAGTCTCCAACATCCCGGAAAGCGCACGAATGGCACCAAGGAAGTTATATACCTGGTCAATAAGAATCGGGCTCGAAGGATAGATCCTCTTTCAGGTCCTTGAAGTTGTACCCCTTCTCCAGATTTAGCGCTATGTTAAAATCTGTGAGCATTAGGGTAATATGTGGTAATAAAAACTAACGTAAATATGGGTACTTGCACACCAGCTTAAGGTCAATATTTGTTTTCATGAGTGATTAAATTTAAAACATGAGGAGAATTTTCACGTTCATCTTGTTTTTGAAGGCGTCCGAGGTTCGGAGGGCCGCCAAATTGGTATGCAAAAAGATAAGCATGCATCCGGATGTCGCATTTTATCGGAGTTTAGCCTTCCTTCCATTCCTTGTAAGCCTTGTTTTTTATAGTTCAGCACAGTCTTCCGTTTCTATTCCTTTTCAGAGCAGTCCCTGGGTGGAGCAGGGAGATCTTTCCGCTTTGATGGTAGAAAAAGTAAATAACTTTCTGACTGAGGAAACAGCTCGTATGAAACAAGCAAGAAAAGATTTATGGAAGCCAGACTTTACAAATGCAGCAGTATTTAATAATTCAATAGCCTTTCAGCGAGCATTGCTGCAGCAGCGTTTGGGGGTAGTGGATATCCGGGTCGCTTCGAGTCTGGAGTACGTGACAAATAATGAGCTAAAACCCTTGCTCATAGAAACCGAAGCTTGTAAAATCTATGCGGTTCGCTGGAAGGTACTTGAAAATCTGTCTGCCGAAGGACTTCTGCTGCAGCCGAAAGGTAAAGTGCAGGCACGGGTGGTACTCCTTCCGGATGCGGACGTAAATCCTGAGGTCCTTGCCGGTTTGGAAAAAGCGGAGGGCTCCGGCTTTGACGTGGCAAGACAACTTGCTGCAGCCGGGTGGGAGGTACTTATTCCTGCTCTGGTAAATCGAAAAGATACTTTTTCGGGTAGTTCCTCTCTTGGGCGTTATACCAATTTGCCCCACCGGGAATGGATCTACCGGCAAGCATATGAAGTGGGGCGACATGTTATCGGGTACGAACTCCAAAAAGTGTTTGCTGCTATTGATTGGTTCGAATTACGGAATAAGAAAGAAGGCAGTCACACACAGGTTGGTGTAGCCGGTTATGGTGAGGGGGGCTTGCTGGCACTCTATGCAACGGCTCTTGATTCGCGTATCTCCTCAACCCTGGTCAGTGGGTATTTCAATGCCCGGGAAAAAATGTGGAAAGAACCTATTTATCGCAATGTAGCCGGACTGTTAAAATACTTTGGTGATGCAGAACTTGCCATGATGGCCTGGCCCCGCACCCTTGTTGTTGAGCACTCAAAAGTGATTGAAGTAACAGGCCCACCTGCTGTCTCTAAAGGGCGGTCGGGCGCGGCACCAGGATGCCTTAGCACGCCTGAGTTTACTGCAGCCAAAGAGGAATGGAATCGGGCAAAAGAAATGCTTCCAAAAAGCACGGTCCATCTTCGTTGGTGTGCGAATGAAAATTCAGCTTTACAAGCTCCATTCTCCGCAACTGCGCTTAGCGCTTTTGCTTCTGGACTTAAAGCAAAGTGGTCTGCAAAAGCCCCGCGGTCTTCAACAGACCTGTCCCGGCTATCAGGCTGGATCGACGCTGAAAAAAGGCAGGAGCGAACCGTGCGTGATATGGAGCAGAAGGTACAGCAGGTTCTACTCTTAGCAGAACGAACCCGGAACAATTCATTTTGGGGGGCACTGAGGGGGGATACGGCGGCACAGCAACCCGTCAAGGCAGCATTACGCGAACGTTTTTGGAACCAGATCGGGCAGCTGCCAGTCCCGACAATGCCCATCAATCCCAAAGCTCGTTTCCTGGAAAAGACAAAAAAATGGACCAGCTATGAAGTAACACTAGATGTGTGGCCAGGAGTCTTTGCCTGGGGTATTCTGCTCGTGCCAAACGATCTGAAGCCGGGTGAGAAACGTCCTGTGGTAGTTTGCCAGCACGGTCTGGAGGGGGTTCCTATGGACGTCGTGACTTCGGATCCGCAAGCACCCCAATACCAGACGTATAAAGGTTTTGCTGCTCAGTTGGCAGACCGTGGCTATATTACTTTTGCACCTTACAATTTGTACCGCGGCAAAGATAAATTCCGGGTGTTGCAGCGTAAGGCCAATCCTCTGGGACTCACCCTGTTTTCCGTAATGATTGGCCAGCATCAGCGGATTGTTGAATGGCTCAAACAAATCTCCTTTGTAGACCCTCAAAAAATTGCTTTTTATGGATTATCTTATGGAGGTAAATCCGCGATGCGGATACCCGCTGTGGTACAAGACTATTGTCTCTCTATTTGTTCCGGCGACTTCAACGAGTGGGTGCTCAAATGTGCCACCACGAATTATAGTTTTAGTTACCTGTTCACCGGAGAGTACGATATGCAGGAATGGGACCTGGGACATACATTCAATTATGCCGAAATGGCGGCGCTCATAGCCCCTCGTCCATTTATGGTGGAACGGGGACGTAATGATGGTGTTGCCGCTGATGAATGGGTGGCCTACGAGTATGCCAAGGTCAGTAGGCACTATGATTTACTAGGATTGCCGGAAGCCACGGAAATCGAATATTTCGTTGGTCCTCACACCATTAACGGAATTGCCAGCTTTAAATTTCTTGACCGGAATTTGAAAAAGAAACTCACCTATTAAAAGCCCGCCATAATTGCTAAAAAGCTCATGAAACCTATTGTCCAGATCTCCTTGGATCTTACTGATATCGATGAGGCGCTCCAGACCGCTGCCTTAGCCATACGCGCCGGCGTTGACTGGCTGGAAGCCGGAACGCCCTTAATCCTTGCAGAGGGCCTCCGTGGAGTTCAGGAACTGCGCAAGGCTTTCCCGGAAGTACCCATTGTGGCGGATCTTAAAACGATGGATGGAGGATACCTGGAAGCAGAGATGATGGCCAAGGCCGGCGCTTCCCATGTGGTGGTTATGGCCAGGGCACATGAAGAAACAGTGAAATGTGTTGTCCGGGCCGGGCTGGATTTTGGTGTTAAAGTGATGGGAGATAACTTAGGCTGCCTTGATATGGTGGCATCAGCGCAATGGCTGGAAGCGTTGGGTTGTGATTATGTCATTCATCATATCGGTTATGACGAGCGCAGGGGCATTGCAGCTCAGGGCAAACCAATGCCCAGTCCCCTGGACCAACTCAGCGAAGTTGTGAAAGCTGTCCGGGTTCCGGTACAGGCAGTCGGTGGCTTATCCCTGGAACAAGCCATCAGGTGTCCTGAGTATGGAGCACCCCTGGTCGTACTGGGCGCACCGCTTACGATAGATGCCGACGCATTTAAAACAGCCGATGGCGATCTGGAGGCATCGCTACGACTGATTTGCGCTAGAATACATGCTTATGGCGAGGGCCTTCCACTACCATACAAAGTAAATAAGCTATTCGCTGATCAATGAATATGAAAAAAAGTATAACATCTGCGGCAGTTGTTAACTATTCCTCCCTAAAAGGCTCCGTAGAAATCAGGGAACTACCTATGCCTGCGATCGGGGAAGATGATGTGTTACTCGAAGTGGCCCATGTGGGCGTTTGCGGGAGTGATCTCCACCAGTGGACTGCAGATCATAGCTGGGTCGTTAATTACCCTGTTGTTCTGGGACATGAATTCAGCGGACAGATACTGGAAATAGGAAAACGGGTACAGGGCTGGAAACCCGGAGATCGGGTGGTCAGTGAAACGGCAGCGGTTATAAATGCCAGTAGTCCCTTATCCCGCCAGGGTTTATATAATTTAGATCCAGACCGCAAGGGCTTTGGTTATGGCGTCCATGGCGCCATGACACGGTATGTAAAGGTTCCTGCCCGCTGTCTTCATCGCATACCGGATCATCTTCCATTTGAACATGCCTGTCTCACCGAGCCATGCTGCGTCGCGTACAATGCGGTGGTGGCCAATTCCCGGATCAAGCCGGGAGACCGGGTAATCGTTTTAGGGCCGGGAACCATTGGTATCCTTTGTGCAGCGATGTCAAGGTTATGTGGTGCAGTAGTGGCTATAGTGGGTTTAGAGGGAGACCGGAAACGGTTGCAAGTTGCTCAACAATATGGTTGTGAAGTCATTGTAGGTGATGCCTCCGCCTGGGCGAGAAGTGGCGACGGCTTGGGAGCTGATTGGGTAATTGACTCGGCAGGTATTAGTCACACCTTGAAACTTGCGCTCGAACTGGTCCGCCCTATGGGTCAGATTACAAAAGTAGGATGGGGTCCGCAACCCCTTGGCTTTTCTCTTGATCTCCTTGTTCAGAAAAATATTACCCTTCAGGGAAGCTTCAGTCACAACTGGCCTATTTGGGAAAAAGTGATTTCCTTATTGGCCAGCGGAAAGCTAAATGTTCAGCCTATCATTGGAGGCATCTGGCCTATTACCCAGTGGCAGGAGGCGTTTGAGAAAATGTATTCCGGTGAAGTGGTGAAAAGCATTCTTAAACCCGTTTGAATATGCAGCTTCGAGATAAAGTGATCCTTATCACCGGCAGTACAACAGGCATTGGTAAGGCCATTGCTATTCGTTGTGTAACAGAAGGCGCCCGCGTGGTTATCCACGGATTGGAAGAAGTGTGGGGCCAACAGGTGGTCGAAGAACTAGGCAAAGACAAAGCAGTAATGCACATTGGTGATATCAGCAATAATGGATGCCCTTCCCGCCTGGTCGAACTGGCTGTTACCTCTTTTGGCAAGCTTGATGCCGTGGTCAATAATGCCGCCATGGTCGTCTCCTCCAATATCCTTTCTACCGATAAGGCCTTTCTCCAAAGGGTATTAGAAGTAAACACAATAGCCCCGTTTGAATTAATAAAGGCTGCTTTGCCGCAGTTGTCCCTGCGAAGCGGTAGTGTTTTAAACATCGGATCGGTAAACGCCTGGTGCGGGGAAGAGAATTTATTTGCTTACAGTGTCTCGAAAGGAGCTTTAATGACGATGACCCGCAACTTGGGAGACAGTTTATACCGGCTATGGGGGGTACGTGTCAACCAGATCAACCCGGGCTGGGTGCTTACGGAAAAGGAAATAGAACGAAAAAAAGAGCAGGGGTTGCCAGATGACTGGTATGCTGCTCTCCCTTCCCTGTACGCGCCTATAGGAAGGATCCTGAAGCCTTCAGAAATTGCTGCAGCCGCTGTTTATTGGCTGGCCGATGAAAGTGGTCCCATAAGCGGGCAGGTGATCGATTTGGAACAGTACCCACTAATAGGAAGGAATCCTCCGAAGCATATAGATGAAAATAAAACAACCGTGATGTAATGCCTAAGTTAGCTGCATTTCCAAAAGCATTCATGCATGCCTTATGCAAGGATGGTAGTATGACGATCTCTGAATGGATAGAACTGGCGGCACCACTTGATATAGATGGTCTGGAATGGTACGCCGGATTCCTGGACATGCGGGTGGAGAAAAACTGGCTGAAATTTCGCAGACAGGTTGAAGATTATGGAAAGCAAATACCGATGATGTGCTGTTCGCCTGATTTTACCCATCCTATAGCGGCGTTCAGACTTAAGGAAATTGAAAAACAAAAAAAGTGGATTGACATGACCTCCGTTTTGGGAGGCTCTTATTGTCGTGTGCTTTCCGGGCAAAGAAGGCCGGAACTTTCCCTTGATGAAGGCATCAAGTTGGCGGTAGACTGCATCTACGCCTGTTTACCCTATGCGCAGGAAAGAAATATTACCCTTATACTGGAGAATCATTATAAGGATGATTTCTGGGAATACCCGGAGTTCGCTCAAAAAATGGAAGTTTTCTGTAAGCTTGTTGATCGAATTGATCATCCATTTTTTGGCGTGAACTATGATCCGAGCAATACTTATCTGGCAGGGGAAAGCCCAATGGAACTTCTCCGACGTGTGTCTCATAGGGTAGTTACCATGCATGCAAGTGATCGGTATCTCAAAGAAGGAACACTTGAAGATCTTCAAAAAGAGGAGGAAGGCGTAGCTGGTTATGCTAAAAGACTCTGTCATGGAGAGATTGGCAAAGGGTTGAATGACTATGATGCCATTTTTTCAGAATTGAAAAGAGTAAGATTTGATGGCTGGATAAGCATTGAAGATGGTATTGAGGGCATGGACCAGCTTAGAAGAAGTATTTCATTTTTAAGAAATAAGATTCGTTGTTATTGGAAATAGTAATAAAAATCTATCTAATAAAAAATGACAGCATCGTTATTGTACCCTTCACAATGTTTACTTGGTGAAGGGCCTGTCTGGCATGCGGAAAGAAAAAGCTGCTTCTGGGTCGATATCATCAGCGGGCGCTTGTACGAATTCCAATGGGCGCATAAGGATGCAAAACAATGGAAGTTTAACTATAGCGTAACGGCGGTTATGCCGGGAACCAAAAATGCACTCCTCTTAGGGTTAAATACAGGTATTGGCAAGTTCGATCTGCAGACTGAAACATTGGAATGGTTGCTGGACATCGAACCGGGATTGCCGGAAAATCGATGTAATGATGGCCGTTGCGATAGCCAGGGAAGATTATGGATCGGTACGATGCACAGACATTTTAAGCCGGGGGCAGGCACTTTGTATTGTATTGACCGGGACAGGAATATCCACAAGAAATTAAATGCTGTTAGCATTTCGAACGGACTTGCCTGGTCACTAGATGATACGCGGTTGTACCATATAGATAGTCCTACCCAGCAGGTTAACTCATTTGTTTATGAGCGAATATCAGGAAACATTTACTATGAAAAAACGGCCATCCAAATTCCTCCTGATATGGGTACTCCTGATGGGATGACCATTGATGAAGAAGGAATGTTATGGATTGCCCATTGGGGCGGTTATGGTGTATACCGTTGGAATCCTTTCAATGGCCAGTTGCTGGATAAAATTGAAATACCTGCACCTAACGTTTCCTCATGTACGTTTGCTGGTGAAAACCTGGAGTTCCTCGTGATTACTACTGCCCGGGAGCATCTAACTGATGTTCAACTAAAAAAATATCCACAAAGTGGTGATGTATTCTGCGTCAAGC
>JAEWAC010000384.1 GCA_023391895.1 Bacteroidota bacterium
ATTAAAGACAACAACTAATGGATTTCAAATCATTTAAAGTTCCATACCCGGTAGATGAACGTTATGGAAGACGTGTGGCTTATTTCTCAATGGAGTTTGCTATCCATCAGCCTTTGAAAATTTACAGTGGCGGTCTTGGTTTTCTGGCCGGCTCGCATATGCGTAGTGCATTTGAGCTAAGGCAAAACCTGGTGGGTATCGGTATTTTGTGGAAGTATGGCTACTACGACCAGGCCCGCAACCAGGACCAGACCCTGCAGGTAACCTGGATGGAAAAACAATACAGCTTTTTACAAGATACAGGCATTAAATTCGAAATTACGGTTCACGAACACCCCGTATGGGTAAAGGTGCTGTACCTGGCACCGGAAACCTTTGGTACGGCACCCATGTTCCTGATGACCACTGATATTCCGGAAAACGATTATGTGTCGCAAACCATTACCCACCGGCTGTACGACGGTAACGTAGCTACCAAGGTGGCCCAGTTTATCCTGCTGGGGGTAGGCGGCGCTAAACTGCTGGACGAAATTGGTTTTAAACCGGAAGTATACCACCTGAACGAAGCCCACGCGGTGTCGGCGGCTTTTTACCTGTACCGCAAGTATCATAAAAAAATCGAGGAGGTCAGAAAACGCCTGGTATTTACCACCCATACACCCGAAGAAGCTGGTAACGAAAAGCACGATATTTACCTCTGCCATAAAATGAGCTACTTCTGCGGCCTTTCGGTAGACGAGGTGAAAAAGCTCACCGGCATGCCCGACGACCAGTTTAACCACTCGCTGGCGGCCCTGCGGTTTGCCCGCATCTCCAATGGGGTTTCGGAACTGCATGGCGAAGTGTCGCGGCACATGTGGAACAAGTACGAAGACATTGCCCCCATTGTATCCATTACCAATGCGCAAAACTGGCGGTACTGGGCCGATAAAGCCTTATACCGCTTTAAAGAAGAAAACGACGATGCCGGCTTTGACGACCGCAAAAAGTGGATGAAACGCCGGGCCTTTGAAATTGTAGCCGACCAGACCGGAAAGCTGTTTAACCCCAATGTATTTACCATTGTGTGGGCACGCCGCTTTGCCGGTTATAAAAGAGCCGGTTTGATTACCCGCGACGAGGCCCGTTTTGAAAAGCTGCTGAACAACAAAAAATACCCGGTGCAGATTATCTGGGCCGGTAAACCATACCCCCTGGATTATCCGGCGATTTCCGAATTCAACGAACTGGTACACTTAAGCAAAAAGTACAAAAACGTAGCGGTGCTCATTGGTTACGAGCTGGCCCTTTCCAAGCGCCTGAAGCAGGCAGCGGACTGCTGGCTGAACAACCCCCGCGTGCCCCGCGAAGCATCGGGTACCAGTGGTATGACGGCCGCCATGAACGGTGCGGTGAACTTTAGTACCAACGACGGCTGGATACCTGAATTTGTACACCACGGTAACAACGCCTTTGTGGTGCCGCCGGCGGATTACACCAAAATGAACGTGCAGGAGCAGGACCAGTACGACCTGGACCAGATCTACGACATTCTGGAAAATGAAATACTGCCACTGTATTACGATGAATACGGCACCTGGCGCCAGATTGTGAAAAACGGCATGCGCGATGTGCAAATGCAGTTTGACAGCAACCGTATGGCCGACGAATACTACCAGTTGTTGTACAAGGAGTATTACAATATTGAAGAAACCTATTGAAACTGAAGGATCAGTTCTTCTACAAGCTTACTGGCAGGGTAAAAACCTGCCAGTTTTTTTATGACCCCTTCCACCAGCGCATCGGGGCAGGAGGCGCCGCTGGTAATAAGAATGGTAACGGGTTCTTTTCCGGGTAAATACTGCTCGGTTACCAGCTCGGTATGGTTATGAAAATTGTAATGGACAATGGTATCCTTGGATAGGATCTTATCCTCGCTGTTGATAAAGAACGTCGGCAGTTTTTCTTCGCACAGCTCCACCAGGTGCGAGGTGTTGGACGAGTTGTAGCCGCCGACCACAATGGCCAGGTCCGCAGGGGCTTGCAGCATGCCGGTTACAGCACTTTGGTTGTCGTTAGTAGCATAGCAAAGCGTATCCCGCGTATCGGCAAAGCGTTCCTGCACGTTATCGGCCGTTAAACCATATTTCTGGATCATGGTTTCTTTCAAAAAGTCCGCAATGGCCTGCGTATCGGTGGCCAGCATGGTGGTTTGGTTGACCACGCCGATGCGTTGCAGGTCTTTTTGTACATCAAAACCTTCGGAATACTGGTTTTTAAATTCAGTATAAAATTGCCCGGCCGGTTTTTCTCCGGTTATGTATTTCGCCAGCTCTATGGTCTGATGCATGTCTTTTACCACCACCGAGGGCGCATTGGCCGCCGCATGGGAAAATGTGGCCCTTGTTTCCTCGTGGTTGGGTTTGCCGTGAATGACAATCGTGTAGTCTTTTTTGGCAATGGCTTCACTGCGGTTCCATACCTTTTCCACAAAGGGGCAGGTGGTATCGTATTTTTCGGTAGGAATGCCAATTTCCTGTAACCTTTTTTCAATGGCCAGCGTAGTGCCAAAGGCCGGTATCAGCACAATATCTTCTGCCGACAGGCTTTCGAACGGAATGATCTGGTGGCCTGAGTTGTCCTGTAAAAACTGTACGCCGCTCTTTTTCAGATCCGCATTCACCTGCGGGTTGTGGATCATTTCACTCAGCAGGAAAATACGCTTGCCCGGGTTTTCCTCCACGGTTTTAAAAGCAATGTCGATGGCGTTTTCCACCCCGTAGCAAAAACCAAAGTGGCGGGCCAGGTAGATGCGTACCGGGCCAAAGTCCAGCAGGGTAGGCGCAAAGTCTTTTTTCATGCGGTCGTTTTCCTTGCGCTTTTTCTTGATGGCGGAGATCAGCGGGCTTCTGTAAAATACAGGTACATCAAAGGTCTTCATCGTTGGCAAAGTTAGCCGCTATTGTGCTAACAGGTTCATAATCTGGGGCGGGAAATGGACTTTTGCTCTTATTTTGTTTTTTTCAAAGCATTATCAGGTAGATGGTTTATTCAGTCTGCCGTTCTGATGGATGGTTGGAATGCTGGGGGACCTGCACATAAACAGGAGATGGACGTGCCTCCATAGCAACTTCTGTTAACTTCTTTAAAATCCCATATGGCAAACTTCTTCAAAAATCTATATCACAACTTTTTGAATAGTTCATATGGATTCTCGTTTTCCGATATGGGATTTTAAAGAAGTTGTAACGCCTCTCACCCCTGTCATGCTGAAGTGGTTTCAGCATCTCCTTTTAACTTCTTTCAAAACCCCATGTAGCAGTTCTTGTAAAAGATTTCTATGACTATTTACAGTACGCCTGTAGGTAGCCCTTCTTACTTTTTCTCCGCGAAAAAGTAAGAAGGGCTAACCCGATGGCTCCGCCCGTTTGGCCGGCCCACGCACAAGTAACCCTCACTCTTGAATGTATCCTGCACTATGACCTGCAGATAATTTGAAGAGTTCCTACAGGTATGGACTTTTTAAGAAGTTCCGTCTTTTTGCGTGTTTAGGTAAACTACTGCAGGCGCGGTATCCCGCTATCCTTTTCCTACAGCAATAAGAGTCTGAAGCTAAAGCGCGATAAGGCGCTGCACCAGTCTGGCTGCCCTCCTTTTTTGGTTTTGCCTTTTCACTTTTGCCTTCTGCTTTAAGCCTTTAGCTTTCAGCTTTTTTCATTTTTCATTCCTTTAAAAGCCCGTATAGGGTTTTTAAACTTTTTCCTTTGTGCTCCTCCGTGTCCCTGTGTCTCCGTGGTTCAATATCAGCTAAAACCAAATTCTTTAAAAACCCATATAACAAAGGAAACATTCTCTTCTCTTCCTAATCCCATAATCCCCCCAAATCATGGTTCAGACATCCGCGAAATCTGTGATCCAACTCGTGAACAAGTGAACTGGTGAACTCGAGAACTTAAAACTTATAACTTACCACTTACAACTCCTCTCGCCCTACTATAGACCGTCGTCTGTCGACCGTGGACTTTTCTTTCTCCCAATAAGCACTAACTTTCCCGTTGCAATCACTCGGAATGAATTCCAGAAACGTTACGTTCACGCTGCTTTTGATCCTGGCAATCCTTATTTTCGCCATGGTGAAAAAACGGGTGTATGAGCCAAGGCGGAAGGAAGTTTTCAACCGGTCGTCCGCCACTTTAAAATATACCGCTTTTGCGCTGTGCCGTATGGAGTGTAATGAAATCAGCAAGGCCGCCGTGGATGAAATTATTCAAAAGGGCATTATCAATTTCAGTCGGAGCGACCGGCGCTACCGGCCCTGCCCGGTGTTTGCGCTGCAGGGCCGCACCCGCAGCCAGCAGTACCTGCGCATTATGGTAGAGCAATGCGGTGAAGCGATAATGGTGCTGAATTGCTACAGCCTGGAAAAAGACACCGCCTGTGACTGCCCCGATTACCCTGTTAAAAAACAAAACTAATGCGCCTGTTATTGAAACCATTACAATGGTTGTATTGCCTCTATGCCATCTTGTTGTTCCTGGTACTGATGGTACCGGTATTTATCTGGGCGCTGCTGGTGTCGGGTTACGGCCTTATCAAAGGCGGCAACCTGATTTACGAAGCCTGCAAAATATGGGCGGATATCTGGTTCCCGCTGATCGGCATCCGGCATAAAAACATTTACAAACACCCAGTGCAAAAAGATACGGCTTACATTTTTGTGGCTAATCATATTTCTTACCTCGACGCCGGCCTGATCCCCAAAGCTTTTCGACACCCGGTGCGGCCGCTGGGCAAAGTGGAAATGGCCAAAATACCACTGTTTGGCTTTATTTATAAAAACACCATTGTAACGGTAGACCGGAGCAGTACCTCCCACCGCGCCAAAAGTATTCGTCGCCTCAAGGCCATTTTGCGCAAGGGCATTTCGGTGCTGGTTTTTCCCGAAGGTACTTTTAACACCACGCCCCACCCGCTCAAACATTTTTACGACGGTGCTTTCCGGGTAGCCATCGAAACCCGAACTCCCATTAAACCGGTATTGTTTTTAAATACCTATGATCGCCTGCACTACGACAGCCTTTTTTCCCTCACGCCGGGTATCAGCCAGTGCATCTTTCTGGAGCCCATTGAGGTGACCGGATATACGCTCAAAGACGTAAAACATTTAAAGCAACAGGTGCATGCCCTGATGGAGGAAAAATTAAGGGAGTACAAGGCCTCGTGGATAAAAGATGCCTGATTTCGGGCCGTTGTCATTAATTTACACTGTTTTTTTGCATGTACGCCGAAATCATCATACCGCTGGCCTTACCCAAAAATTACACCTGGCAGATACCCGACAATTTGCTGCAGCAACTGCACGTAGGCTGCCGGGTAGAGGTGAACCTGGGCAAGAATAAAAAATACGCCGGTATTGTAAAGCGGATTCATAACGAGGCGCCTACCTCTTTTGAGCCCAAGGAAATACTGAACGTACTGGACTCCGAGCCCGTGGTGCAACCCTTTCAACTGCAGTTGTGGCAATGGATGGCCGATTATTATATGTGCTCGGAAGGAGAAGTGATGGCCGCAGCCCTGCCGGCGCACTTCAAGCTGTCCAGCGAAACGGTTTTGATTTTTAATGAAGAATACGGTGAGGACTTTTCGGGGCTGGATAATGAGGAATACCTGGTAGCCGAAGCGCTTTTGATGAAGCACGAATTGCGGCTGACCGAAGTGCAGCAGATACTGGATGCCACGCATGTATACCCGATTGTAAACCGGCTGATTGGCAAAAAAGTATGTTTTGTATGGGAGTCGCTCAAGCAAACCTATGCCCCCAAAAAAGAAGCTTTTTTGGTGCTGAACCCGAAGTATGACAATGAAGACCAATTGTCCGACCTGCTGAATAACTGGAGCCGGGCGCCCAAGCAAATGGAACTACTGCTGGCCTACCTGCACCTGATGAAAACACAGGGCGAGGTGACCAAAACAGAACTGCTTAAAAAATCCAATGCCTCGGATGCGCAACTCAAAGGCCTGGTAGAAAAGGAAATACTGCGGGTGGAAAAAAGAAACATGGACCGCATCCACTATGCCCCCAAAGATGTACTGATTGATTTTGAATTAACACCCCTGCAGGCAGAAGGATTAGAAAAAGTAAAAGAATGCTTTGAACAAAAACAGGTGTGCCTCCTGCATGGCGTTACCTCCAGCGGTAAAACCTTGTTGTACATTAAGCTCATTGAACAATACGTGCGGCAGGGTAAGCAGGTGCTGTACATGCTGCCCGAAATTGCCCTCACCTCGCAAATCATTCGCCGGTTGCAAAAACACTTTGGCGGCTATATTGGCATTTACCATTCCAAGTTTAGCCAGAACGAGCGGGTGGAGATCTGGAACAAGGTGAAAAGCGGTGAAATGAAGGTCGTGCTTGGGGCCCGTTCGTCGCTTTTTTTGCCCTATCATAACCTGGGCTTTATTATTTGCGACGAGGAGCACGATACATCGTACAAACAGCAAGACCCCGCGCCCCGGTACAACGGCCGCGATGCCGCTATTTATATGTCCTCATTAACCGGTGCCAAAGTTCTGCTGGGCAGTGCTACGCCGGCTTTGGAAACTTATCATAATGCCAAAACCGATAAGTACGGGCTGGTGCAACTGCTGGAGCGCTATGGCGATGTAAAGCTGCCCAGTATTGAAATGATCGACACCCGCATGCTGCCCAAAAAGCAGGGTGAAAAAATCATGCTGTCGCCGGCTTTGATGGATGGAGTAAAGGAAACCGTGGAAAAAAACAAGCAGGTTATCCTGTTTCAAAACCGGCGGGGATACACACCCTACCAGATCTGCACGGTCTGCAGCTGGATTGCCCAGTGCAGGAACTGCGATGTTTCCTTGACCTATCATAAGTTTAGCAACAAGCTCAAATGCCATTACTGCGGCAATGTTTATCCGCCCGTTACTACCTGCCAGGCATGCGGCAGCGATAAACTGGCGCAGCGCAACTTTGGCACCGAAAAAATTGAAGAAGTGCTGGAAACGGAATGGACCAACGTAAAAGTCAATCGTATGGACTTTGATACGATCCGCAATAAAAATGCGCATGATGTTTTGATCCAGCAGTTTGAGCAAAAGCGGATTGATGTGCTGGTAGGTACGCAAATGGTGGTAAAAGGCCTGGACTTTGACAATGTGGAGATGGTAGGCATACTGGATGCGGACGGCTTGCTTAGTTTTGCAGACTTCCGGGTGAACGAACGGGCTTTTCAGCTGATGGAGCAGGTCAGTGGCCGGGCCGGCCGCCGGGATGGAAAAGGACGGGTGCTGATACAAACCTCCAATCCTAACCACCCGGTACTGCAGCATGTGGCCCGCCATGATTACATTGGCATGTATGGGGAGGAAATTGAAAAACGCAAACAGTTCTTTTACCCTCCGTTTTCACGGGTTATTCAAATAACTTTTAAGGATAAGGAAAGGGATGTGGTGTTTGATGCCGCCCACCATTTTGCCCAGGCGTTGCAAACAGCTTATGGCAAGTACATTGTAGGCCCGGCAGAGCCGGTCGTAAACCGGGTACGCAATATGTACCTGATGGAACTGCTGCTCAAACTGCCTCGTGAAGCCGGTCTTATTGCCCAATGCAAAAAAGATATTGTAAAGCAGTGTGCCGGTCTGCATGCAGTAAAGCGATTTAAGAAAGTGATCGTGGTGCCGGATGTGGATGCATTTTAATAGAGTGTTTTAAATAAAATAACTGCGGAGTCATTATCGTACTTAATAGGATTTATATTCCGGGTTGTCATCCCGACAAAGGAAGGAACGCAGAATAATCAAACGATAAGACAAATTATTTTCCGAAGCTAAAAACTCTCACCAGCGCATCATACCAAAGCTGACAGAACACATGATAGGTTTTTGAATTAAATAGAAAAAGATCCATGATCAAAGAAAACATTTCTTTAAAACCCTATAATACATTTGGCATTGATGCCATCGCCAAACAATTTGCAGCATTTCATTCGATTGAAGACTTGAAAGAAGTGCTAAACTACTGTCAACCGTCAACTGCCAGCCGTCAACTAATCCTGGGTGGCGGCAGTAATATTTTACTCACTAAAAATTTTGATGGACTTGTTCTTAAAAATGAGATTAGAGGCATTGAGGTAGTTAAAGAAGACAACGATCATTTTTATGTAAAAGCTGGCGCCGGCGAAAACTGGCACCAGTTTGTACTGCACTGCCTGCAAAACAATTATGCCGGTATTGAAAACCTGTCGCTTATTCCGGGCAATGTGGGTGCTTCTCCCATGCAGAACATCGGCGCCTATGGCGTGGAAATCAAAGATGTGTTTCAGGAACTGGAAGCCTTTCACCTGCGGGACCAACAGCTGCAAACCTTTTCCCTGGCCGACTGCCGGTTCGGGTACCGCGAAAGTGTGTTAAAGCGGCAGTACAAAGATCAATTTGTTATTACATCGGTCACCTACAAACTCTTTAAAAAACCCATATACCATACCTCCTATGGTGCCATACAACAGGAGCTGGAGAACATGGGGGTAAAGGAACTGAGCATACAGGCTATTTCCCAGGCGGTCATCAACATCCGCTCTTCCAAACTGCCGGATTGGAAAATTACCGGCAATGCCGGCTCTTTCTTTAAAAACCCAACCGTTACACATGAACAATATCAGCAGTTAAAGGCAGCATTTCCATCCATTGTTGCTTTTCCTTTTGACGACACCCATACCAAACTGGCGGCGGGCTGGCTCATTGAGCAATGCGGCTGGAAGGGTTACCGCAAAGGCGATGCGGGCTGCTATCCCAAACAGGCCCTGGTGCTGGTGAACTATGGAACCGCCACCGGTGATGAAATACTGGAACTGAGCGAACAGATTATCCAATCCGTAAAGCAAAAGTTTAGCGTGAAACTGGAACGGGAAGTGAATGTGGTGTGATTATTTCCGAATATAAAAGTCGAGATAGGTATCTTTCAATAATTGCGGTGTACCATTTACACTTAAGGAATGCACCAGGTTGACGCATTGCACTTTTCTGCTGCAATCTTTATTAGCTTCTTCTTTGTCGATGTCGCTAATCCGAATGTCTTGGTTGAGGGAAGGCAATGATACAATCCAGTCGAAATTGGGATCTAAAGAAAAGTTGCCCAACTTGACAGGGAAGGAGATCGTGTCAACGCGCAGTTCCATTCTATAGTGCTGTTCATTATAAAATGCAACCGAATCCAGTGCCGTTACAAAACGGCCGTCTTTATTATAGCGTTTCAAAATTACTGTCTGCAGGTCTGCCGGTTCAAACGAAACAAAGTTGGGATCCAGGTTGGCATCTACACAGGGGCAGGTACTACAGGATGCAAAACAGATGAACCAACTTGCGGCAACGAGTTTTATAACAAATGTGAACAGCCCGGATATTTTCATTTTTAAATTTATCTATAATTATCCGTTTTGTCAATCCGGTCAATGCATGAATAAATGCTGCCCGTACCATTAAAGCTGGGTGTATACAATAGCCGGATTGCACCTTGACTGGAAAAGCAGGTTGTGGGATTCATATGAGGTCAGTGATTAAGATTGTTTGTTATCTGTCCTGTGGTTTATGGGCTTTTGAAAAAGCGGATCATGCCATAATGTAAACCGCAAGAAGTTATACAGTAGACACGCAGTAAATAATATGGAGAGAACTCACTGAGTACACCTAACATGTACTCAGTGAGTATGGCTATCTGATTTTTTATCAGAAGTTGTAGCTCATTCAATGTGCCATCTTAGCGGTAATCATCCTCGTCTTCTTCATCAAAGCTGCTGGTTTGTATGTTCAGCATGCTGCCCATCAGGTCTTTAAACTCAATACCGCGTTCCACAATTTTTTTACTGATGAGGGAGTAGGAGGCCAGCCCATGCAGTACAAACTCCATCAGCAGGGCGGCTTCTTTTTCATTGGCATAAGAAAAGGTTTTCTTTACCAGTGCATGAAGGCCATCTACCGCGTACAGCGCATTGATCTTTTCGCGGTCGGTGGAGGAAAACAACACATCCACATGGTTGCCTTTGTCAAACCACGAAATAATGGAGCGGTAAGGATTATCTACCGGCTGCGGCGTTTCACCCTTGCGGGGTGCCCGCTTCTTCAGCGAATCCGGGTTGGGAAAATACTGCACAAACTGGGAGCGGATGGCTTTGTCCAGCAAGTTCATGGCTACCTGGTAGGGACCTTCCTGCTCGCCTTCGTACACCAGTTCAATTTTGCCAGTGATGGAGGGAATAATACCCACCAGGTCTGATATCCAAATCTGCGTTTCTTTTTCTTTATTGATAATAGCCCGGCGTTCGGCCGCACTCACTGCGTTTTCAAAAGCCGATATGGTAAGGCGGGCACTCACGCCGCTTTTTTTGTCTACAAACTCGCTGGTACGAGCTTCAAAGGCTACCTGTTCAATCAGGCGTTTTACCATGTCGCTGATGGCTATTTTGTCCTGCTGCTCGGAGGCAATTTCGGCTTCCTGTTCAGTAATGGACAGGGCACTTTCAAGCGACTTGGGGTAGTGCGTCAGGATCTGGCTTTGTATACGGTCTTTCAGCGGTGTTACAATTGAACCACGGTTGGTATAATCTTCCGGGTTGGCGGTAAACACAAACAAGATATCCAGCGGCAGGCGCAGTTTAAAGCCGCGTATCTGCACATCGCCTTCTTCCAGTATGTTGAACAGCGCCACCTGGATGCGGGCCTGCAAATCGGGCAGTTCGTTGATCACAAAAATGCTGCGGTTGCTGCGGGGAATAATGCCGTAGTGGATCACTCTTTCGTCGGCAAAACTCAGGCGCAGGTTGGCGGCCTTGATGGGATCAATGTCACCGATCAGGTCGGCTACGCTTACGTCTGGTGTGGCCAGTTTTTCGCCATAGCGCTCACTGCGGTGGATCCATTCAATCG
The DNA here is from genome assembly GCA_023391895.1 of Bacteroidota bacterium. Taxonomy (GTDB): domain Bacteria; phylum Bacteroidota; class Bacteroidia; order Chitinophagales; family Chitinophagaceae; genus Flavisolibacter. Next base: position 10,918 of record JAEWAC010000384.1, read on the forward strand.
GCGTGTCTTCACCCTTTTCATGAATCAGGTCGCGGGCATATTTGGAGATGGGACGTAAAGGATCGTCATTGATATCGCTGCCGGCAATTATGGGAACGTATTCGTCCAGCAGGTCGGTCATCTGGCGGGCCATGCGGGTTTTGGCCTGGCCGCGCAAACCCAGGAACAAAATGTTGTGCTTGCTCAGCAAAGCCCTTTCCACATCGGGTATAACGGTATCTTCATAACCGATGATACCGGTAAAGGTTTCTTCTTTGGCCTGCAGTTTTTTAATCAGGTTTTGCCGAACCTCTTCTTTAATGCTTTTGGGTTTATAGCCTGCTTCTTTTAATTCTCTAATCGTATTTACGCGTTTGATATCCATTTGTTATTCGGTTGTCAGCTTTTTAATTCTTGTCAATATTTTATATGGTCCAACTTATGGTGCCTCATACAAGGAGGTTCTGATTCTTATCAGGTAGATTTTTTTGTCCAGCAAAGTTTCTAACAGGGTTTGAAAGCTTTGATCCTGCATCACACCATCGCCTTCTATGATGACTGTAAGCTCAGAATTTGCCCAATTGTTTTTGGCCAGCACACTGTCAATGACCTTGTTGATCGGCTGGCGGGTCAATGAGTCCAGTTTATTTTTTTTGTTTTCGTAGGGCAGGGTATAGTAAAACTGATCGTTCTGAAAAAGAAAAACCAGTTGCGCTTTTTCAGAACGGCTGGTATCACGCATGGCCTTTTCAGCAGATTGCGCAAAAGAGGCCGATGATAAAAGCCATAAACAAAAAAGGAACAACAGCTTTTTCATAGACCGTATCAATAAACCGTTTTGCGTTTGCCACTTTCAAAATCACGGAAGATAAAGGCCCCCAGCCGGTCCAGCGAGGCAAAGTAGGCCTTGCCGTTATTGGTTTCCGTAAACTCCTGCACAAAGCGTTGCAGGTAAGGATCCGTGGCGATCATAAAGGTGGTTATGGGTATTTTAAGCTTTTTGCATTGGGCTGCTAAATTCAAACAGCGGCTGGTTACTTTGCGGTCCAGGCCAAAGCTGTTTTTATAATAGCGCTTACCGATCTTTAAGCAGGTAGGCTTACCATCGGTAATCATAAAGATCTGCTTGTTTGGGTTTTTGCGCCTTCTTAAAATATCCATGGCCAGCTCCAGGCCCGCTACCGTATTGGTATGGTAAGGCCCTACTTGAAGGTAAGGCAGGTCTTTTATTTCTACCGGCCAGGCATCGTTACCAAACACCACAATATCCAGCGTGTCTTTGGGATACTTGGTCGTGATCAGTTCGCTCAGTGCCATGGCTACCTTTTTGGCAGGGGTGATCCGGTCTTCGCCGTACAGGATCATAGAGTGGGAGATATCAATCATCAGCACCGTGGACGTCTGGGCTTTAAAATCGGTTTCCCTGATCTGCAAATCATCTTCCATCATCTGGAAGCTTTCCACGCCGTGGTTGATCTGGGCATTGCGGATGGATTCGGTAAAATCAATTTGCTCAATCATGTCGCCAAACTGGAACGGCCGGGAGTCGGGTCGCTCTTCATCGCCCAGGCCGGGCTTAAAGGTCTGGTGGTCGCCGCTTTTGGTTTTTTTGAGCTTGCCAAAAATCTCCTCCAGGCTTTTTTTACGGATGCCCTGCTCGGTTTTGGGCGTGATCTTTATTTCGCCGGTTTCCTGTTTTTCGGTGATGTAACCTTTTTCTTTTAAATCCTCAATAAAGTCCCCCATGCCGTATTCGCCATCGGTCAGCTCGTACTCTTTGTCCAGCTGGTTCAGCCACTGCAGGGCCTCCGCCACATCGCCGCTGGTATAGGTGAGCAATTGCATAAACAAGTCGAGCAACTGGTCAAATTTGGACTTGCCTTCTGCATTGGGGTCAAACTGTGAAAAATGAAATCCTTTCATAACGCTTAATCAACACAATCTACAATAATTGTGCGCCATTTGTTCATTACGGAATGTTAAACAAAAACCCCCGACTAAGCGGGGGTTATGGGGTTTTGAAAAAGTTCTGATTTTAACGGGGCTGTGCCGTAGAATCAGCCGCAGCGGCCTGTCCCGGCCTTTCTATAATGGGCTTTTGACCAGCCGTGTTATAGGTTTTTTCAAAGGTGTCGTACACCTGGATCAAAAAGTCGTTGACTTCGGCTTCGCGGGCCAGCGACTGGTAAAAGTCTTC
>JAEWAC010000386.1 GCA_023391895.1 Bacteroidota bacterium
CACGGGTACTGGGTGTTTTAAAAGTTAAGGAAGAGGCGGTCAGGTCCACACCTTTTACATTGGCCATCACATCGTAAAAAGAGGCGGCCGGTGCATTGCGGATGGTGGCGGCGCTGACCCGCTCTACTGTTACGGGCGACTCCAGGATGCGTTCAGCCACACGGGAGGCAGAAACTACCACCTCCTGCCCTAGCCCGGTGCCGGGTACCAAACGAATCTGCAGGTCGGTGGCCGTTGGTACCGGCAGCTCCTGGGTTTCAAAACCAATGGAACTAAAAATGAGGGTGACAGGCAATCTGTCTACAGCAATTTTAAAATTGCCGTTTTCATTGGTAAAGGTGCCATGGGTAGTACCTTTTACAATAATCGATACGGCGGGAATGTTTTCCTGGGTAGCAGCATTTTTAATGGTTCCTGAAAGTGTAATAGCTTGAGCAAATGCAGCAATCGAAAAGAAAGAAGTTAAAAGCAATGCCAGGGAAAGACGCAGGCTTTTTCTCATGGTGTTTAAAATTTAGTTTTGGAAAATGCAATGCATTACCGCCTTGCATTAGATAAACCTTATTTTTCTTTTTGTTTTTATATGGGATCATAAAGTATATCCGTCGGAAAAATAAGAATTACACCCATTTTGAGAAAATTTTTATTTACGGCTGATAACAAGATGTTGAAATTTCGTTTCTGTTGGATCAGCCGGTTTAAAAAGGGTTTTCTACTTTTGACGTATGGCACCTTTTCAATTTCCCCGTCAAACGGCCTTTTACCGCGGCAAGGTAAGAGACGTCTATACCATAGACAATGATATATTGGTAATGGTTGTATCAGACCGCATTTCTGCTTTTGATGTAATCTTACCCAAACCTATACCTTACAAAGGCCAGGTGCTGAACCAGCTAGCGGCTTTTATGCTCAATGCCACACAAGACATTTGTCCCAACTGGCTGGCCACGGCTCCGGCGCCCAATGCTTCAGTGGGTTATAAATGCGAACCTTTTAAAGTGGAAGTAGTGGTAAGAGGCAACCTGTGCGGACATGCGTGGCGCACCTACAACAGCGGCCAGCGTTTTTTATGCGGCGTGCTGATGCCCGATGGATTGACGGAGAATGATTTTTTTCCCAGCCCCATCATTACACCATCTACCAAAGCCAGCGAAGGTCATGACGAGGATATTTCAGTAGAAGAAATCTTGCAGCAGGGACTGGCTACCGAAGCAGAATGGCAGCAGATTGAACAATACGCCCTGCAATTATTTGATCGCGGAAAAACGTTAGCTGCAAAGCAAAACCTGATATTAGCCGATACCAAATACGAATTTGGAAAACGCAATGGCCAGATTGTGCTGATGGATGAAATCCACACACCTGATTCGTCGCGCTACTTTTATGCGGACGGCTTTGAACAGCGCCAGCAACGCGGTGAAAAACAGCGCCAGCTGAGCAAGGAGTTTGTACGCGAATGGCTGATTGGTAACGAGTTTATGGGTAAAGAAGGACAAACCATTCCGGAAATGACCGAGGAATGGGTAAACACCATTTCAGAACGCTATATCGAGCTGTTTGAAAACATCACCGGCACTGCCTTTCAACGCGAAGCTTTAACAAAAGATGAAACCTACCAGCGCATTGTCAAAGCAGTAGACGAGCTCAAGAAATAGTATCCTACACACATATGGGTTTTAAAGAAGTTTCCTTTTGCTAATGCTCCATAACTTCTTTAAAAACCCATATGCTAATGGTTGACAGATGACAGTTCACAGTTGACGGAGGAGAACTATTTCAAACCCCCATATAACTGCTTGATTTCTCATCCATAGGATTTATAAGGAGTTATAATGCCTCTCACATTGTCATGCTGAACTGGTTTCAGTATCTCCTTGTAACCTCCTTGAAAGTCCCTATTGTTTTTTTCCAATTATTAGGTATAACTACCAGCACATTTCTTCCATACAAAAGGTGCCGGAAGCACCTCTTATATTTATTCCATTATCATTAAATCAAACATCATACATTAGGCATCAGCAATCCGGTTTTCCGTTTCGTTCAACCGGGGCCGCAGCCGCTTACGCGATTTGTTGAAAATGTTTCTGCCCTTATCCACGCCTTTGCGCAATTCTTTTTGCTGCTCTAGAGGTAAATGAATAAAGTCCTGGCAGGTGGTGCTGCAGCAGCCTTCGTATTTTTCTTTGCACTCCTCGCACTGAATAAACAGCAAATGACAGCCTTCGTTGACACAATTGACATGGGTATCGGCCGGCTGGCCGCACTGGTGGCATTTGGCAATGATTTCATCGGTTACCCGCTCTCCCAGCCTGTTGTCAAATACAAAGTTTTTACCACGAAACTTACTGGGAAGGCCCGCCTGTTTGATCTGATTGGCATAATTGATAATACCGCCTTCCAGGTGGTATACGTTTTTGAAACCCTGGTGCAACATGTACGCACTGGCTTTTTCGCAGCGGATGCCCCCGGTGCAGTACATAATGATGTTTTTATCCCTGGCATCTTTGAGCATTTCTGCCGCCATGGGCAACTGCTCCCTAAACGTATCGGAAGGCACTTCAATGGCTTTTTCAAAATGCCCTACTTCGTATTCGTAATGGTTGCGCATATCCACCACAATCGTATCTGGGTCGTTGGTCAACTGGTTAAACGTTTCGGCATTCACATACTTGCCGCGGTTGGCCATGTCAAAGGAAGGATCGTCAATACCGTCGGCCACAATTTTTTCCCGCACCTTTATTTTCAATACCCAGAACGATTTACCGTCATCGTCCACAGCAATATTGAGCCGGATGCCGTTGAGGGGCTCAATGGAATAAAGGTAGCTCTTTAAAGCTTCGTACTGGCTGGCCGGCACGGATATCTGAGCATTGATGCCTTCGTGTGCTACATAAATGCGGCCAAAGACCTTCAAGGCATTCAGGTGCTGGTACAATTCGTTGCGAAACTGCTGCGGCTCCGCAATAGGAAAATAGTGGTAAAACGATATGGTGGTACGGGGTTCCGTTTCCTGGAGCAAACGCTCCTTCAACTCCTTTTGGGAGATTCTATTGTGTAATACTGCCATAGTTTGAAATTTTCAGGACACTCGCCGGGTGAACAAAATTTCTCTTTTAAGAAGGCGCAAAGATAAAAAAGCTGCGATAATTTATTTTATGATTAACATCAATATAAGGGATACGCCTACTCTTTCAAAAACCCATATGCTGTTGGTTGATGGTTGGCAGTTGACCGTAGACGGAAGCAAACATCTTTAAAACCCCATATAGTCATTTGTTTCAAAACTTCATCTGCTCTATAAGGTTTTAAAGAAGTCGTAACGCCTCCCCCCCTTTGTCATGCTGAACTTGTTTCAGCATCTCCTTTGAACTTCTTGAATCCCCTTATAGCAGCTTCTTTTATGATTCTTTATGACTATAGCTTTATCCTACGGTAGGTAGCGCTTCTTACTTTTTCTCCCCGAAAAAGGGGAGCAAAAAGTTCAAGGCCAACCCGATGGCTCCGCCCGTTTGGCCGCCTCCCGCACCGCAACAGTCACTACAGCAGGTATCCTGCACATTGAACTGAAGATAATTTGTAGTGACATTACAGGTATGGGGTTTTCAAGAAGTTTAAATCTTTTTGCGTGTTAAGGTAAACTACTGCAGGCGCTGTATCCCCCTATGCTTTTCCTAAAGTAATAGATGTTTGAAGTTCATGCGGGATAAGGCACTGCGCCAGTCTGATTGACCTATTTTTTACATTTTACATTTTGCTTTTTGCCTTTAGCCCCCTTTTTGCCGCACCGGCCGCAAAGAACTACCAGCCAGGGCCGCAAAACCACCCACCAGTGCTCCCACTAAAGCCGTAACCAGAATAAGTAAAAGGGAAGAACCGCCCAAGGGAAACAACTGGGCCACTTTATGCGACAATACACTTTCGTTTTTTACATCAATCCAAAAGGCTACCAAAGCCCATAATAAAAAGATGCCCAGGAAACCGGCCATGAAGCCGCGGCCCAAACCCGGCTGCAACAGCAAGGCTACTGCAAAGGCAACCGGTGCAATGCTCCACCAGGGCAAAAACAAACCTGCAATAAAACTCAATAAAGCAATCAATAAGGTAGCTAATAATAATCTCATGGCTGTTAATTAGGCATAGGTAAATGTCATGGTCCATTTAACGCGGCGGTCATTGCGCTCTGTTTCTTTCATCATCCAGAGGGTATAGTATTTTCCGTCCGCCCAGTTCTGCACAAAATTGTCGTAAAAACGGCTGCCCGGGTTGCCGCTCTGACCACCGGGATAAATGCCGTAGGCTTCAGTGGTGGTAGTCAGGTGTATCACCATGCGCCAGCTGGGTCCATGGTCGTGTGACAGGGCATTGATAGCTGTTTTCCAGCCGCCGGTATGCAGGCCCGCTTTGGCAAATGGCAGTACCGCAGTTCGCAGTAAATGATAAATCGTTGTGTTTTTTTGTTTCCACCAAATCAAACCGTTTTCGGCTTCTACTTTTTCCAGGTCGGCACTGGCTATCTGTAAGGCATTTGTTACCTGCTGTGGCAGGGTTTCCTTTTCCAGTGTATGGATATTGTCTATAAACTTATTAGCAGAATCCTTCAGCAGCAATTCCAGCAACGTTTGTTCTTCCGGCATAATGGTTTTATAGCCCACCTGCGCCAGTTCATCGGCCCAGATGTTTTGCTCCAGCGTATCCCACCAGCTTCTGAAAACCGTAGGCGCTTTGGCGTCTGCCGATGCATTAAAATCCCATTGCCGTACTAAATTCAAATACTGTTTTTGCTTTTCATTAAGCGCCGCTTCATTTATATTTCGCAGCAACAGCGGCACGGCCATAGCGGCAAAACCATCCCAGTTGTTGACCTGCAGCCGCATCATATCTTGCGGTGTAATGTTTTGCATCTGCTGCAGCTGGTTATGGATGATAATACCGCGGGGAACGATATAATTGCCCGGAATAAAATAGGCATAGGAAGAATCTACCGGGCGCTGGTTGGCACTTTGAATAAAACCACTGGCCGGGTTCAGCACATGCGGGTTTTCTGCCTGCGGAATATACCCCTGCCACCCGAAAGAACTATCCTGCCCCGGCATGATATACAACCCCTGTCCCGGCCAGAGGGCCGGAAACTTGGCCTGTTGCCACAAGGCAATATCTCCTTCTTTGGAAGCAAACAGCATGTTTTGTCCCGGTGTTTGAAAATCCTTTATGGCATCCAGGTATTCATTATAATTCCGGGCCTTATTCAGCTTCAGCCACATCAATCCTTCGTTGGAGGCGTCATGCGCCGTCCAGCGTACGGCCAGTGCCGCTGTAGTATCACCACTCCCATTGTTAAAGCGCCCGTCGTACATTACCGGACCAAAGCAAGTATAAGCCACCGTAT
>JAEWAC010000002.1 GCA_023391895.1 Bacteroidota bacterium
TCACTACCCGCAATCCGTTTCAGCTTTACTGCTGATCAACTGCACCCTGAACATGCAGGCATCCATGACCAGCCACCTGGAATTTGGATTGAAGGAATTAGGCATTAAAGACCAGGCGCCTTACCGCGATACCACCCGGCCGCTGAATGAAAGGGTTTGGAAAATACACGAACTATTAGGTCAAAAAGATGTCTGGTATAAACTGATGTACCGCAATGCGTATGAAAAAAAATACAACGACTCCGCTACCCTGCTCATTGGAAAGTTCAACCGCGACTTTGCCGATAAAGTATGGAACGTAGCAGCATACTGGAAAGACCATACACCGCTTACCACCAACATCAAGTGCCCTGTGTTGATTATGACCGGCGATAAGGATTATGCCGTTGGTCCTGACCTGTACAAAAGCTTTCATTTTCCTAATCAAACAGTGGTGCATTATATAGGCGGTCACGCACCCTTTCAGGAAGAGCCGCAATGGTATGCCGAAAAAATCATCAACTTTGCAGCTCAATTTTAATCAACAACGCTTTTAAGCATTTACAATACAAGTTACCCATACCATGCGTAAACTGTTTTTCACCCTTGCTGCTTTTTTGCTGCTGGCAACCGCTTTTGCACAAACAAAAGTGTATCTGATCCCGACCCTGCATGGCATTCATAAAAAAAACCCGCAGTATACTTATGACAGCATCAAAGCGGTGGTTGCCCGCATCAAGCCCGACGTAATTGCCGTTGAAATAAGACCGGAAGATATACAGGAAGACAGCGGTTATTTAAAAAACAATTATCCTTTTGAAATGTGGATGATGCCGCACTGGTTTGCAGCAACCACCATAGAAGGTTTTGACTGGCTGGGACCGGATATTGAAAACAAGCCTATTCCTCCCCGCTACTGGCAGGACCAGTCGCGCCCCAGGTACCTGCAGCGCCTCTTACAGCTGGACAGCGTGTATACCGCCCGGCTCAAAAGCTGCCAGTTGTATACCGATGCCCGCATGGATATTTTAAACAAGCAATCATTAAAAGGTATTTTGGCCAGCAACGATGCACTGTTGATCAAGGAATATTACAATTGCCTGGACTTGCAGTTAAGAGGAAGCGACTATGAAGAACTGACCGCTTTTTACACCACCCGTAATAACAAAATGAAAGACCACCTGGATGTCCTGCTGCAAAAACACAAAGGCAAAACTTTGGTCGTACTAACCGGCGATGATCATTATCCTTATCTGCTCGATCATTTCAAAAAAGCAAAAGTTATACTGGGCCGGCTGTAAGCTGGCTTTTTGTTTTATAGCTTTGCGGCGTGGATACAAAGCTGGCCGATTTATTAAACAGAAAAGCAGAAGAATACAACACACCTGAATTTATTCCTTCCGACCCGATTTCTATTCCGCACCTTTTTACCCGGCAGCAGGATATAGAGATTGCCGGTTTTTTTGCGGCTGTTTTTGCCTGGGGTTCCCGCACCATCATCATCAACAAAACCAAAGAGCTGATGCGGCTGATGGATGGTGCACCTTATGACTTTGTGCAGCACCATACTGAGGCAGACCTGAAATCCTTACTGCATTTTAAACACCGCACCTTCAACACCACCGACCTGCTGTATTTTATAGAGTTTTTGCAGGTGCATTATGCACAGCACCCTTCGCTGCAAACCGCTTTCAGCCAATGGATGCAGCCAGAAGACGAAACCGTGGAAAATGCATTGATCGGGTTTCACCGCTACTTTTTTTCCCTGCCCGATGCGCCGCAGCGTACTAAAAAACACATTGCCACACCGGCCCGCGGCTCGCACTGCAAGCGGCTGAACATGTTTTTACGCTGGATGGTGCGCAGGGACAATAAAGGGGTTGACTTTGGCATCTGGCAGGAAATAAAACCGGCGCAACTGGTGTGTCCTGTAGATGTACACGTAGCGCGGGTAGCCAAGCGCCTGGGCCTGCTGCACCCCACGCAGCTGAACTGGAAGACCGCCCTGGAACTCACCCACCAGTTAAAACAATTAGATCCCCGAGACCCGGCCCGGTATGACTTTGCCCTCTTTGGCCTGGGCGTGGTAGAAAAGTTTTAGGATCGGGTGTTTGGTTTTCAGTTGACAGATGATAGTTAACAGATGACGGTAAAGAAGTTCTTACCTCACCCTCGGTCCCTCTCCTGAAGGAGAGGGAGGTCCGTCACTTTATTTCAATTCAGCATTAGAATCGACGTATGGGCTTTTGAAACTTTTCTAAATTAAGAATGTAAAAACATCAACTTCTTCAAAAGCTCATAAAGGGTTTTAAAGAAGTGCTCTGCTCCTAAAGCTATTCAATAAAACAAAGAACCCTCACCCTTGTCATCCTGACCTTGAGCCGGAATCTCCCGCACCTGCAGCCTCTTTTTACTTAGTGCACCCTTTATGTCTTGGTGGCCCAAAAAACATCCCTCACATTAACTCCTTTAAAACCCCATATGGTTTCATCATCTGCTAAATTCTTTCTTTCATCTCTGTAATCTATGATCCCACTTCTTCAAAAACCCATATACTCTTGTTAGTAATTGATGTTGGTTCAGTTCTTTTAAAGTCCTTATAGCCGGGGATGCCGAAACAAGTTCGGCATGACAGGTAAGCGGTATTCAAAAGAGCAAGCCACCGGAAGCTGTGATCCTCTTCTTTAAAAATTCATACGCAACACAAAACATTTAAACAGCTCAACTATTCAACCAATCAACTTCTTCAACTCTTTCAAATCCCATATCCTTTTACGAATCTGTGAAATCCTTTTTCCAATCCGTTAAATCTGTGATCCAACTTCTTCCTTCTCCATTTTTCGTGTAGCTTACAGGGGTTGTAACAGATTGCGCCGACAGTAGTTAAAAAACCGGTTATGGAAATCAATGCCTTACTGCAAACCCTTACCTCGCGATTACCTGCTGCGGAGCGGGAAGCAGTGCAAAAAAAGCTGGAAGATTATATCAATTACCTCATCAACCACGACTTTGAAAGGCTGGTACAGCAGCTGTACACCATTGATGTAGATGAAAAAAAGCTGAAGGACTTACTGCAACAACACCCCCATACCGATGCCGCGGCGCTGATCAGCCACCTGATGATGGAGCGACAACTGCAAAAAGAACAACTGCGGCAGCAGTTTACCACCACGCCGGGCCCGGATGACGAGGAAAAATGGTAATCCCTATTTCCTTCTTTTCAGGTAAACCGTATCACCTGTATCCGCCGCAAAACGCACCAGCTGAGCTTCGCCTTCAAACACCTGCCACTGGATCAGGTCATCGCTGATGAACTGGATGAGGCTTTTTAGCGACAGGGTTCCGGTACTATCCTGTACCGTAAAGTCGAACCAGATAGGTGTTTTGGAAAAGTCGGCCTTGTAGTCTACAATGGCTTTTTTTTGTCCCCGGTACACAATAAACAGTTTGGTACTGTCTTCCACCTCCAGTCCCCCACCGGCGTTTCGCCACCGCACCGCTTCCCATTTACCAATCAGGCTTTGTATGCTCCGGCCCTGAGCATGTGTGTCAGCATAAAGCAACAGGCCGATTACAACCAACAGCACCTGTTTCATAAATCCCCATTTAGTATATTATACATTGATAAACGCCAATCATGTGCCGCGGTAAATGGATCATCCTTTCCGGGCACTATTTTTTTGCCTTCATCCACAAACCCGCTTTTTATGAAGAGAGACGGCGCACTCACCAGCCTGTGGCAAAACAACCTGCCCGATTTTTCGGGCCGTACCGTTACCCTTCCGCAACAGGTTTTTGATGTAGTGATTGCAGGCGGCGGCATTACCGGCATTACTACCGCCTTGCTGTTGCAAAAAGCCGGCAGGTCGTGCCTGGTGGCCGAAGCACATTCGCTTTGCTTTGGCACCACTGGTGGCACTACGGCTCACCTCAACACTTTTCTCGACACCTCTTATAAAGACATCATTAAAGATTTTGGGGAAGATAGTGCCCAACTAGTGGCCCGGGCATGCCGGCAAGCGCTGGACCTGGTAAAGCAACACGTAGAAACGTATAACATTGACTGCGGCTATGCAGAAAAAGACGGCTATGTATATGCGCAGGATGAGCAACAGGTAAAAGAGCTGGATGACCTCATCGATGCTTCTTTGAAAGCCGGAGCGGAAGTGGCTTTTGCCAGCCAGATTCCCGTACCCATACCTTTTCAAAAAGCCATTGTGTACCGCCGGCAGGCGCAGATGCACCCTACCCGGTATGTGCTGGCCCTGGCCCGGGCGTTTGAGGAAGCCGGTGGCGTGATCCTGCAAAATTGCCGCATTGATTCGGTTAAAGACAAAGCTCCGCTGGAAATGGAAACCAGCCTGGGTTCCCTACAGGCGCACAAGCTCATTTATGCCACCCATATACCGCCCCACATTAACCTGCTACACTTTCGCTGTGCGCCTTACCGCAGCTATGTCATGGCCGTTACCCTGCATGACGGTGCCTATCCCGACGGGCTGGCCTACGACATGTACGACCCCTACCACTACTACCGCACCCAGGAAGTAGACGGACAACAATATTTGATAGCTGGCGGCGAAGACCACAAAACTGCCCACGTGATGAATACAGATGCCTGCTTTACGCGCCTGGAAAGTCACCTGCGCCAACACTTTCCCGTAGACCAGGTGGCGTTTAAATGGTCATCGCAATATTTTGAGCCCTCCGATGGGCTGGCTTACATTGGCCGCCTGCCCGGCAACTCCGAAAACATACTGGTAGCTACCGGCTATAGCGGCAATGGCATTACCTACAGCCATATTGCCGCCCTTACACTAAGCGACCTGGTGCTGAAAGGTCAGAGCGCGTATGCCCGGCTGTTTGACCCGGCCCGCATCAAGCCTGTAGCCGGCTTTGCGGCTTTTGTAAAAGAAAATGCCGACGTGGTAAAAGAGTTTGTGGGCAAGCGCATCGGGCAGGAAAAACTGGCGGCGCTGGCAGGGCTGGCACCCGGAGAAGGAAAAGTGGTAAAATTTGAAGGCACCTCTGTTGCTATTTATAAAGATGAAAGTGGTAAATTGTATGCAGTTAATCCTGTTTGTACCCACGCTAAATGTGTAGTAGGCTGGAACAGTGCCGAAAGAACCTGGGATTGTCCCTGTCATGGAGCCCGCTACGATATCAACGGTCAGGTAGTGACCGGTCCTGCCCACAGAGGTTTAGAAGTAATTGAACTCAGCAATTTAGTTGATCAATAAACAAAGTCATTGCTGCCGTACCCGTACGGCTCCGGCTGGCTTTGTTGTACGATGTTTGTTTTGTAGTCTTGTTCAGCTTTGATTAATGCGGGCGGCTTGCCGCCCGTTTTTTTGTCTCTTCTTTCAAACCCCATATTGGGCTACGTACTTCAGCAGCGATACTTCCTTCATTTTGGTTTCCAGTACAATATCAACCTCCCGACCATACGTATTAATTTCTTCGTGCACCCAGTCGGAATGGGCTTCTTTTTTACTGGCCGCGTCTTCGTTGTCCCGGCGGGAGCTGGAGTAATGAAAAACCGGTTTTACATCCCAGGTGTTGTAGGCGGTGATAAAAGCGGCTTCTTCAGTAAGCCCGCCGGGGTGCAGTTTGTGATGAAAATAATCAAAAACAATGGGAATGCCTGTAGCCTCCGAAAGGGGCTTTAAATCAGCTACGGTGTACAAGCCGGGCTTGTCGTCGTTTTCTACCGTCAGACGGCCCTGCAGGTTGGCAGAGAGCAGTTGGAAGTTTTGGGCAAACCGCTGCAGCGTAGCTTCTTTATCGCCATAGGCGCCGCCTACATGAATGTTGATCTTGTGCCAGTGCGTAGCCGGCAAGCCCATCAGGTCAAATATCTGCGAATGGGTTTCCAGGTCTTTGATGGTGTTTTTAAGTGTGGCATCGCTGCCGGCCAGTTTATTAAAAGGGCCGGGGTGGGCCGACAGCCGCATGGAGTGCCGGCCTACCGCTTCCAGCACGGACCGGATCTCGGCAAAGTCGGGCAGGTCTTCCAGTTGATATTCCGATGCCCACGGAAACAGGTCGGAGGTAACCCGGAACACCTTAATGCCATTAGCCACATTCCACTCCACAATCTGCAGCAGGGCCTGTACGTTTTGCAGCGCCAGCTGCGAGGCGTACTGAATACCTTTTTCTGCAAACGTGCGTTTGATCATGCCGCGATTAGTGGTTACCCCCTTTTCCGCTAACGTCATATTGATGCAGGCATAGCCGAGATTCACCATTGATGTATTGTTCATGCTTCCATTTCATGGTACGAAAACTGTACCCGTAACGGTTTAGGGCTTGCTGCCGTACAGGACGTCTGTGATCCAACAGCTTAGCCCGTTTACTGAAGCAATATAGTGGTAGTTCTGCTGATGTACAAATAGTGGCCTGTATGGCAGTAAACTTTATGTTGTAGGCAGTTTGAGAGCCTGCTTGACGTTTATCCTGACCAGTGCAGGGCACAAAATGTACAAATGCTTAGCTCATTGACTGCTAAAGGTGATAAAAGCTTCCGAAGGTTCTCAGCTAAATAACCAGGGTGTATTTTTTCGGGCATTTCAGGCTTATAACCGAAACTTTGGCAAACTATACATTGATTCAGCCATCTTTTGGCCACAGGATATTGCTTTAAATATTGGGCTACATCTTTTTGTTTTGACATTCTTATTGCTCAGTCGGTGAATTATCAGTCAATTGTTTGGTTAAATATCCCACAACATAGTCACGCTCTGTTAACAGCTGGATGTCCTGATTATCCATCAAGTCCTGTATGGCTTTTTCAATCAATTGCCATTCTTGAGTATTCTTGTATGATTCGTAATGACTGGTCATATAAATTGCCTACAACTGTTGTAAATGCGCCTGTTTAATGCAGCTATTTAAAGAATTGCTATATGGAGTTTTAAAGAAGTTACCATCAGATGCAGAAAGGAGCTCAGCATGACAGGCACAAGAGAAAGTTCCGCTTCTTGAAAACCCCATATAGTCTCAGCATTGATCCTATCCTGCAGTAAAATCCTCAGGGCCCCTGATTTAAAACCCCATAGCCAGGTCCATGATTGGAATAAACGTTGCTTGACGGAACCTTAATAAGACAATGGCTTTGTCAGCAGCTCCGTCCATGCTTTTTGATTAAGTGTAACAGGGTATTTCTTTTTCAGTTCTTCCACCCAGGCTTTTTCCACTGCGGCCTGGTAATCGTTCAGTACCTGGCCCCGGGCCTCTACAAAACTGCGTTGCTGCGGCTGCAGATAGGTGCGGATAACGTAGGCAAACGAAGCAGTGCCATCGGCTGCATTGACCACAGGATCGGTTATCATGCCGCTTTTCAACGCCTTGCGGGAGGCGTTGGGAATTTGCGTCAATTCAAAACGGGCAGAGTCGGCCGTTACTTGGCTGTTGCTGGCGGCCACCCATTGCTCCCAGTGGCCAGGTTGCTTGGCCAACTGTTGTTGAAAGCTTTTGGCTGCCGCTGCACTGGGGGCATAAAACAATACGGCATCGGCACTCTGGCGCCAGGTGTATTGGGATAAATGCTGGTTATAAAAAGCCAGTAAAGTAGCAGAGTCGGTGGCGGAACCGCTCCACACCTGCCGCTGCATGATCTCAAAAAACAAGCTGCCTTCTGCAAATTCGTTCAGCTGCTGGCGGAAGGCTTCGTTATAATCTTCCAGGTGCGCCTTGTAATAGTCCAACGCCTGGGTTTGTACAAACTCTTTCCATACCTGGGGGTAAGGCTTCAGGCCGGAGCCATCGTCTTTGTACCGGTAGGTTTGCGCATAATCCATCCAGTCGGCCACGGTGGCGGTGGTGGTACCCAGCGTAAACAGGGGCGAGCTGTTTTGCAGGGACTGCTGCAGGCCGTTTTTTTTATGATCCAATAGACTGTCGGTGTAGGCCCACAAAGCGGTTGCTGAAAACGGTTGGAGCTGGTAACCGGCGGTTTGGAAAATCTTTTGGGTGAGGGCTGCCGTGGTGCTCGCCATACGGTCGCTGGCTTCCACCCTTTCCCGCAGGGCCGACCAGGCTTGGGTATTATTTTTATTGATGGCTACCGGTACCCGGGCTAGGCGTTTTACCAGGTGATAGCCGTGGGCCGTGGCAAAAGGCTTGCTTATGGCGCCGTCCTTCGGCAAACCAAAAACCGCATTTTCAAAAACGGCATCGTATTGTCCTATGCCAAACTCGGGCATTTGCCCGTTGGCGGGCCTGGATACCGCATCGTCGCTGAAGGTGGCGGCCAGCTGGCCAAAGTCATCACCCTGCTGCAGGCGGTGGTATAAGGAATCAGCCAGTTCTTTCAGGTTTTGTTGGGTGGCGGCATCTGCTTCGGGCGGAAAAGCCAGCAAGATCTGGGCGGCTTTTATGCGACCCAGGGCTTTGCGTTCGCCCGCATTTTTGAAAATATGGTAACCGGCTTTGGATTTGTAAATGGCAGAAACTTTTCCAACCGGTGTTCCGTACGCCAGGTTTTCCAGTTCGTAAGGCAGTGAAAAAACAGTTATAAAACCCATATCGCCGCCGTTTGCCTCCGCCGAAGGATCGTCGGAATACTGACGGGCCACTTCGGCAAATGCTTTACCCTGCTGCAGCTGCCGGAGGGCTTCCTGCACTTTTTGATAAGCCGCTGCGGTATCGTAC
>JAEWAC010000046.1 GCA_023391895.1 Bacteroidota bacterium
GCATAACACGCAAAAAGACTCAACTCTTTTAAAACCCCATACCTGCAAAAACTCTTCAAATTATCTACTGAATTGAGTGTAGGATACCTGCTGTAGTGAGGGTTGCTGTGCGTGGGCAAGGCCAAAGGGGCGGAGCCATCGGGTTGACCTTGAACTTTTGCTTGCTTTTTCGGGGAGAAAAAGTAATAACGGCTGACTACACAAAGAAAAGCCAGTAGTTATATGTAGTTTTGAAAATGTTGACTATATGGGTTTTTGAAAAAGTGAGCAGGAGATGCTGTAACAAGTTCAGCATGACAGAGGCTGCAAGCGTTACGACTTCTTGAAAACCCTAAAGGTGAGAATTCAAACTGCAATATAGACTTTTGAAGAAGTTAGAAGGAGATACTAAAACAAGTTCAGCAGCCAGTGGCAAGTGGCTGTACAACCTCTTCAAAACCTCATATAGCCCTTCAAGCCTGAAGCATTGACGATTGACCATTCACGGTTCCCACTGTGGACTGTCGTCTGTCGACCGTGGACCACCCCTCAAAAAACGGCCTCCTAAGAATTCTTAAAATGTCCATAGGACGGGCATTTTCCCTGCATTTAGCTTATCTTTGCAGGCCCGAACAAAACCCTCGGGAATTTTTATGGAAGAAAATCAAATTGTTAACCCAAACGCTGAAGGACAGGAGTCTACACCAGTTGCTCAAACCGAGACAGCTGATGTGGCTACAGCGACAACAAATGCACCTGTTCAAGAGCCGGTTGTAGAAACCGCTCATGATGACTTTGACTGGAGTATCGACAAACGCAACGTCGCGTCTTACAGCAAAGAAGAAAAAGAAAAGTACGACAAAGTGTATGAAAACACGTTCGTACAGATCAACGACGGTGAACTGATCAAAGGACTTGTGGTGGGTATCACGAATACCGATGTGGTTTTGAACATTGGTTTTAAAAGTGACGGCCTGGTTTCTTTGAACGAGTTCCGCGACCTGCAAAACCTGAAAGTAGGTGACGAAGTGGAAGTGATGGTAGTGGAGAAAGAAGACCGCGCCGGCAACCTGAACCTGAGCCGCAAGCAAGCCCGCACCGCCCGTGCCTGGGAGCGCATTGTGGAAGTACACAAAACAGGCGAGGTTATTACCGGTACTGTTACCTCCAAAACCAAAGGCGGCTTGATCGTGGATGTATTTGGTATGGAAACCTTCCTGCCAGGTTCTCAGATCGACGTGAAGCCGGTAACCGATTACGATCAGTTTGTAGGCAAGACCATGGAGTTCAAGGTGGTGAAGATCAACGAAGCTATCAAGAACGCCGTAGTATCGCACAAAGCGCTGATCGAAAGCGATATCGAAGCACAACGTGCCCAGATCATCGGCCAGCTGGAAAAAGGCCAGGTTCTGGAAGGTACGGTGAAAAACATCACCGACTTTGGAGCCTTTATGGACCTGGGTGGCTTAGACGGTCTGCTGTACATTACCGATATTTCATGGGGCCGTATCAACCACCCATCCGAGGTGTTGAAGCTGGACCAGAAGATCAACGTGGTGGTACTGGATTTCGACGACGAGAAGAAGCGTATTTCTTTAGGTTTGAAACAACTGACGCCGCATCCTTGGGATGTGCTGCCTGAAACCATTGCAGAAGGTTCTGTAGTGAAAGGTAAAGTGGTGAACATTGAAGATTACGGTGCGTTCCTGGAAATTCTGCCGGGTGTAGAAGGTCTGGTACACGTATCGGAAATTACATGGGCCAACACGCCGATCAATGCCAAAGAATTCTTCAAACTGGGTGACGAGCACGAAGCCAAAGTGGTAACCCTGGACAAAGAAAGCCGCAAGATGAGCTTGTCTATCAAGCAGCTTTCCGAAGATCCGTGGAGCGATATCGAAACCAAGTTTGCTGAAGGCAGCCGTCATACCGGTGTGGTGAAAAACATTACCCCGTATGGTGTGTTTGTTGAACTGTCTGCCGGTATTGGTGGTATGATTCACATCTCTGACCTGAGCTGGCTGAAGCGTTTCAACCACCCCAGTGAGTACACTAAAGTGGGCGAAAATATTGAAGTGGTGATCCTGGCTATCGATAAGGAAAACCGTAAGCTGCAACTGGGGCACAAACAACTTGAAGAAGATCCCTGGAACAGCCTGCAGGATACTTTTGCCATCGGTACCATTCATGAAGGAACCGTAAGCCGTAAAGACGATAAAGGTGCTATTGTACAGCTACCTTATGGTCTGGAAGGTTTTGCGCCTAACCGCCACCTGGCCAAAGAAGATGGCAAGAGCGTAGGTGCTGACGAGACTTCTGAATTCATGGTAATTGAATTTGATCGCAACGAAAAACGCATCGTTCTTTCTCACAGCCGTATTTGGGAACAAGTAAAAGCCGACGAGCAGAATGCAGCCCGCAAAGAAGCCCGCGCTGATGCTGATAAAACCAAAAAAGCCGTGAAAAACCTGCAAAGCAAAGTGGAAAAGCCAACCTTGGGCGACCTGGGTGCGCTGGCGCAGATCAAAGAAAGATTGCAACAGGAAGAGCAGAACAAAGGTGATCAGCAACAACAACAATAATAATAAGTTGTTCTTTTATAGATTTCAAGGTCCGCCAATTGGCGGACCTTTTCTTTGACCGCGGATTGAAGGATTAGTTGGATTAGCAGGATGGTTTCAGTGTAAAAAACGCTCTAACTTCAAACTCAACTGCTGGTAGGATGAAGTAAGATAAACTGTGATGTGGTCATCCTGCCCTTGAACCGGGAGCTCCCAACCTAAGTCGTCGCAGCTCATCTTTTCGGCATCTTTTAAGCAGTAGCAAAAAGACAGCTTTTTCAATAGGATAGGTTCCCGCCAAAGCTTCCCGCTAATGCTACCTAATTCTTTAATCAGCGGTCATAATGCAAAGACCACTGTTACATCGTATTTCAGTTTTATTTTTCTGAAGTCAACCGGTGCGGTATCGGTAGTGGCTCCCATAGCTTCTGCACCCTGCCGTATCATGGTGTTGGATGTTTTATACTGGTTATAGTAAGGTATAAAATGCTCCGTGGGCTCGTTGATGGTTACTGCTTCGCCCAGTTTTTCGTTAATGGCGGCCGTGAGGTATTGGGCTTTTTCTTTGGCAGCTTTTACTGCGGCTATTTTCAGTTGTTTTCTTAAGGCTTCTATCTGGCTGTGGGCGGTGCGCTGTATAAAAAAGTTTTGCGTGGCTTCGTCGTCCAGCCGGTTTACCAGCTCGTCCAGCTGCTGGCTGCTGCGCAGCTTTACCTGGTAGGCAATGGAGGCATACAGCTCTTCTTTTTTATTTTTTTTGCGCAGCCAGGGGTTGCCGTTCCAGCCATCGTAAGCGGCAATGCTGATGGCCGAGTCTGGGATGCCTACGGCTTTTGCCGATTGCAAAAACTGCTGTCGTATTTTATCAATACTAACCTTGCCGCTGCCTTTTTTATCATACTCTTTTAAATCTACCTGTACATAAATTTCATCGGGTACAATTTCCATTTCTGCGCTTCCGGTTACAGAAATTGTTTTGGGATAGCTATTTTTGTCGGTTTGTGCATGAGTGGAGAAAGCGAGCAGCAACAGCAACAGGGGGAACAGGACTTTCTTCATGGCATTAATTTTTATACTGGATGATGAGAAAGAACAAATTGCATAAGCCGGCTCATTGTCAGAAACTGACTTAACAATTTGTAAACACTTAACTTTAATGCATTAATCGCTTGTAGATGAGCTTTTGGAAAAATGTTGCAGAAAATAGTTTGGTTCGAAAGGTGGTGTATGCGGTGGTGGGAATATTTTCATACCCGGGCCTGGCTATTGTCAACAAATTGAAAATACAGGGTACCGAACATATAGAAAACCTTCCCAAACAAAATGTGCTGTTTGTCAGCAATCACCAGACCTACTTTGCGGATGTTATTACCTTTTTACACATTTTTTGTGCGGTAAAATGGCGCAAGCGCAACCGCCTGGGAGTGCCTTATTATTTGCTCAACCCTTTTACCCGGGTTTATTATGTAGCGGCCGAAGAAACCATGAAGGCCAGCTGGATCAGCCGGTTGTTTACTCTGGCCGGAGCCATTACCGTTAAGCGTACCTGGCGGCAGGACGGGCATGAAGTGCGTCGCGGCCTGGATCCTTCCGATACCCGAAAAATCCACCGGGCACTCAGCCAAGCCTGGGTCATTACCTTTCCGCAGGGCACTACCAAGGCGTATGCACCGGGTCGTAAGGGCACCGCTTACATCATCAAGCTAACCCAACCAGTAGTAATACCGGTGGTTATACAGGGCTTTTGGAGGGCCTTTGATAAAAAAGGCCTGAAGTTTAAAAAGAAAGGTATACCGCTATCCGTCACCTTTAAGCCGCCCCTGGCCATCAATTACGATGCGCCGGCCGAAGAAATTCTGGAACAGGTAATGGACGCCATTGAACAAAGCAAAAAGTTTATGATGCAGGGTGCCCACCACTGGAAGACGGAGGAAATAGAAAAATAACAGGGTTGAAGAAGGATGTCCACGGTCGACAGACGACGGTCCACAGCAGGGAGAGGAGTTGTAAGTGGTAAGTTTTAAGTGATAAGTAAAGAAGGCGGAAAGCTAAAGGCTGAAAGCGGAAGCAAAAGTGAAAAGTCATAATCCAAAATCCAAAATCAGGACAGCAAGCCTGTTCCAGCGCCTTAGGCCGCGCCAGCTTCAGAACTCTTATTGCTATAGGAACAGTGTAGCGGGATACCGCGCCTCCAGTATTTTACCTCAGCACGCAAAAGGATTTGAACTTCTTCAAAACCTATACCTGTAGTTCAAGTCCAAATAACCTACAGAACTATAAGAAAGATACATTCAGGAATGAGGGTTGCTTGTGCGTGGGCCGGCCAAACGGGCGGAGTGATCAGGGCAGCCTTGAACTTTTTGCTTACTTTTTCGGGGAGAAAAAATAAGAAGCGCTACCTACCGGAGCACAGTAAATAGTCGTATGGACTTTTGAAAAAGTATACCATATGGGGTTTTGAAGTGTAGCAGGAGATGCTGAAACTAGTTCAGCATGACAGAAGGGAAAGGCGTTATGAATTTTTGAAAACCTCATAGAGTAGATGAAATTTTTAAACAGAATATGAAGTTTTGAAACAAATGACTATATGGCGTTTTAAAGAAATATGCTTCCGTCATCTGTCAATTGCCAACCATCAACAAAAAGCATATGGAATTTTAAAGAAGTTAAAAGGAGATGCTAAAACTAATTTAGCAAAGCAGGGGAGGGGAAAGTAGGACAGTTCTTGCAATTTCTATAAGGATAACAAATTAACAGCCCTGTGCACTTTCGAAATGTTATTAAATAGACAGTGAGTTCTTAAAACTACCCAAGCATCAACATGCTGTACAAATGCAGCAGAATATTTGGCCTGCTTACCTGCAATAAAACATTCCTTAGTTGCTCAACGTTTTATAGCAAACAGGAAATACAAATATCTTTACCACCTCAACCCACCCATATGCAAAAAAGCATTTCCGTTTTTATCCTTTTATTAATTTCTCTTTATGCTACGGCCGGCACCGTAGATACCGTAAGCATCTACAGCAACAGCATGCGCAAAGCCTACAAATGCGTGGTCATCAAACCCGATACCTATTCCAAAAACAGCGCCCCGTTTCCTACCGTTTACCTGCTGCATGGCTACAGTGGCAGTTACCAGAACTGGGTGCATAAAGTGCCGCAGTTAAAACAATTTGCCGACGCCTACCAGATAATCATTGTGTGCCCGGATGGTGCCTTCAGCAGCTGGTATTTTGACAGCCCAGTAGATGCCACCATGCAGTTTGAAACCTATATCGCCAAAGAAGTTCCGGCTTATATAGAAGCAAAGTACCGCACCATCAAAGACCGTAAAGCCAGGGCCATTACTGGCCTCAGCATGGGTGGGCACGGAGGCTTGTTTTTAGGCTTTCGGCACGCCAGTTTTTTCGGTGCCTGTGGCAGTATGAGCGGCGCCCTGGTGATTGATTACATTACCAAAGGCTATGACGTGGAAAAACGCCTGGGCGATACGCTTATCAACCGCCAGTACTACAAGGACTTGTCCATCATGAAGGAAATGGAAAATTATCCCAAAGACTCGCTGGCCATTATCATGGATTGTGGCATTGATGACTATATTATTGGTATGAGCCGGATGGCGCACCAGAAAATGCTGGCACTGAAAATACCGCACGATTACATTGAGCGGCCCGGAAAGCACGACTGGAACTACTGGGCCAATGCGGTACAGTACCAGCTGCTGTATTTCAGGAATCATTTTGACAAACAACTGGGTAAAAATCCTACTATTGCACAACCTTAAAACCATAACATGCAAACCATTTTAGGTGCTGGTGGCGCCATCGGAAAAGAACTGGCCAAAGCACTCACCGCTTACACCCACCAGGTACGACTGGTGAGCAGAAAGCCCCAAAAAGTAAACGACACTGATGAAGTGTTGGCAGCCGACCTCACCAATGCCGAGCAAACCCTGGCCGCCGTTGCTGGCTCTGAGATTGTATACCTTACTGCCGGCCTCGAGTATAAATTAAAAGTATGGCAGCAGCAGTGGCCACAGGTGATGCAAAATGTGATCAACGCCTGCATACAGCACCAGGCCAAGCTGGTGTTCTTTGACAACGTGTACATGTACGATGCCAACAGCCTGCACAACATGAAAGAAGACACACCGGTAAACCCTTTTAGCGAAAAAGGCAAAGTGCGGGCTTCTATTGCACAAATGCTGCTGGGCGAAGTGCATCGCGGTGCTTTAACAGCCATGATTGTGCGTTCGGCCGACTTTTATGGGCCGGGTGTAGCCAACAGCGCGATAATGGAAACGGTATATAAGAATTTAAAGAAAGGCAAAAAAGCCCTGTGGCTGGTTGATGCTTCCAAAGTGCATTCCGGCACCTATGTGCCCGATGCCGCCCGAGCCACAGCTATGCTGGGCAATACGCCAGATGCCTATAACCATGTATGGCATTTGCCTACCGACCCTCAAAAAATAACCGGTAAAGAATGGGTAGAACTGTTTGCTCATGAGCTGCAGGTGGTGCCCAGGTACAGTACTATGTCCAAAGGAATGATAACGATGGCCAGCATTTTTGTGCCCTTTTTAAGGGAACTGAAGGAAATGTTGTATCAAAGCGACCGGGACTATTTTTTCAACAGCCAAAAGTTTGACCAGAGGTTTTCCTTTGCTACTACGCCCTACGCACAAGGCGTAAGAGAAACGGTACAGGCCGGTGCCGCCTAAGCGTATCTAATACTCAATTGTTTTCAACTTTATGAAATTCTATCGTCAATGGTGAATACTCATACCAAGCCGCTATCCAGAGAACGAAATGATGTTGTTGCAAAAGTGTAAGTGCAAGGGGCAACACAGCGGCCTTCTTACTATGGGATTTTGAAAGCGTTGATTTTACCTAGATCAGAAACCCGTCTGAATAGCAGTTGCGTATCAATCATCATACGGGTAATAGTTTCGTATAAAAAATAAAAGCCTGCAAAACAATGCAGGCTTTTATTTTTTACTGATCCAATTCTTTTATCCGCCGGTACTGCCGTCACGTACACGGATCTTCTTTTTGCCGGAATTTTTCTTTTCAAACTCCAGGACTTCCTTGGGCTTGGCTACCTGCTTTTTGTCGGTCGTTGGGTTGGCGGTAGCGGTATTATCGGTTACATCAATCGGCAACAGGTCATCGTCGCCCTCGCCGGCTTTTTTTGCCGGCTTGTCCAGGTACCAGCTTTCTGTTTTTTCGATACGGCCGCTCAGCGGATCGAAATACGTCCAGGTGCCGTGCTTTAAGGAGGAGCCTTCTACCTTTACAATTTGATGTCCTACTACTTTGGTAGGATCGTTTACATCATACACATTCACGGTATCGTAGGGGTAGTCGGGGTTAACGGCCCGCCAGCTTTCTTCCCGCAGGGGATCGCCCATGTTGGAGAAGTACACGTTTTTGCCGTTTTTGTTTCCCCAGCGATAGTTTTCAATGGCCAGCAGGTCGCCTTCGAGTGAAAAGCGCTGCCACTTGCCTTCCCGTTTGCCGTTGACAAAATAACCTTGTTCCTCGTAGCCCCTTTCGCCTCGCAGGTTGTCTACCTTAATAATCCAGGGGCCCTGCTTCAGGCCCTTCATATCCACACAGTTCAGCGTATCGCCGTTTACGCCTATCATATATTCTTTACACTGTGCCCATGCTGATGATGAAACGAGTAGCAGAAGCGGTAACAGGTATCTCATAGTTTAGTATGTTTGAAGGATATACACTTTAAATTAAGCATCCTTGCTATGTTTTCAAAATTAACCCAAAGCTTCTGGCTTTTTCTATTTCTTTCCGTTACAATTTTGTCAAATGCCCAGGTAAAACCCACTTCCGCCGCCGACCGCCTCAAAGGTCTGCAGCAGCGGCAGGTGCTGGAAAAAAAGTCGATCATCAACAACGTGGCTTTCCGCAATATTGGTCCTTCCGTGATGAGCGGCCGCGTGGTGGACCTGGAAGTAAATGCAGCCGATCCTACTGAATTTTATGTAGCCTATGCCACCGGCGGACTGTGGCATACCACTAACAATGGTCAGTCTTTTACTCCCATCTTTGATAGTGCCGACGTGATTACCATTGGCGACATCGCCGTTAATTGGAATAACCGCACCATTTGGGTAGGTACCGGCGAGGTCAACAGCAGCCGCTCCTCCTACGCGGGCATTGGGGTATATAAAAGCTCCGATGGCGGCAAAAGCTGGCAGTATATGGGCCTGCCCGAATCGCACCACATTGGTAAAATTCAACTGCATCCCACCAACGACAATACTGCCTGGGTGGCGGTACTCGGTCACCTGTACTCGCCCAACAAAGAGCGAGGTGTATATAAAACCACCGACGGCGGCAAAAGCTGGCAACAAACCCTGGCCATTGATGAAAATACCGGCATAGTGGACCTGGACATCAACCCCAAAAACCCGTCCGAAGTGTATGCCGCCGCCTGGTACCGTACCCGCAGCGCCTGGAACTTTGAAGAGGGCGGCAAAACCAGCGGCATTTACAAAAGCGCCGACGGTGGTACTACCTGGAGCCTGCTGACCAAACAAGGGGCCGGCTTTCCTGTAGGCGATGGAGTGGGCCGCATTGGCATTGCCGTTTACCCCCAAAACCCGCAGGTAGTGTACGCAGTACTGGACAATAATTTTAGAAAACCCGATACGGCGCAAAAAAAAGTAGATTCCCTGACCTATGCCCTCCGCGATTTTGAAAATATTACCAAAGATCAGTTTCTGCAGCTGGATCCGCGCCGGCTGGATACGTTTTTAAAGCGCAATCGCCTGTATCCCCGCTATACGGCCCAAATGGTGCTGGAGCGCATCTCCAACGGTTCATTGCAGCCCAACGCCATCTGGAACTACCTGTACGATGCCAACACGGCCTTGTTCAACACGCCCATTATTGGGGCCGAAATTTACCGCAGCGACAACGGCGGGCAAAGCTGGCGCAAAACCAACACCAAAGACCTGCCCACGCTATACAATACCTATGGCTATTACTTTGGTAAAATCTATATCGCGCCCAACAACGATCAAAAGGTGGTGGTCACCGGCTATGACATGCAGCTGTCCACCGATGGCGGTAAAACCTTTGTCAAGATGGACAAGGAAAACGTACATGCCGACCACCATGCCGCCTGGATCAACCCGCAGCGGGATTCGCACATTTTTAGTGGCAACGACGGCGGCCTGAACATTACCTACGACAACGGGGCGCACTGGTTTAAGGCCAACACGCCTTCGGTAGGTCAGTTTTACGCCATTGCGGTAGACGATGCCAAACCCTATAATGTATACGGTGGCTTGCAGGATAACGGCGTGTGGTGGGGGCCTTCTACCCATAAAGAAAACGCGGAGTGGCTGGACGATGGCAACTATGCTTATAAGCGGCTGATGGGGGGAGATGGATTGCAGG